>NZ_CP030059.1:0-318333 GCF_015291745.1 Bradyrhizobium sp. CCBAU 53351
GTGAAGGGTCGGCTGCGCTCGAGCGTTGGCGAAGACGTCTACACGAGCTGGTTTGCGCGCATGGATCTGGAAGGCGTGCAGGAGGAGAGTGTGCGGCTCTCGGTGCCGACACGCTTCCTGAAGAGCTGGATCCAGGCCCATTATGCCGAGCGCGTGCTGTCGTGCTGGCAGGCCGAGATGCCGGAAGTGCATCGCATCGACCTCACGGTGCGTACGGCCGTGCGTCCGGTGGCGCAGAAGGAAGCCCCGGTGCCGGTCGAGACGCGGCGCACGCCGACCCCGGAGCTGCGCTCGACCGCGACTGCGCCGGTCTCGGCCAATCACGACGCGCTCGGCGGCTCGCCGCTCGATCCGCGCCTGACCTTCGCGAGCTTCGTCGTCGGCCGCTCCAACACGCTGGCGCATGCGGCCGCGCGTCAGGTCGCGGAAGGTCGCCGCGGCGACCCCGTGATGTTCAACCCGCTCTACATCCATGCCGGTGTCGGCCTCGGCAAGACGCATCTCCTGCAGGCGGTGACCTGGGCCGGCAATTCCGGCAACGAGCGCAAGGTGCTGTATCTCACGGCTGAAAAGTTCATGTACGGCTTCGTCGCCGCGCTGAAGACGCAAACGGCGTTGGCCTTCAAGGAAGCGCTGCGCGGCATCGACGTGCTGGTGATCGACGACCTCCAGTTCCTGCAGGGCAAGTCGACCCAGGCCGAGTTCTGCCACACGCTGAACGCGCTGATCGACGCCGGCCGCCAGGTCGTGATCGCGGCCGACCGTCCGCCGTCCGATCTCGAAAGCCTCGACGACCGCGTGCGTTCGCGGCTCGCCGGCGGCCTCGTGGTCGAGATGGGCTCGCTCGGCGAGGAGCTGCGCCACGGCATCCTCAAGTCGCGCGTCGCCGCCGCCCGCACCCATCATGCGACGTTCGAGGTGCCGGAAGAGGTGCTGCATTATCTGGCGCGCACCATCACCCATAATGGCCGCGACCTCGAAGGCGCCATCAATCGCCTGCTGGCGCACTCCAAGCTCAACAACCGGCCGGTGACGCTGGAGATGGCCGAGCACGAGGTGCGCGACCTGGTCCGGCCGCAGGAGCCGAAGCGGATCAAGATCGAGGACATCCAGCGCGTGGTGGCGCGGCAGTATAATGTCAGCCGGTCCGACCTCTTGTCCTCGCGCCGCACCGCCAACGTGGTGCGCCCGCGCCAGGTGGCGATGTATCTCGCCAAGACGCTGACCCTGCGCTCGCTCCCCGAGATCGGCCGCCGCTTCGGCGGACGCGACCACACCACGGTGCTGCACGCCGTGCGCAAGATCGAGGCCCTGGTCTCCAAGGACACCGCGCTGTCGGAGGAAGTGGAGTCGCTGAAGCGCCAGCTCCAGGAATAAACGCCTAGGCGCTCCTGCCATTCTGCCGCCGCCCCGGCCTCGCCTGGGCGGCGGCTTTCGTTTTGGGCGGTAAATCGTGGGGAACTGCCTCCGATCTCTTGAATCCGGGGGCCATCCGAGCCACCTTGCGCGACCCTGACAGCTTTGGTCATATCGGCTGGATGATCCGGCTTTCCGGGGTCTTCGGTGCCGTGGCGCGCGTCCCGCCGCCCGGCGTTCTCAAATTTGTGTTTCCTTGGGGATCGGGCGAGTAGTGCAATGAAGGTTACGGTCGAACGCGCGCAACTCCTGAAGTCGCTGGGCCATGTCCACCGCGTGGTCGAGCGCCGCAACACGATTCCGATCCTGGGCAACGTGCTGGTCCGGGCCGAGAACGCCAAGCTGTCGCTGAAGGCGACCGACCTCGACCTCGAGGTCACCGAGACGTTGCCAGCGGAAACCGCGACCGCGGGCTCCACCACCGTGCCGGCGCACATGTTCTACGACATCGTGCGCAAGCTGCCGGACGGTTCGCAGATCGTGCTGGAGGCCGACGGCGACCGCGCGGTGCTGGCGATCCGCGCCGGCCGCTCGCGCTTCACCCTGCAGACCCTGCCCGAGAACGACTTCCCGGATCTGGCCGCCGGCGACATGTCGCACTCCTTCTCGCTCGCCGCCAAGGACGTCAAGCGGCTGATCGACCGCACCCAGTTCGCGATCTCGACCGAAGAGACGCGCTATTACCTCAACGGCATCTATCTGCACGCGGCGGGCACGGCCAAGGCCGCAACGCTGCGCGGCGTCGCCACCGACGGCCACCGCCTCGCCCAGCTCGATCTGGTGCAGCCCAAGGGCGCCGAGGGCATGCCCGGCGTGATCGTGCCGCGCAAGACCGTCGGCGAGGTGCAGCGCCTGATCGAGGACACCGACGCCGAGATGACGATCGAGCTGTCGCAGGCCAAGATCCGCTTCACCATCGGCAACGTCGTGCTGACCTCGAAGCTGATCGACGGTACCTTCCCCGATTACGGCCGCGTCATTCCGCAAGGCAACGACAAGGAGCTCGTCGTCGACAAGAAGGACTTCGAGAACGCGGTCGACCGCGTCTCGACCATCTCCAGCGAACGCGGGCGCGCGGTCAAACTGTCGCTGTCGCCGGGCAAGCTGGTGCTGTCGGTGACCAATCCGGATTCCGGCAGCGCGACCGAAGAGCTCGAGGTGGAATACGCCTCCGACGCCCTCGATATCGGCTTCAACTCCCGCTATCTGCTCGACATCGCCGCCCAGATCGAAGGCGACGTCGCAACCCTCAAGCTCGCCGATCCCGGCTCGCCGACCCTCGTGCAAGACCGCGACGACAAGAGCGCGTTGTACGTGCTGATGCCGATGCGGGTGTGAGGGACGTGTTCCTCCTCTCGCGACACCTTCTACGTGGAGACAATCCCTCACCCGGCTTCGCTGCGCGAAGCCACCCTCTCCCACAAGGGGAGAGGGTAAAGCTACAGTTTTCCCCGTCGAAACAAGCGCGATGCACGTTGCTGTGCCCTCTCCCCTTGTGGGAGAGGGCATCTCCGCAGGCGGATACACACTCAGTCGGGTGAGGGGTTCGTGCCGCAGGAGCCATCCCATCGGCCAGTCCCCAAACGTCTCCGCCAATTCGCGAAGAACATGCGGCACGAACCGACGGATGCGGAAGCCGCGATGTGGCGCCCACTCAGGGATCGTCGGCTCTCCACATTCAAGTTTCGCCGACAGGTACCGTTCAAGAACTACATTCTCGACTTTGTCTGTTTCGAGCAGTCTCTTGTAATCGAGATCGACGGAAGCCAACACGCGGAGTCACAGCGAGACACGACTCGTGAGGCCGCGCTTGCAACTGAAGGGTTTTGGACTTTGCGCTATTGGAACAATGACGTGCTTCGGCAGTCCACTTCCGTATTGGAGGATATCCTTGCAAAGCTTGCCGGGCGGTAAGATACCCCTCACCCGTCGCCTCACTGCGTGAGGCGCCACCCTCCCCCACAAGGGGGGAGGGAAGTAGAGTCCGGCAATGACGAGCTAGCATGACCGCCTCCCGCATCCATCGCCTGACGCTGACGCATTTTCGCAATTATCGGGCGGGGGGGCTCGAGACGGCGGCTGACCTGGTGGCGCTGGTCGGGCCGAATGGGGCGGGCAAGACCAATTGCATCGAGGCGATCTCGTTCCTGTCGCCGGGGCGCGGCCTGCGGCGCGCCACGCTGGAAGACGTCGCCGACAACCAGGGCGACGGCTCCTGGGCGGTGTCGGCGCAGGTCGAGGGCGCGCTGGGGCTGGCGACGCTCGGTACCGGCATCGATGCACCGCGCGCTGATGCCGCCGTCAGCCGGCGCTGCCGCATCGACCGCGAGCCGGTGGGGTCGGCGGCAGCCTTCGGCGACCACATCCGCATGGTCTGGCTGACGCCGGCGATGGACGGGCTGTTCATGGGCGCAGGCTCCGAGCGGCGGCGCTTCTTCGACCGCCTGGTGCTCGCCATCGACAGCGAGCATTCCAGCCGCATCAACGCGCTGGAACGCTCCTTGCGCTCGCGCAACCGCCTGCTCGAGACCCGCAATTACGACGACCATTGGTGTGACGCCATCGAGCGCGAGACCGCCGAGCTCGCGGTCGCGGTCGCGGCCACGCGCGGCCAGACGGCGGCAAGGCTGACCGGCATGTTGAATGCGCGCGCGCAGGCGTCCGCGTTTCCGTCGGCGCAGATCGCGCTCGACGGCTGGATGGAGAATGCGCTGCTTGAGGAGACCGCGACCTCGGTCGAGGACCGCTACCGGCAGATCCTGCGCGACAACCGTCCGCGCGATGCCATCGCCGGCCGCACCACCGACGGCCCGCATCTCACCGACCTCCAGGTGATCTATGCGCCGAAGAGCATGCCGGCGCGCGACGCCTCGACCGGCGAGCAGAAGGCGCTGCTGATCGGCCTCGTGCTGGCGCATGCGAGCCTGGTGGCCGAGATGACCGGCATCGTGCCGCTGCTGCTGCTCGACGAGGTCGTCGCGCATCTCGATCCCAGCAGGCGCGCCGCGCTGTTCGACGAGCTGAAGAAGCTCGGCGCGCAGGTCTGGCTCACCGGCGCCGACCCGGCGGCCTTCGCCGAGATCGGCGCGGGAGGCGAAGTGTTTGACGTCGAGAGCGGACGAGTCTCCGCCCGAAGCTGAGCCGCCGCGTTGAACCCGCTCGTTTCCGCCGGCGACTAGCTGCTTGAGGCCGCAACATGCGGCCATCGCGCAAATATCTCGGACACGCGCGATATCCTTTGGAGCACAGGCATGGCGACGGTGGGGCATGGGGCGCGAGCTCCGGCACGATGGCAACCTATTGCGTGCGGCCTCGTTCTCCTCGCAAGCTGCCTGCTCGCCGCAAGCGCCGGCGCGTTCGTGTCGAATCTGCCGCCGTTGTTCTCGCCCGCGCTGACGCTGGACCCCGCCGCCAAACTGCCCGCGCCGGCCCGCTACAGCTTTCGCGGCACCCACACCACGGTGATGCCCGGCATCGAAGCCCCGCTCCGCACCAGGCTCGAAACCACGGTGCCTGCGCAGCTCGGCGACGTCGTCCGCTTCTATCGCACCGAGCTCGGAAAGCTCGGCTGGCGGGAAAAGCCCGAAGGCGCGGTGATCGCAGCCGATCACGTCCAGCTCTCCTTCGCTTCCCCGCTCGGGCCCGCCGCACTGCAGCTCGCCCGCAAGGACGGCAGCACCTCGATCCATATCGTGCAGAAGAACGCCGATGCGGCGAGCCGGGCGAATATCATGCCCGAGCCCGGCCAGGCGATGCTGGTGTTCAGCAATATCAGCGGGACGGATGCCACGCTCACGATCGACGCGAAAACCGTCAAGCGCGCCGCCGGCACAAACGCGGTCTCGCTGGATCTGGCGCCCGGCCGATATTCCTACGAGCTGCGCCTGCCGGACCGTTCGGCCACCACGAAGACCCTCGACATTGTGGCCGGCGATACCTGGGAGCTCACGGTCGGGCCCGACGGAGACGTCTGGCCGCCGCTCCAGCTGTATTGAGCGCTTCCGGGGCATCGGCGATCTTTGAACCTCACGGGTTCCTGTCGCGACTTCTGGTCAGAGGCCGCGCCGACGGTGCCGCAGCCTGCAATTGCGCGCGAGCCGATGCGCCGCGCCACGCCCCTTGGAGAAGTGACGATGTCGAGGATGACGCGCGGGACGCAGGTCCCGGCACGCTGGCGGCTGCTTGCATGCGGCCTCTTCCTGTTGGCGAGCAGCTCGGTTGCCGCCGCGGCCGATGCCGGCATCGTCGACGTCCACGCGCTGCCGCAGCTCGAGGGCGCGGTGGAAGACACTTCGCGCCCCGATCCCTACCGCGTCGAATATCGCGTGCCGACGCCGCCAGCCGTGACGTTACAGGCGGTGCGAAAACTCCTGAGTGCCGAGGGCTGGGTGCCCTATGTGCTGCCGCTGGAGGAGAAGAGCACCACGCTGAAATTCAAGAAGGGACGGCAAGGCCTGTCCGTTCACTTCACGCAGGCCGGCGGCCGGCCCGATCAGTCCGCGGTCTATTACACGACCGATCGGATCTATTCGAACGTACCGTTCCCCGACGGCGCGAGCGATCTCGTGTTCGACGGCACCAGGCCCTATCTCGGCTGCATCGCGCCGGGCGCGCTCGATGCGACGTCGGAATTCTACATTCGCCAGATGGAGGCGATCGGCTGGCGCAAGCTCACGGCGGAAACGGCGGCACGCTGGACGACGACGGGCCTCGACGAGGCCGTTCCGAACGGCATGCGCGCATTCTACGACCATCCCGAGGGCGACACGACGCAGTTCTACAAGCAGAAGCCGGTGATGCTGACGCTGACGAAGCGCAACGACGGCCGCACCGATGTCGATGTCCGGATCGCACCTTTCGTGCTGCCCGCCGACCTCACCGCCGATAGCGATGTTGCCGGCCTGCCGCGGCCGAATCCGACCAAGTCGGCCAGGGGCCTCGGCAGCGCGAGCTCCAACAAGCGCGAGATGAGCGCCGCCGCGATGGCCGAGCTGCCTGCCGTGCTCGCCTTCTATCATCGCGAGCTCGCTGCGCGAGGCTGGCAGGAGGATGGCAGCGCCCCGCTCGCCCCCGGCGACGACGTTGCGCTCAAGATCTCCAACGCCGAGGAGACCGGCGTGCTGCGGCTTGGCCGCAAATATGACTTCACCATGGTCAGCCTGACCGCACAGGTGAAGGAATCCGCGCTTGCGGCCCGTGCCAAGGCGAAGAAAGAGGCCGACGAGAAATTCATGAAAGACGCCGAGGCGATGGCCAAGCAGGTCATCGCCGCCGACGAAGCGCGGCGCAAGGTGCAGGCGGCCGCGCTGTCCGATGCGCCGCTCGGTGCACTTGCCGACAGCAAGACGCCGGTGCCGCTGCCAGAGACCGCCGAAGACGTCAGATTCAAAGGCGACGACGGCAGCCTCGAATTCTCGTCCGGATCGAGCGTGAAGGCGCTGACCGCGTTCTACCGGGCCTCGCTGAAGCCGCTGGGCTGGAACGAGCGGCCTTCGGTCATCAACCAGCCCAACATGGCGATGCTGGAGTTTGCCAAGAGCGGCAAGTCGATCTCCTTCACCGTGATGCAGATGGGGCCGAAAGTGAGAGTCAGCGCCGAGGGATCGGGCCTCAAGGTGGCGACCGCCAAGCCCGTGGAAGCGCAGGCCAAATCGTCCGAGCCGCTCAAGCCCGACACCGAATCGCAGTTGCCCGTACCGACGCAGCGGTCGTCGACCTCGCTCGCCACCACCAAGATGCCGGGCAGCGAGACGCCGTTCCGCCGCGAGCTCGAAGCCAGCATCCCGGCCCCGCTCGGCGACGTCCTGGCGTTTTACCGCACGGAGCTGTCCAAGCTCGGCTGGCAGGAAAAGGCCGACGGCGCCATTGTGTCGGCGGAGCGCGCGCAGATCGACTTCACTTCGCCGCAAGGCCCGGCGGTGCTGAAGCTCGGCCGCGCCAAGAGCGAGACCACGGTCAGTCTGGCGCAAAAGAATCCGGAAGCCGCCGTCAAGGCCGACATCATGCCGAAGGCGGGCCAGGCCAGGCTGATGCTCGGCAATATCGGACCGAAGGAAGCGTCGCTCACCATCAACAAGCAGACCGTCAAGATCGCGGCTGGCGCCGGCGGCCCGCAATCGCCGAAAGGTCCGATGGTCGATCTGCCGCCTGGCAAATACCAATACGCCCTGCGCGTGCCCGGACATCCCGCCCGCACCGAGAGCCTCACCGTTGCGGCCGGGGATGCCTGGGGCCTCATGGTGGGTCCTGATGGCGCCGTGCTGCCGCTGCAGATGTATTGATCCCCTGTGCCTGTCCCGGCCAGGTTGAACCCATCAGGTTCATGGGGCGACCAGCTGGTCGGAGATGGCCGCGACAATGTCGCAGCCACCTCATCGCGCGAAGATCGTGACGCGCGACCTTCCGGGAGAATGGACATGACGACGGCAAGACGCGGGACGAAGGTCCCGGCACGATGGCGGCTGTTGGTGTCCAGCCTCACTCTGCTTGCGAGCTGCTCGCAGCAGCCGCTGACCGCAGCAGATGCCCACTCCGACATGCCCGTGCCGACGCGAGCCAGCCACTCGAGCTTCAGCCGCACCAGCGCGGACGGGGTCGAAGTCCCGCTCCGGCTCGAGCTCAAGGCCGAGGTGCCCGCCGAGCTCGGCGACGTCCTCGCCTTCTACCGCACGGAGCTTGGAAAGCGCGGCTGGCAGGAAAAGCCCGATGGCGCGGTGGTCACTGCCGATCGCGCCCTGCTCGTCTTCGCCTCTCCGAAGGGGCCGGGCACGCTGACGCTCGGCCGTGCCAAGGGCGAGACCACGGTCGACCTGGTGCAGCGAAATACGGAGGCCGCGGCCAAGGCCAACTTCCTGCCAATGCCAGGACAAGCACGGCTGATCTTCGGCTATCTCGTGCCTGATGTGGCCTCGCTCGCGATCAACGATCAAATCATCAAGATCGCGGGCGGCTTAAATCATCCGCAAACGCTGGATCTGCCGCCCGGCACATATTCCTACGCCCTGCACGTGTCGGGTCATCTGGTGCGCAGCGACACCATCACGCTGGCCGCGGACCAAGCGTGGTTCCTCAAGCTGCGTGACGGCGACGGCGAGTCCAACCAGATCTACTGAGCCGACGGCCGCTCCGCGGCGCCGAGGCGCCTTGGGAAGAGACTCCGCGCCCCGCAAAATCCACGTCTTTGAGGACCCGAAACGGGGTCTCGAATCGGGCTTTTCACGGGTCCTGAAATCGGCCTCCAAAAACCTTGAAAACTCGCCAAAAAACCCTATCTCATCAAAGGGTTGCGGCAGCATACTTTGCGCTAGGCGCAATCTCGCTTTCATGGCACAAATAGCCTGCAAATCAGCGCCTTTTGCGCCGCTGATTCGGGCGACATTTCGAAGGCCTCTTATGACAGAACCTGCTCGGCAGCCCGCTGCCGAAAACGAGCCGTCCAATCCGAGCGACTACGGCGCGGAATCGATCCGCGTGCTCAAGGGTCTCGATGCCGTCCGCAAGCGCCCGGGCATGTATATCGGCGACACCGACGACGGCTCGGGCCTGCACCACATGGTCTACGAGGTCGTCGACAACGCGATCGACGAAGCGCTGGCCGGCCACGCCACGCGTGTCGATGTCGTGCTCAACGCCGACAATTCCGTCACCGTGCGCGACGACGGCCGCGGCATTCCCGTCGACATCCACAAGGGCGAAGGCATCTCGGCGGCCGAGGTCATCATGACCCAGCTCCACGCCGGCGGTAAGTTCGACCAGAACTCCTACAAGGTTTCCGGCGGCCTGCACGGCGTCGGCGTCTCCGTCGTCAACGCGCTGTCGAGCAAGCTCGGCCTGCGCATCTGGCGCGACAACAAGGAGCATTATATCGAGTTCGCCCATGGCGATGCCGTCGCACCGCTGGTGGTGGTCGGCGACGCGCCGGGCAAGCGCGGCACCGAGGTGACGTTCCTCGCCTCGTCCGAGACCTTCAAGAATATCGAATATGACTTCGCGACGCTCGAGCATCGGCTGCGCGAGCTCGCCTTCCTCAATTCCGGGGTCAACATCGCGCTGTCCGACATGCGTCATGCAGTCGAGAAGCGCGAGGAGATGCACTATTCCGGCGGCGTCGAGGAATTCGTCAAATATCTCGACCGCAACAAGAAGGCGATCGTGCCGGCGCCGATCATGGTGCGCGCGGAAGCCAACGGCATCGGCGTCGAGGCGGCTTTGTGGTGGAACGACAGCTACCACGAGAACGTGCTGTGCTTCACCAACAACATCCCGCAGCGTGACGGCGGCACGCATCTGGCCGGTTTCCGCGGCGCGCTGACGCGCCAGGTCAACGGCTATGCCGAGGCCAACGCCAAGAAAGAGAAGATCGCGCTGACCGGCGACGACTGCCGCGAAGGTCTCACCGCCGTGCTGTCGGTGAAGGTGCCCGATCCGAAATTTTCGTCGCAGACCAAGGACAAGCTGGTGTCCTCGGAAGTGCGCCCCGTGGTCGAGAACGTGCTCAACGAGGCGCTGCAGGCCTGGTTCGAGGAGCACCCCAGCGAAGCCAAGATGATCGTCGGCAAGGTGATCCAGGCCGCCGCAGCGCGCGAGGCTGCGCGAAAGGCGCGCGAGTTGACGCGCAAGAGCCCGCTCTCGGTCTCCTCGCTGCCCGGCAAGCTCGCCGACTGCCAGGAGAAGGACCCGGCTAAGTCCGAGCTGTTCATCGTCGAGGGCGATTCCGCAGGCGGCAGCGCCAAGCAGGGCCGCAACCGCGAATTCCAGGCCGTCTTGCCGCTCCGCGGCAAGATCTTGAACGTCGAGCGCGTGCGCCCCGACAAGATGCTGGGAAGCGAGCAGATCGGCACGCTGATCACCGCGCTCGGCACCGGCATCAGCGACGAGTTCTCGATCGAGAAGCTGCGCTATCACAAGATCATCGTGATGACGGACGCCGACGTCGACGGCGCCCATATCCGCACGCTGCTGCTGACCTTCTTCTACCGGCAGATGCGCGACATCATCGACGGCGGCTATCTCTATATCGCCCAGCCGCCGCTCTATAAGGTCTCACGCGGCAAGTCCGAGCAATATCTCAAGGACGAGCGGGCGCTGGAGGATTACCTGATCGACGCCGGCCTCGACGACTGCGTGTATATGCCCGGCAACGGCGGCGACCGCACCGGCCGCGACCTGCGCGCGCTGGTCGACGACGCTCGAATCGTCCGCAGCATCCTGCGCAACCTGCACAGCCGCTATAACCGCAAGGTGGTCGAGCAGGCCGCCATCACCGGCGTGCTGAACAAGTCGGTGTACGGAAACCCCGAGAACGCCGCAGCCGCGGCGCAGTACATTGCGACCCGGCTGGACAGCCAGGCCGAGGAGGTCGAGCGCGGCTGGGTCGGCCAATTCGTCGAGGGTCAGGGTTTTGTGTTCGAGCGCACGGTGCGCGGCGTCAAGGAAGCGGCTGTCATCGACGATGCGCTGCTCGGCTCCGCCGAAGCCCGCAAGCTCGACGAGTACGCGCCCAAGCTCCAGGACGTCTATGCGCGCTCCGGCAAGCTGCGGCGCAAGGACAGCGAGCACGTGGTCCACGGTCCGTCCGACCTGTTCGAGGCGGTCACCGACGCCGGCCGCAAGGGCATCTCGCTGCAGCGCTACAAAGGCCTGGGCGAGATGAACCCGGAGCAGCTCTGGGAGACGACGCTCGACACCGAAGCGCGCTCACTGCTCCAGGTGAAGGTCAAGGAGGTCGACGAGGCCGACGACATCTTCACCAAGCTGATGGGTGACGTGGTCGAGCCGCGCCGCGACTTCATTCAGGAACACTCTCTCAGCGCGACGATCGACATCTGAGGCTTGTTTCGCCTCTCCCGCTTGCGGGAGAGGGCGCACCGCCCTCACGGCGAGCTCCGCCGCCTGAACCTCATCCCCGGCCACCGCGACAAAATGGCGTAGCTGGCACTGGAAGAGGTCCAAGCGAATGTTGCCGATGTTAGCCGACCAGCACCGCATGTACGTGCAGCAGGTGTTCGAAATGGCCGAGCTGTTCGGCCTCGAAACCCGCAACAAATATCGCATTCGCGACGAAAATGGCCGCGATCTGCTCTATGCTGCCGAACAGCAAAAGGGAGTTCTCGGCTTCCTGTTTCGTCAGCTCTTCGGGCATTGGCGCTCCTTTGAGGTGCATTTCTTCGATGCCGCCCGACAGCCGGTCATGCGCGGCATTCATCCCTTCCGCTTTTTCTTTCAATGTCTGGAGCTGCGCTCGCGTGACGACCGCCTCATAGGAACCATCGAGCGTCAGTTTTCAATCTTCACCAAGCGCTTCCATGTGCACGATGCGCAGGGACGAGTTGTGCTCGAAGTCACTTCGCCACTCTGGAAGGTATGGACCTTTCCGTTCATGCGTGGCGGGCGAGAGCAGGCGCGCGTTGCGAAGAAATGGTCCGGCCTCGGATCCGAGCTGTTCACCGACCGTGATAATTTTCTGGTGGAATATCTGGAACGCAGCCTGACGGAAGACGAGCGCGCGCTGGTTCTCGCGGCTGCGATCTACGTCGATCTCATGTATTTCGAAGTCAAAGGCGAGGGCGGCGTCATCAATTTGCTCCGCAACTGAAGCATCGCGCCGTGACCGCATCCGCAACGACCAGCCCAGCCCTCCCCTCGCGCCGCCTCGGCGTGATCGGCAGCATCGTCGGGGTGCTGGCGTTGATCGCGGCCGTGCTGCCGCACTGGGTCGTACCGGTGCTGTATCCGCCGCCGCCGGCGGACAAGGTGATCGTCGACACCGGCCATCGCCCTCAAGGATCGCCTGATCGCGCGGGTCAAGGGCGTCGAGTATCAGGCGCCGCCGCGGGAAAGATCGACCGGAAGCCAGCTGAGGGAGATGTCCTCGATCGGCGCGATCTCGCTCGGCCTGCTTGCCATCCTGTTCTCCGTGCTCGCGCTGGTGTTTCGCGAAGAGAGGCTTTTGGCCGGGGTCGCGGCCGCGCTTGGCGCGGGCGCCATTGCCGTCGAAATCTCCTTTCTCGTCATGGGCGTCTTGATGCTGATCGTGATCCTTTATGTGGTGGCCAATATCATCGGCTTGTTCTAAACGCCTGGCGCAGCGGGCCTGTTCAGGGCCAATAAGCGGCCTCCGCCGCGACAAGTGCAGAATTGCTACCCTGCTCAATTCTCGGTAGTTTCCGCTCCCGAAGCAGCCCGCCCCAACGCAACAGGACAGCGAGAAACGCAAGTGGCGCCCATCCAATACATCGTCGAGGGCGGTCACCGGCTCTCGGGCTCGATCGAGCCGTCCGGCAACAAGAATTCGGCACTGCCGATCATCGCCGCCGCCCTGCTCACCTCACATCCGGTGACGCTGGAGAACGTGCCGCGGATCCGCGACACCGAGACGCTGGTCGAACTGATCCGCTCGGTCGGCGCGTCCGCGGAATGGACCGCCCGCAACACGCTTCACATCCACGCCAAGACCATCCGCGCCGCCGATCTCGACCCCGAGCTGTGCGTGCGGATCCGCGCCTCGATCCTGCTCGCCGGCCCCCTGCTCGCCCGCTGCGGCGAAGTGATGCTGCCGCCGCCGGGCGGCGACGTGATCGGCCGCCGCCGGCTCGACACCCACGTGCTGGCGCTGGAGCAGTTAGGGGCCAAGGTCACCGCGACGGACCGGCTCGAATTCCGCGCCCCAAGGCTGGCCGGCGCGGACGTGTTCCTGGATGAGCCCAGCGTCACCGCGACGGAGAACGCGCTGGTCGCGGCGGTCGCCGCCGACGGCGTCACCTATTTACGCAACGCGGCCTCCGAACCGCACGTGCAGGACCTCGCCAACTTCCTGGTCGCGCTCGGCGCCCAAATCGAGGGCATCGGCACCAACACCATGATCGTCCATGGGCCGGCGACGCTGGGTGGGACGACCTACCGGATCCAGCCCGACCACATCGAGGTCGGCTCGCTGATCGGGCTTGCCGCGGTGACGCGCTCGCCCTTGCGCATCACGCGCGCCGGCGTCGAGCATCTGCGCTCGATCCGCATGGGGTTCGAGCGGCTCGGCATCGTCTGCCGCGTCGAGGGCGACGATCTGATCGTGCCGTCCAATCAAACATTGAAGATCCAGGACGATTTCGGCGGCCACGTGCCCAAGCTGGAGGACCAGCCCTGGCCGGCCTTCCCGGCCGATCTGATGTCGATCGCGATCGTTACCGCCACGCAATGCGAGGGCGTCATCCTGATGTTCGAGAAGATGTTCGAATCCAGGATGTTCTTCGTCGACAAGCTGATCGCGATGGGTGCGCGTATCGTGCTGTGCGACCCGCACCGCGCGATCATCGCCGGTCCCAGCCGCCTCCACGGCGCAACCATGACCTCGCCCGACATCCGCGCCGGCATGGCGATGCTGCTGGCGGCCGTGTGCGCCCAGGGCACCTCCACCATCAACAACGCCGACCAGATCGAGCGCGGCTACGAGCGCATCGAGGAACGGCTGAACGCACTGGGCGCGAAGATCAAGCGCGTGCCGGAGCGGAAGGGCTGAGGCGCTGCCTCTGCATCCCACGAATGGTCTCCTGCCCCGGCTCAGCAGCGCAGCACGCGAGTGATGCGCTGCTGAGCCGGGGCCCATGCCGCCGAGATCTACGCCCGTGACTCCTGGGTCCGGCTCGCGCTTCGCGCGTCCGGGACACGAGAGCCATGTTTCCGTCGCTCGGCCGTGTTATTGAGCCGCCATGCTCGACACTGTGCAACATCCCACGCAGCCGCAAGCCGGCGTGCCGCAAAACCATCTCGCGCAGGAATTCGTCGAGACGCTGCGGCTGGCCGTGCCGCTGATGCTGACGCAGCTCGGGCAGATCGCGATGATCACGACCGATCTCGCGCTGATCGGGCGGCTCGGCGAGGACGCGGTCGCCGCGGCGGCGCTGGCGCACACGGTCTATTTCGTCAGCTTCACCTTCGGCCTCGGCCTGATGTCCGCGGTATCGCCGCTGGCGGCGCAGGCCTTCGGTGCCGGCGACGTCAGGCTGATCCGGCGCTCCTTGCGCGTTGGACTGTGGGTCGCCTTCCTGATCTCGCTGCCGATGATGGCCTCGCCGCTCTATGGCGAGCAGATCCTGCTCGCGCTCGGCCAGGCGCCGCAATCGGCCGCGCTAGCGCAACGCTATCTCGACGGATTGGCCTGGGGCATCGCACCGGCGCTCGGCTTCATCGCGCTGCGCAGCATGATGAGCGCGGTGAACCGGCCGCAGCCGCCGTTATGGATCACGCTGGCGGCGATCCCGATCAATGCCGTGCTGGTCTACGCCCTGATCCACGGCCTGTTCGGCCTGCCCGAGCTCGGCCTGTTCGGCGCGGGACTTGGGACCACGCTCGTCAATCTCGGCACGTTCATCGCCACCCTCGCCATCGCGGGGCTGCGCAAGCCGTTTTCGGACTACCGCCCGCTCGCCCGGCTGTGGCGGATCGACTGGCCCCTGATGCGCCAGCTGATCGCGATCGGCGCGCCGATCTCGTTTTCCCTTCTGCTGGAATATGGCCTGTTCTCCTCGGCGGCGCTGCTGATGGGGTTGATCTCGACCACCGCGATTGCCGCGCATCAGATCGCGCTGCAGGTCACCGCGGTGCTGTTCATGGTGCCGCTCGGCATCGGCATGGCGGCGACGGTGCGGGTGGGCCACGCCTTCGGCCGGGGCGATCCGGCGGCGGTGAAGCGCGCGGGACTCGCCGCAGCCGTGCTCGGTATCGCGCTCGTCTCGGCCCTGACGCTCGCGATCATCCTCGCTCGCTATGAGCTGGGACGATTGTTCTTCGGGAGCAATGAAGCCAGCGCGCCTACGGTCGGGCTGACCGCCACGCTGCTGCTGGTCGGCGCCACCTTCTTCATCGCCGACGGCCTTCAGACCATCATGGGCGGTGCGCTGCGCGGCATCAACGACACCAGGATGACGCTGCTGTTTGCCGCGATCGGCTATTGGGGCATCGCCTTTCCCGTCGCCTGGGTGCTGGCCTTCCACACGGGGCTGGGCGCGGTCGGCATCTGGGTCGGGTTCTCGGTCGGGACGTTCGTGTATGCAGGGCTGCTGATCTTGCGCTTCCGGATGCTGACGCGCAGACTGGCGGGATGACGCCGACAGTCCGCGAAGTCACCCCGGGGCGTCCGCGGCGTGATGGGACCGATCGTGGAGCGGGCCGATGACTCTGTCAGTTGATCTTTTCTTCTCATTCCGCAGCCCGTTCAGCTATCTGGCGCTGCCCAAGACTTTGAAGCTCGTGGAGGACTATGATCTCGCCGTGAATCTGCGGCCGGTCTATCCGCTCGCGGTGCGCGTGCCCGGCTTCTTCAAGAAGGCCAGCCCGAATTTCATTCGCTATGTCGTGCTCGACAGCACGCGCGTCGCCCAGCACGAGGGCATTCCGTTCCGCTTTCCCCGACCCGATCCGATCGTGCAGGACAAGACGAATTTCGATGTCGCGGCCGAGCAGCCCTATATCCACCGCCTGACCCGGCTCGGCGCGATGGCGCAGCTCGAGGGACGCGCGCTCGCATTCACTCATGCGATCGCGCGCGTGCTGTGGGATGGTTCGGTCGCCGGATGGAACGAGGGCGACCATCTCGCGCGCGCGGCCGCGAACGCCGGCTTCGATCTCGCCGCGATGGACGCCGCGATCACCGCCGATCCCGATCGCTACGAGCAGGTGATCGCGGAGAACGAGAAAGACCACGCCGCGTCGGGCCATTGGGGCGTGCCGACCTTCGTGTTCGAGAACGAGCCGTTCTTCGGCCAGGACCGCATCGACCTCCTGGTCTGGCGCATGCAGGGCAAGGGCCTGGCGAAGCGCTAGGGCAGATTCCGCGCGATCTCGAAAAGCCGTCGTTTGACACGTCGGAGATACAAGCCGGCCACGCGTACCGACATAGGTCAGCATGCCGCGGCCATCAGTGCGTCCCCGTTGACACCGGTCAAACGACTCATCCCAACGGCTGCATAGCGTCTGACATCCCGAAGGAGCCGCGATCATGCTGCCGTTCACGATCGAGCAATTCCTCGGCGTTTTTGCGAGTTACAACCGGGCCATCTGGCCGGCGCAGGTTTTCGCATATCTGATGGGCGGGTTGGCCTTCTCGCTGGTGTTTCGCAAGGGCCGATGGTCCGATCAGATCATCGCCGGAATTCTCGCGTCGATGTGGGCGTGGACCGGGATCGTCTATCACCTGATCTTCTTCGCATCGATCAACAAGCTGGCCTATGTTTTCGGCGCGCTGTTTGCAATGCAGGCTGCGGCCTTCATTTATTTTGCCGTGTCTCGCAGCCACTTGAATTTCGGCTATACGGGGAGACCGGCGGGATTCATCGGGGTCGCGTTGGTGGCCTACGCAGCGGCGATCTACCCGCTGTTCGGCCTCGAGATGGGTCAACTCCCCAACCAACTACCGACGTTTGGGGTCACGCCGTGTCCCGTCACCATCTTCAGTTTCGGGATGCTGTTGCTGACGACAGCGCCGGTCTCGCGCTGGCTGCTTGTGATCCCATTCTTGTGGTCGCTTGTCGGAGGCAGCGCCGCGATATTTCTTCGCGTGCCACAAGACTGGGCGTTGCTGATGGCTGGAATTGTCTCTCTGGCACTGCTGATCGTGCGTGACCGGCGAATGGCACCGGCCGGATAGTTCCAGCACCAGCTCACTCCGCGAGCTTCGCCTGCCCACCTGCCGCCGCCTCCGACCATTCGCCGACGACACGGTCGAGGTCGCAGAGATTCTGGTGCATCTGCTCCAGCGAGAAGCCGAGCGCGAAGAAGCGCTCGGCGGTGTCGCCGGGATGACCGCGAATCAGACCATCCTGACGGACGGCGGCGACCGCCTCGGCATAATGCTGGAGCGCGACATGGACGGGGTGGATTGGCGGCGCGCCGGCGCCTTCGCGCAAGGCACTGGCTGCCGAACGCAGGAAGCGCGCGATCGCGGTCGACACTTCCGTCAGCGGAGCGGCAAGGCGCATCTGCACCTCGACCGGCAGCGGCACCACGGTGGCGCGGCCGATCATGACGACGTCGTGGCGCAGCCGCAGGACCGTTCGCAGCAGCGGGCCGGTGTCGGGCCCGCTCGACAGGCGGGCGGCGCGCTCGCGTTCGGCCTCCGCGCCGATGGCATTCATGCCCACCATCGCGGTGCCGATGCCGTCCTGGATCCGGTGCAGCGCGTCGTTGTCGCGGCCGCGCGTGAGGCCGGCGAGCAATTCCGTGAAGGCATCCGCGATCAGCTCGAGCAGGATCGCCGCGCTGGCACGAATCTGACGCACCGCGCGCGAGGGCAGCACCAGGAACGAGACCAAGAGTCCCGTGACCGCGCCGACACCGACCTCGCTGACGCGGTCGATTGCCGACGTCATGGGATCGGAATGATGCATGGTCGGAACCAGCAGCACGATCACGGCGGTCACGGTGGCCGCGCTGAGGCTCGGATTGATCGCAGCGATGAAGGCGAGCGGGGCGACCGAGAGCACCAGGAGCCCGAGCAGGCCGGCCTCGCTGGAATAGGGGATCAGGATCGCGATGGCGCCGCCATAGATCGCGCCGCCGATGGTGCCGAGCATGTAGTCGCGCGTTGCCTTCAGCGAGCGCCCGACGCTCATCTGGGTCACGATCAGCGAGGTCAGGACCGCCCAGAGCGGCAATAGCAGATGCAGCGCGGTGGCGAGTGCATAGGCCGCGGTCGCCGCGACGGTGACCCGGATCGCCAATCCCAGTTGGGTCCGCCGCGACCTGATCCGGTCGAACAGCTCTTTTGCGAGTGCCATCGTCTGAAGTCCCGATCTTCTCGAGGCCAGGCAAAAGCATGGCTGCTGCCCGCGGCCGCAAGGCTGCTTGAAAGGCCAAATCAGCCCGCCTAACTTGCGCGCCAAAACGAGGAAACACGATGGCTCACGAAACCGCAACGCTCGCCGCCTATGTCTTCAATCTGAAATACGGGGATATTCCGGCAGAGGTGCTGGAACGCGCCAAGGTGCTGACGCTGGACTTCCTCGGCAGCGCGATCCGGGCCCGCAGCGAAGCAGAATCGACCCCGTCGATCCTGAAGATGCTGGAGGCGCTGGCACTCGACACCAAGGGCGAATCCACCGTGTTCGGCGACAGCAAGACCTGGACACCGGCGGTCGCGGCCCTGCTCAACGGCGCGCTCGGCCATTCCCTCGATTTCGACGACACCCACGCCGATTCCTCGCTGCATCCGAGCGCGCCTGTGGTCCCGGCCGCCTTCGCCGTCGGCGAGATGGTCGGCGCGTCGGGACGCGACGTGCTGACCGCGATCGTCGCAGGCTATGAGGTCTGCTGCCGGCTCGGCAATGCGCTCGACCCGACCTCGCATTACGCGCGCGGCTTCCACCCGACCGCGACCGCCGGCACCTATGGCGCCGCCGCGGCGGCCGGAAAACTGTTCGGCCTCAGCGAGAAACAGCTGATCGCCGCCTTCGGCGTCTCCGGCAGCCAGGCCGCGGGCTCGCTGCAATTCCTGGTCAACGGCGCCTGGAACAAGCGCTATCAGGTCGGCGCGGCCGCGATGAACGGCGTGATCGCCGCGACGCTGGCGCGCAACGATTTTGTCGGCGCGACGGAATCGGTCGAGGGCAAGCACGGCCTGCTCGCCGGCTACACCGACGACGCGCATCCGGGCAAGGCGGTCGCCGAGCTCGGCAAGACCTATGAGACCATGAAGATCGGCGTCAAGCCCTATCCGAGCTGCCGCTATACGCATGCAGCAATCGACGCGCTGATCGCGATGCGGCGCGAGCACAATCTGACGCCCGACCAGGTCAAGCGCGTCGAGATCGGCTTGCATCGCAACGGCATCACGCTCACCGGCGATGCCGCGACCAAGCGGCATCCGACCTCGATCGTCGGCGGCCAGTTCTCGATGTTCTTCACCGGCGCGCTTGCGCTCGACCAGGGTTCGTTCGGCTGGGACGATTACAACCGCCTCGGCGACGCCGCGATCGACGCGCTCGCCGACAAATTCGACGTGGTGCAGGATGATCGGTTGGAGGTCGGCCGCACGCATCCGTTCGGCGCCCGGGTCAGCATCACCACGGACGACGGCGTGCACGAGCGGCTCTATGCGGATCCGTCCGGAGAGCCGACCTCGTTCCCGGATGCGCAGGCGATGCAGCAGAAGTTCCTGACGCTGGCGCGCCCGGTGCTGAACGCGCGTGCGGAGAAGTTTGCGGACGCGATCATGACGCTGGAGCGGTTCGATCGCGTGGCCAAGGCGACGGAATTGGGGAGGTAGTCGTTATCTTTCCCTCTCCCCTTGTGGGAGAGGGTGGCTCGCCGCGCAGCGGCGAGACGGGTGAGGGGTATGCCTCAGCAGACGAATCTCTCTCATCTGTCGTGTGGATAGATACCCCTCATCCGGCGCTTCGCGCCACCTTCTCCCGCAAGGGAGGAAGGAAGAAGAAGCAACCCGCTCTTCTCAATCCGCCCCCGCCAGCTTGCCCTTCTCCCGCGTCGCGGCCACGACATCACGCACGAGGTCGAACACGCCGTCCGCTTCCGGCGGACCGTTCGGCGAGCGGCCGAGGCGGACGATCACCAATTGCTGCGACGGGATCACGATGGTGTATTGCCCGATGGTGCCCTTGGCGAAGAAGGCATCGCGCGGCCAGCCATGGGCGATGCGCAACTTCGCGCCAAAGCTGTCGCCCTGGTTGGTCCAGAAGCCGGCACCGATGCCGACCCACGCATTCGGCGTTGCCGTCGCCGAATAGTTCGCCCATCCCTCAGGCAGAATGCGTCTGCCGCCGGCGATGCCGTCATTGAGATAGAGCTGGCCGAAGCGCGCCCAGTCGCGCGCGGATGCGAGCATCTCGCTCGATCCTTCGATCGTGCCGGAGCCATCGAGCTGGAGGACGACACGGCGCATGCCGAGCGGGGCGAACAATTCACGGCGCGCAAAGCGTAACGCGTCTTCGGGATTGCCGCCGGCCGCATCGCGGATCAGATGCGAGAGGATGAGGATGTTGCCGTCGTGATAATTCCAGGCAGCGCCTGGCGCGGTCTCGAGCGGGATGGTCTCGGCATAGGCGGCCATGTCCGATTCCATGAACTTCATCCGGTTGACCGGCTCGAAGGCCGAGCCGAGCGAGGCCTGCAGCGAGCTGCCGAGCGCAAGCCCTGCGGTATGGCGCAGAAGCTGGTCGACCGTGATGGCATGTCGGGGATCATCCGGGTCTTTCCAGGCCGCGACCGGCGCGGGCCCGTCGAGCTTCAGCTTGCCCTGGCGCACCAGCACGCCGATCAGCGCCGAGATGATCGATTTCGTCATGGAGAAGCCGAGCAGCGGCGTCTCCGGTCCAATGCCCCCTGCATAACGCTCCGCGACGACGCGGCCCGACTTCATCACGACCACCGCGCGGGTGCGCCGGTAAGGCGGCTGCGTCGGCTCGGTGAAGGCGCGATCGAGCGCGGCGGCAAGTGAGGAGCTTTGCGGCGGCACGATCTCAGAGCCGGCGATCTCGGGCAGCAGCGCGGGCTGCCTGTCGTTCGCGGGCGGCTCGACGGCAGCCATCCCCGCGCCATGGTCGAGCGTGCAGCCGAGCCCCTCGCGATAGACGGCACGGCTGCGGCCGACGCCGAACAGCGTCACCGTGACGTCCTTGCGGACGCGATCGACCCGCGTGTCCATGGCCCAGGTGATCAGGCCCGTTCCGGGCATCGCATCGGTGGTCTCGGTGAAGTTGCGCTGCGGATCGAGGCCGGAGACGAACGTCTCCGAGCACAGGATGTCGGCGACGAAGCCGGTGGCGACCTTCGGCACATCGCGAGCGCGCGCGGCGCCGAGCGCAAGGCCGGCAGCGGTGATGGTGGCGGTGAGGAGGACGATCTGGCGGCGGCGGGTCACTGGCTTTCTCCGGCTTGGGGCGCGAGCCCGGGAGGAAAGCCGGAGCGGACAGAGGCATGCTCGCCGCATTTGGAAAATGGTCTGGTCGAAGTCGGAGAGGACTGGTTGATTCTGAAATCATGCTGCGATTACAGCAGTTTAGGATTTAGATCGCATTCACTTTCAGCCGCCGGTATTCCGTCGGCGTCACGCCCGTCACCGCCTTGAAGGCGCGGTTGAACGGGCCGAGCGACTGGAAGCCGGCATCCATCGCGATGGTGATGACGGGGACCTCGGCCTGGGCGGGATCGGCGAGCGCGGCCTTGGCCTCCTCGATCCGGTGATTGTTCAGGAACACATTGAAGTTGCGGTAGCCGAGGCGCTGGTTGATCAGCCGGCGCAGGCGGTATTCCGGGATCTTCAGCCGACCCGCCAGCACGCCGATGGTGATGTTCTCCTGGCGATAGACCCGCTCGTCCGCCATCAGCCGCATCAGGGCATCGATGAGCTTTTGATCGGCGGCGTCTTCAGCGGCTTGCGGGGCGAAAACGACCACCGGTGCGGCCTTCGCTTCGACCGGAAACAGATCGGCGGCATCGACGCGCATCATGGCGTAGGCGATGGCCGCGACGATACAGGCGAGCACGCCAGTATTGATCGCGTCGGCGACATCGCCGACTTTGCTGCCCGCGACGGCGATCTGGAGAGCCGCATTCACGCCGCCATAGAGCGCGCCCGCACAGACGATGAACACGCGAACGCGGCGGCGGCGCTCGACCAGATCGGCCGGCCACGAGGCGATCGTCTGCCCGATCGCAAGCGCGATGAACCCAAGCACGATCAAATTGACCAAAGTCACCGAGAATCGCACATGGCCGCCCGGCGCGATCCAGACGCAGCCGGCGAAGCTGAAGGCGGTGACCAGCGCCCAGACCCATCCGTGCCACCAGCGGAGGCGAAACTCGTCGTCGAACAGCGCGCGCGTGAACAACCAGAATACCACGATGTTGCCGGTCGATAGCGCAACCAGCGGCGCATGCGATACCGGGATCCGCGACGTGACACCCACCGAATAGCTCACCGCATGCGCGGCCAAGCCCAGTGCGAGAGCAGCACCGAGCCGCCCCGCCAGCACGTTGCGGAAATCGGCGATCAATGACGCCGCCAGCACCAGCAGCAGAGCGACGCTGGCGGCGCGAAAGGCAAGCTCGGTTGCGGCAAGGGTCATCGGCTGGGCGAACGGTCGCAGTTGAAAGCAGCCGAACATCGTTGGTTGCGCCGGCTTTTTCAAGGACGATCCGCATGCCACGCCTACCTCCACTCGTGCATTTGGCGCTGTTGCGGACCGCGGCGTAGAGCGCTGCCTTTGCCGCGACGATGCTGCAAATTCCTGCTAGGCTCGCGTCCAAGAAAGTCAAAAAGGAGCCTCCTCATGAGCTGGCAGCCCTCGAACGATCCCGTGCTCGGCGATCCCATGTCCTGCGACGCGCTCGACCTCGTCATCGTGCCGCGCACGCGCGATCTCGGCGACGGATTCGCGGTGCGGCGCGCGCTGCCGCACGGCAAGCGGCAGATGGTCGGGCCGTTCATCTTCTTCGACCATTTCGGCCCGGTGCAGTTCGTCTCCGGCAAGGGCATGGATGTGCGGCCGCATCCACATATCGGGCTCGCCACCGTGACCTATCTGTTCGACGGCGCGATCATGCATCGCGACAGCGAGGGCAATGTCCAGGAGATCGCGCCGGGCGCGATGAACTTGATGACGGCGGGGCGCGGCATCGCCCATTCCGAGCGGACGCCGGACGCGCAGCGCGCCTCGGGCCAGAAGATGCTGGGCCTGCAGAGCTGGATCGCGCTGCCGGCGGGATCGGAGGAGATCGCGCCGTCATTCCAGCATTACGCGGCCGGCGATCTGCCGATGATTTCCGAGCGCGATTTTACCGCGCGCGTGATCGCGGGTTCGGCGTTCGGCATCACCTCGCCGGTCACGATGGTGTCGCCCTGGTTCTACACCGAGGTCACGGCCGTCGCGGGCGCGAGCGTGCCGCTCGACCCTGACCATGAGGAGCGGGCGATCTACGTGGTGGAGGGCGAGGTCGAGATCGCGAGCGAGCGCTATGAGGGGCCGCGGCTGCTGATCTTCCGCCCCGGCGACCGCATCACCGTGAAGGCGCTCAAGGCGACGCGAATGATGTTTCTCGGCGGCGATGCACTGGAGGGGCCGCGCCACATCTGGTGGAATTTCGTCTCCTCCAGCAAGGAGCGGATCGAGCAGGCCAAGCAGGACTGGAAAACCGGCCGCTTCGCCGCAGTTCCGCAGGAACACGAGTTCATTCCGCTGCCGGAATAGGCTAATCCGGTGTCCGGCCGTACCATCAGGCGCGGCCGGATTCCCCTGCCCTGTCCGCGAAAGCTCTGCCGATGACCACCATGCTCTCCAGCGACCTGCCCCTGCCCAAGATCGGACGCGGCAAGGTGCGCGACATCTACGCCGTCGACGACGACCGCCTGCTGCTCGTCACCACCGACCGCATCAGCGCCTTCGACGTCGTGATGGGCGAGACCATCCCGATGAAGGGCGCGGTGCTGACGCAGATCAGCGCGTTCTGGTTCGGCAGGCTGGAAGGCGTGGTGCCGCATCACATGATCAGCGCCGACACCGACGAGATCATCGCCGCCGTGCCGGCGCTCAAAGCCCACCGCGCCGAGATCCTCGGCCGCGCGATGCTGTGCAAGCGCACCACCGTCTTCCCGATCGAATGCGTGATCCGCGGCTATCTCTCGGGCTCGGCCTGGAAGGAATACGCCGCCTCAGGCACGCTCGCTGGCGAGACGCTGAAAGCGGGTCTCGTCGAGAGCGAAAAGCTGGAGCCTGCGATCTTCAGCCCGGCGACGAAGGCCGAGACCGGCCATGACGAGAACATCACCATCGCGAAGATGCGCAGCGTGGTCGGCGACGAGACCGCCTACACGCTGGAGAGCATGACGCGCGCGATCTACACGCTGGGCGAGGAGCTCGCCCGCGAGCAGGGCATCATCATCGCCGACACCAAGTTCGAGTTCGGCCGCGACAAGGACGGCCGCATCATCCTGATCGACGAAGTCATGACGCCGGATTCCTCGCGCTTCTGGGCGGTCGATGCCTATAAGCCCGGCCAGCCACAGGCGAGCTTCGACAAGCAGCCCCTGCGCGACTATCTCGACGTCGAGCGCCGCGCCGGCCGCTGGAACGGCGACGCTCCCCCGCCGCCGCTGCCGACGAGCGTGGTGGAGGCGACCAGCAAGCGGTATCTGGAAGCGTATCGGCGGGTGACGGGAGCGGAGCTGAAGATCTAGCGCGCGGTTGCTGCCGCGCGATCTCGACTCATTGATCCAGATCAAGCCAGGCGCCCACGATCAAAGAAAGCTGATCACCTCGGATTGGTACAACAACGAGGGAGATTGCCATGAGGCTGGTCGGCACGAAGCGAACGTTACTTTTTGCAGCCGCGCTGGGCTGCGGAATTTTTGGCTCGACAAACTGGTCGAACGACGCCGGCATCGCGTTCGGCGTTCCAAGCGCTGAAGCCAGAGTCGGCCGGCCGTTAACCCCCGTGAGCGTTGCCGGCGTCGCCCGTCGAACCACGCGTCGCGCGGTCGTAGGGGGCGCGGCTGCGGGTGCGGCAGCTGCCGGCACAGCGTGCGTCCGCGTCTATGTGAACGGCGCCTACGTCTGCCGCTGATGCCATTCGCGCCGGCGAACTCAAATCGCCGGCGCGCATCGCCGATCGTCGGGTTACACCCCCGCCATCATCACGTATTTGATCTCGACATATTCTTCCATGCCGTGGCGGGAGCCTTCACGGCCGAGGCCGCTTTCCTTGACACCGCCGAACGGCGCGACTTCCGTGGTGATCAGGCCGGTGTTGACGCCGACCATGCCTGACTCCAGCGCTTCGGCGACGCGCCAGACGCGGCCGAGATCGCGGGAGTAGAAATACGAAGCCAGGCCGAACGGCGAGGCGTTGCACATCGCGATGACGTCGGCCTCGTCCTTGAAGCGGATCACCGGCGCGAGCGGGCCGAAGGTTTCTTCCTGCGACACCAGCGAGTCCGACTTGACGTCGGCGAGCACCGTGGGCTCGAAGAACGAGCGGCCGAGCTCGCTGCGCTTGCCGCCGGTCACGACCTTGGCGCCGCGCTTGACGGCATCCGCGATATGGCGCTCGACCTTGTCGACCGCCTTCATGTTGATCAGCGGGCCTTGCGTGACGCCGGCTTCGGTGCCGTCGCCGATCTTCATCGCTGCGACCTTCTTCGAGAGCTTCTGCACGAACTCGTCGTAGATCTTGTCCTGGGCGTAGAGGCGGTTGGCGCAGACGCAGGTCTGGCCCATGTTGCGATATTTCGAGACGATGGCGCCCTCGACCGCAGCGTCGATGTCGGCGTCGTCGAACACCACGAAGGGCGCATTGCCGCCGAGCTCGAGGCCGAGCCGCTTCACGCCGACGGAGGCCTGCTGATAGAGGATCTTGCCGACCGCGGTCGAGCCGGTGAAGCCGACGAAGCGCACGGCCGGATGCTCGCACAGCACCTTGCCGATCGGCGGCGCGTCACCGGTGATGATGTTGAGCACGCCCTTGGGAATGCCCGCCTTCTCGGCGAGCACGGCCAGCGCCAGCGCCGACAGCGGGGTCTCGTTGGCGGGCTTCAGCACCACGGTGCAACCAGCGGCCAGTGCCGGCGACACTTTTCGCGTGATCATCGAGTTCGGGAAATTCCATGGCGTGATGGCACCGCAGACGCCGATCGGCTGCTTGATCGCGAGCAGCCGCGCATCGGGTCGCTGCGTCGGGATGGTCTCGCCATAGACGCGCCTCGCTTCCTCGGCGAAGAATTCGATATAGGCCGCGCCAATATCGACCTCGCCGAGCGCCTCCGAGAGCGGCTTGCCCTGCTCCGAGGTGAGGATCAGCGCGAGGTCCTCGCGGTTGGCTGTGATCAGCTCGAACCATTTGCGCAGGATGTTGGAGCGCTGCTTGGCGGTGTGCTTGGCCCAGCCCGGAAAGGCGCGCTCGGCGGCTTCCACCGCCCTGGTGGTCTCGTCCGCGCCGAGCTGCGGAACTTTTGCCAGCTCGACGCCGGTCGCGGGATTGTTGACGGCGAACACCGGCGTGCCGACCCAGGCGCCGTCGATGTAGCAGGCCTCCTTCAGGAGCGAAGGGTCCTTCAACCGGTCGCGCAGGGTGGCGGTGGATTGCGGGGCGCGTGCGGCGGCGGTCGGTGTCATGGCGTTACTCCCAGGGGGCAATCGGACTTGGGCGATCGGACTTGGGCGATCGGATCGGCCCGGAATATAGGGGCAAGCGGTGCCCAATGCACCGCCCCGCGACGCACATCTGCCTGTAGCTTGGGAGAGAGCGGCCTTACGCCGCGCCGCTCATATAGGTCTCGCGGCGGCCAATCATGCGCTCGGCCGCGGCCTTGGCGTCGGCCTTCGAGGAGGTCGCGCAGGTCCGGTATTCGAGATCGGGCACGTCGGACGCGTTGCGGCGTCCGAACCACGACTTGGAGCCGACCGGCAGCAGCGCCAGGGATTGCGCCAGATTGTCGACCGCACCGAAGGAATAGAGCGCGCCGGTGCCGGCGACACGGACCTCGTAAATGCCGGGCGAGATCGGCGCCTCCAGGTTCTCGCCCCGTCCGGGACGGGGATAGCGCTTCCATTCACTCCAGGTCGAAATCATTTGAGGTCCCCTCGCGGCCGGTCAGCAGCCGCCAATTTGCATCAAGTCTTAACGTCGTCGGCCGATTGGCCGCGAGCTGAAACGCCGCAACGCACAAAATGTTTCAAGTGCTTTCAAACAGGTGAAACATATCGCCAGAGCCCATCCACGGTCACTGCGACGTGCGGCCATCCACCGCAGATTGTGACGGAGTGTTGCCGTTGAGCCCACCTGTCGTCCTGCGTGGCGCACGGACCGTCAAGTCACGACATCGCGACCGCAGCGGGCATCTGGACACGCTTGCCGCACAGAGCGTGCGGGAGGACAATCGATCACTGCTAACAATAATCAAACCCGAGGAAACGCCATGCAAAGCAAAGCTGAGATCGACGAGATTTTGCGTCAGAAGAGCGAAGCCAAGGAGATTCCCGGCGTCGTCGCCATCGCCGCCAGCGGTAACGACGTGCTGTATCAGGGCGCGTTCGGCAAGCGCGACCTGTCGAAGCCCGATCCGATGACCGCTGACAGCGTGTTCTGGATCGCCTCGATGACTAAGGCGGTGACGACAGCGGGAGCGATGCAGTTGGTCGAGCAGGGCAAGCTGTCGCTGGATGCGCCGATCGGCGAGCTGTTGCCCGATCTCGCCAATCCGCAAGTGCTCGAAGGTTTTGACGCCAAGGGCGAGGCCAAGCTGCGGCCGGCCAAGCGGCCCATCACGCTGCGCCAGCTCATGACCCACACCGCCGGGTTCTGCTACAACATGTGGAACGGCGATCTCGCGGTCTATCTGGACAAGCACGGCATTCCCGCGATCACCACCTGCCAGAACGCGGCGCTGAAGACGCCTATCATGACCGACCCAGGCACGCGCTGGGAATACGGCACGAACATCGATTTCGTCGGCAAGGCGGTGGAGGCCGTCAGCGGCAAGCGGCTGGATGCCTACCTGCGCGACAACCTGTTCAACCCGCTCGGCATGAGCGACACGGCGTTCAAGATCACCGACAGCATGCGCAAGCGCCTCGTCGGCATGCATGCGCGCGGCGAGGACGGCCAGCTCGCAGCGATCCCGTTCGAGCTGGAGCAGGAGCCGGAATTCCACATGGGTGGCGGCGGCCTCTATTCGACCGCGGCCGACTACATCAAGTTCACCCAGATGATCCTCAACAAGGGCCGCAGCAACGGCAACCAGGTGCTGAAGGCCGAGACCGTGGCGACGATGGGCCAGAACCACATCGGCGATCTCGCCATGGGCAAGATGACGACATCGGCGCCGATGTACACCAACGACGTCGATCTCTATCCGGAGCAGGTGAAGAAGTGGGGCCTCAGCTTCATGATCAACACCGCCAAGACCGCCGAGGGCCGCAGCGCCGGCAGCCTCGCCTGGGCCGGCCTCGCCAACACCTATTACTGGATCGATCCCGCGCGCGACGTCACCGGCGTGATCCTGATGCAGCTGCTCCCCTTCGCCGACGGCAAGTGCCTGGAGGCGTTCGCAGGCTTCGAGCGCGGGGTCTATGCCGGGCTCGATGCGGGCAGCGGACAGAAGGCGGCCTAGCCACTTAGTATGAGGTGCGCGACGTCGCGCGCCTTCGCAGCAATCGATAACCTCGTGCCCAAAGCCATCGGCTTCGGGCACGAGGCACCAGCTTTGAGGAGACGAACTTGGCGAGCGACCTGGCGGATAAAGCGGACAGCTACGTTTGCGGCATCTCGGACACGCCGCTGCTCGGCGACACCATCGGTCGCAGCCTCGACCACGCGGTGCGGCGCTGGGGGAAACGCGAGGCGCTGGTCTCGCCCAGCCACGGCGTCCGATGGACCTGGCGGGAATTCGCCGAGCGGGTCGACGCGCTCGCCGCGGGCTTTCTCGCACTCGGGCTCGAACGGGGGATGCGGATCGGCATCTGGTCGCTGAACAGGCCGGAATGGACGCTGACCCAGTTCGCCGCCGCGAAGGCCGGGCTGATTTTGGTGACGATCAACCCCGCCTACCGGCTCAGCGAGCTGGAGTTTGCACTGAAGAAAGTCGGCTGCGCGGCGATCGTCACCGCCACCGCCTTCAAGACCAGCAATTACATGGAGATGCTCAACACGCTGTTGCCGGAGCTGGCAGGCTCAAAGCCCGGACAGCTGCACGCGGCACGCTTGCCGGCCTTGCGGATGGTGTTTCAGATCGGCGGCCCCGCCGCGTCCGGCACGATTGCCTTCGACGAGGTCGCGCACATGGGCGGCGACCGGCATCGTCAGCAGCTTGCCGCGCTCGGCCGCGAGCTGCAATTCGACGACCCCGTCAACATCCAGTTCACCAGCGGCACCACGGAATCGCCGAAGGGCGTCACGCTGACCCACCACAACATCCTCAACAACGGCTATTTCACGGGACGCGCGATGCGGCTGACGGAGCAGGATCGCATCTGCATTCCGGTGCCGCTGTATCATTGCTTCGGCATGGTGATGGGCAACCTCGCCTCGGTCACGCTCGGCACCACCATGGTTTACCCCGGCGAGGGCTTCGATCCGCTCGCGACGCTGCGTACGATCGAACAGGAGAAGTGCACGGCACTCTACGGCGTGCCGACCATGTTCATCGCGGAGCTCGATCATCCCGAGTTCAAGACTTTCAATCTGAAGTCATTGCGCACCGGCATCATGGCCGGCGCGCCCTGCCCGATCGAGGTGATGAAGCGCGTCAATACCGAGATGAACATGCGCGAGGTCACCATCGCCTATGGCATGACCGAAACCAGCCCGGTCAGTTTCCAGAGCGCAACCGACGATCCGCTGGAGCGACGCGTCTCCACCGTCGGCCGCATTCATCCGCATGTCGAGGTCAAGGTCATCGATCTCGAGGGGCGGATCGTCAAGCGCGGCGAACGCGGCGAGCTCTGCACCCGCGGCTACAGCGTCATGCTGGGCTATTGGGAGGAGACGGAGAAGACGGCCGACGTGCTCGACGCCAATGGCTGGATGCACACCGGCGACCTCGCCACCATCGACGACGAGGGTTATTGCAACATCGTCGGCCGCATCAAGGATCTGGTGATCCGCGGCGGCGAGAACCTCTACCCGCGCGAGATCGAGGAGTTCCTGTACCGTCACCCCAAGATCCAGGACGTGCAGATCTTTGGCGTCGCGGACACCCGCTACGGCGAGGAGCTCTGCGCCTGGATCCGCGTCAGGCCGGGCGAGACGCTGACCGCCGAGGAGGTCCGCGCCTTCTGCGACGGCCAGATCGCCCACAACAAGATCCCGCGCTACGTCGAGTTCGTCGACGAATTTCCGATGACGGTGACGGGCAAGATCCAGAAATTCGTGATGCGCGATGCGGTGGAGCAGCGGCTGGGGCTGAAGGCAGCGAAGACGGCGTGAGGGGCTGATCACTCTCGCCCCCCGTCGCTGTCATTCCCCGCGAAGGCGGGGAATCCAGTACGCCGCGGCTTATCGTCAAACCGTAATTGTCTCTGGAATACTGGATCGCCCGGTCAAGCCGGGCGATGACAGTAGAGTGTGAGGCGCGAGCGTAACGCTCCTACGCCGTCAGCCCGCGCTGGCCTGCCAGCTCCTTCAGCGACACCAGCGGGCGGGCGCCGATGTGCTGGATGACTTCGGCGGCCGCGAGTGCGCCGAGTTCGCCGCACTGCTTGTAGGCAAGATTGCGCGCCAGGCCATACAGGAAGCCGGCGGCGAACAGGTCGCCGGCGCCGGTGGTGTCGATGACCTTGTCCACGGGGAATGCCGGCGCGGCGACGGCATCTTCAGACGAAACCACCATGCAGCCCTTCTCGCTGCGGGTGACCACGCCGAGATTGACGTCGTTGCGCAGCTGCTTCAGCGCCGTGTCGAAATCCGACGTCATGTAGAGCGAGTGCAGCTCGGACTCGTTGGCGAACACGATGTCGACGGTGCCGTTGCGCATCAGGGACAGGAACTCGTCGCGATAGCGATCGACGCAGAAGGAATCCGACAGCGTCAGCGCCACCTTGCGCTTGGCGTCATGGGCGATCTTGGCCGCCTTGACGAAGGCGTCCTTGGCGTTCTTGGGGTCCCAGAGATATCCCTCGAGATAGACGATGCCGGCGCCGGCGATCTCGGCCGGATCGATATCGGCGGGCGCCAGGTCCTGCGCCGCGCCGAGATAGGTGTTCATGGTGCGCTCGCCGTCATCCGTGACGAGGATGTAGGAGCAGCCGGTGGCAGGGCCGTCGGTCGCGGCCGGCGTGTTGAAGGCGACGCCGGCAGCGCGGATGTCGTGGACGTAGAGCTTGCCGATCTGGTCGTCCTTGACCTTGCCGACATAGGCCGCGCGGGCCCCGAGGCTGCCGATGCCGACGATGGTGTTGGCGGCAGATCCCCCCGAGACTTCCGTGGCCGGCCCCATGTCCTTGTAGATCGCGGCGGCCCGCGCCTCATCGATCAGGGACATGCTGCCCTTGGTCATGCCGTGCTTGGCCAGAAAGGCCTCATCGGTCCTGACCAGCACGTCGAACAGCGCGTTGCCGATGCCGAGAACGTCATATTTCACGTCAGCCATTCACCTTGATCCTGTTTGGCGGATTGCGATCCCTACGAAAATCCGCTTCCTGTCGGCCTGAAATCTGGCTCGCGGCCTATCACGACCGGCCCCAAGCGGGCAAGCAACGGTATTATAAAGAGCCGATGATCCGCTCCTTCCTGACAGTTTCGACGGGAACACTGGCCTCGCGGCTGCTGGGTTTTGCGCGCGATTCCCTGATCGCGGCGCTGCTCGGTACCGGCGCCGTGGCGGATGCGTTTCTGGCGGCCTTCCAGCTCGTCAATGTGGTGCGCCGCCTGCTCAGCGAGGGCGCGCTGAATGCGGCGCTGATCCCGGCCTGGCTGCGGGTCCGCGAGCGTGACGGCGAGAAGGCCGCCACCGCATTCGCAGGCCGCGTGCTCGGCACGGTCAGCGCGGCCCTGGTCGCGATTTCGATCGTGATCGCGCTGGTGATGCCATTGATCATCACGGTCATCGCGCCGGGCTTTCTCGGCAGCGGCACGCTCGATCTTGCCGTCGCGAACGCGCGGCTGATGCTGCCTTATCTCGCCTTCGCCGGCCCGGTCACGGTGCTGATGGGCCTGCTGAACGCTCAAGGGCGCTTTGCGCTCACGGCATTTTCGCCACTGCTGTTCAATATTGCCTTGATCGCCGCGATCGCCGTGCTGCTCGTCTGGCATGCCGATGCGACCTTCGCGGCGTGGCTGCTGGCGGCCACCGTCGGGATCGCAGGGCTGCTGCAATTGTTGATGCTGCTGTCGCAGCGAAGCGCGCGCCTCGCGACGCCGCTGCGCGTCAGCTTCGACAAGGAGATGCGCGGCTTCTTCGCCAAGGCCATCCCCGGCATGATCGCAAGCTCCGGGCCGCAATGGCTGATGGTGGCCGGCGCGATCATCGCATCCGCGACGCCGTCCGCGGTGTCCTGGCTCTATTTCGCCAACCGCCTGATCGAGCTGCCGCTCGGCATCGTCGGCGTCGCGATGGGCACCGTGCTGGTGCCGGAGCTGACGCGCGCTGTCGGAAGCGGCGACCGCGAGGCGGTGGCGCATACGGAGTCCCGCGCGCTGGAGCTGGCGGCAGGGCTGGCACTGCCCGCGACGCTCGGCCTGATCGTGCTGGCCGAGCCGATCGTACGGCTGCTGTTCGAGCACGGCGCGTTCGGCTCGGATGACAGTGCGGCGACTGCACACGCGCTGATGTGGCTGGCGCTGGGCCTGCCGGCGCATGTACTCATCAAGGCGCTGTCGCCGGCCTTCTATGCCCGCAGCGACACGATGACGCCGCTTCTCGCCACCGCCAAAGGCTTCGCGGTCGCAATCGTGCTTGCCGTGCTGCTCGGCCATTTTTTCGGAGCGAGCGGGATCGCGGCGAGTATCGCGGCCGGCGCCTGGAGCAGCGCGCTCTCGCTGCTCCGCAAAGGCACGGCCGAGTTCGGCTTTTCGGTCGATGCCACCGCCCGCAAGCGGTTGCCGCGCATCGTGCTGGCCGCAGCCGCCATGGGCGCCCTGCTCTGGCTCACCGCGGACCTCGTGCCTGCCGAGGCGCACGGCCTCGTCCGCCTGATCGTGCTGGGCCTGCAGATCGGGGCCGGGATCGCGGTCTATGGCCTGCTGCTGCAAATCCTCGGCGCGGCCTCGTGGCGCGTGGCGGTTAACGCGTTGAAACGGTCCGCCTAAACCGCGAACGTGGAATTGCCCTTGACGGGGCAGCGCCGCTGTTGGAAACGACGGCCGAATACCTATGGGAAAGCTGACCATGCCATTCGTTGAACGGGTCTTTTCGGGCGTCCAGCCGACGGGCAATCTGCACCTCGGCAATTATCTCGGCGCGATCGTCAACTTCGTGAAGATGCAGGAAACCCACAATTGCATCTATTGCGTCGTCGACATGCACGCGATCACGCAGGGCATCGACGTCTGGGGCGGACCGGCCGAGCTCACGCGCAACACCCGCGAGGTCACCGCGGCGTTCATCGCCGCCGGCATCGATCCCAAGAAGCACATCGTGTTCAACCAGAGCCAGGTCTCGGGCCATGCCGAGCTCGCCTGGATCTTCAATTGCGTCGCGCGCATGGGCTGGCTCGGCCGCATGACCCAGTTCAAGGAGAAGGCCGGCAAGGACCGCGAGAACGCCTCGGTCGGGCTGTTCGACTATCCCGTGCTGATGGCCGCCGACATCCTGCTGTACCGCGCCACGCACGTGCCGGTCGGCGAGGACCAGAAGCAACATCTGGAACTCTCGCGCGACATCGCGCAGAAGTTCAACAACGACTTCGGCGATTCCATCCGCGCGCAGGGCGCCAATGACGGTCTGTTCTTCCCGCTGCCGGAGCCGCTGATCACGGGCCCTGCGACGCGCGTGATGAGCCTGCGCGACGGCACCAAGAAGATGTCGAAGTCCGACGCGTCGGACAATTCGCGCATCAATCTGACCGACGATGCCGACACCATCGCGCAGAAGATCCGCAAGGCGAAGACCGATCCGGAGCCGCTGCCGACGGAAGAGAAGGGCCTGGAAGCGCGTCCCGAAGCCGACAATCTGGTCGGCATCTTCGCCGCGCTCTCCGGCCGCGCCAAGGCCGACGTGCTGCGTGAATTCGGCGCCGGCCAGTTCTCCAGCTTCAAGAACGCGCTGGCGGAGCTGTGCGTGACCAAGCTCGCGCCGATCGCCGGCGAGATGAAGCGCCTCGTCGCCGACCCCGGCCATATCGACGCGATCCTGAACGACGGCTCCGACCGGGCCCGCGCGATTGCCGACGAGACGATGAAACTCTCCAAGGACATCGTCGGCTTCATCCGCCCGCGCTGAAGACGGTCGGCGCTAGAAGCGCCGACTCGCTTCTCCCCTCCCCAAGCTTGCGGGAGTGTGGCAGCATGCCGTCCCTGCACATTCCGGGATAGGCATGACCAGCAAACGACTTTGCTACGAGCCGGGTCACAAGCCCAAATGCCTCGTCATCGTCGATGACACCGCCGAATGGGATCGCGCGGTCTATTATGCCAGCCGCTGGGCGATCCGTGCCGGCGGCGGCGTGGTGATGCTGCGCATCATCGAGCCCGAGCAGCAGAGCCAGGAATGGCTGGGGGTCGCCGACATCATGCGCGCCGAGGCGCAGGAAGCCGCCGAAGCCGCGCTCGACCGCGCCGCGGGCCGCGCCAACGGCATCGCCGCGATCACCCCGGAGCGGGTGATCCGGGAGGGCGTGCCGATGGAACAATTGCTCGCCGTGATCGACGAGGACCCCGACATCGCCATGCTGGTGCTCGCCGCCAATCCCGGCGCGGAAGGGCCGGGACCATTGGTCGCGCTGCTCGCGCATGCGGTGGGGACGTTCCCGATTCCCGTGACCATCATTTCCGGCGCGCTCAGCGACGAAAGCGTGGACTCGCTGTCGTAGGTACCCCTACTGGGATGTGGCCAGGTGTTTGCTCGTCAAGCTCGGCCACGACGCCGCGGAAATTTCGACACCCTAACCCACTGAAATAACAACGAAACGACCTCGTTTCCCCTTGATCGTGCGTTCCCCGTCGCCATCTGCTAGGGAATAGGGCAACGCGCCGGCCTTGAACCGGCGACGTCTGGAGAAAACCATGTTCATTCAAACCGAAGCCACCCCCAATCCCGCCACGCTGAAGTTCATTCCCGGCCGCGTCGTGACCGACGGCAACCCCATGGAATTTTCGAGCCGCGAAGCCGCTACGCGCTCCCCGCTGGCCGAAAAGCTGTTCGAGGTGCCCGGCGTCACCGGCGTGTTCTATGGATCGGATTTCATCACCGTGACCAAGGCGAGCGGTGAATGGCAGCAGCTCAAGCCCGCGATCCTCGGCGCCATCATGGAGCACTACATGTCCGGCGCGCCGCTGCTCGCCGACGGCGCGGCTGCCGATGATGCCGATCTCGACGACGAGGACGAGTTCTTCGACGAGGCCGATGCCGAGACGGTCGACATGATCAAGGATCTGATCGAGACCCGCGTGCGGCCGGCGGTCGCCAATGACGGTGGCGACATCACCTTCCGCGGCTTCAAGGACGGCATCGTCTATCTCAACATGAAGGGTGCCTGCTCCGGCTGCCCGTCATCGACCGCGACGCTGCAGCACGGCATCCAGAACCTGCTCAAGCACTTCGTGCCCGACGTGGTCGAAGTCCGGCCGATGTGATCGGTCAGCGAATGGCGAGTAGCGAATGGCGAATGGCATTCCGATCGGCTAGACTACTCGCTATTCGCCACTCGCCATTCGCTTTTCCATGCTGATCCTCGCCATCGATACCGCGCTCGACGCCTGCTCCGTGGCCGTGCTCGACACCGAAACGGCCGAGCTGCTTGCGCAAGAGCAGCTTCTGATGAAGCGCGGTCATGCCGAGGCCCTGATGCCGATGATTGCGCGCGTCATGCAGTCGGCCAGTCTCGCCTTCACCTCGCTCGACCGCATCGCGGTCACCGTCGGCCCCGGCAGTTTCACCGGCCTGCGCGTCGGCATTTCGGCGGCGCGCGGCCTGGCGCTTGCGGCCGGGCGCCCGGCGATCGGCCTCACCACCCTGTCGGCCTATGCCGCCACAATCGTCGGCCAGAGCAAATCGGCACCGGTGATCTCCGCGATCGACGCGCGGCACGACCACGTCTATTTCCAGATCGTCGCCGGCGACGGAAGTCAATTGGTCCGGCCGCGCGTCGCGCCGATCGACGAGGCGATCGCGGCCTCGCAATTCGGCGCGCCGCATCTGGTCGGCAATGCCGCAAATATCCTCGCCGAGCGCTGGCCGAAAGATGGCGAGCAGCCGGTCGCGGTCGACGCGCAAGCAGCACCCGATATCGGCTGGGTCGCATGGCTCGGCGCGGCGGCCGATCCCGAGACAAATCCGGCGCGGCCGTTCTACCTGAAGGCACCCGACGCCAAGCCGGCCGCAACTCCGCCGCTCGCAGCACAAGCCGCAACCTCATGATGAGATGGCTGTCGCAGTGGTGGCGCGGCGGCACCGCCGCCGTCGAGCCAGCCTCCGCGCGCGACGCCGCGCGGCTGGCGCAGATGCACGGCGCCTCCTTCGCACATGGCTGGGGCGAAGGCGAATTCGAGACGATGCTCAGTGAGCGCAACACGCTGGTGCACCGCTTGCGCCTCGGCCGCAAGACGATCGGCTTCGCGGTATCCAGGATCGGTGCGGACGAAGCGGAAATCCTCTCGATCGCGGTGGACGAGGCCTATCGCGGCCGCGGCCTCTCCCGCATGCTGCTGATGACCCATCTCGGCCACCTCGCCGGGCGCGGCGTGCGCAGAATATTTCTGGAGGTCGAGGAAAACAACCAGCCGGCGGGGCGGCTCTACGCCGGGTGCGGATTCGTGGTGGTCGGGCGCCGCGAACGCTACTATAAGCAGCCGAACGGGGAACAATTGAACGCCCTTCTGATGCGACGTGACTTGTCGTAACATTGGTGGCAGAAAGCGCCCCCGCCAGGCAGACAAACAATGACCGCTCTGAAACCTTCTTCCGCATCCAAGGCGTCCGGCATCGAGGCGCGCTGTGCCGCTACCGGCATGCGCATGACCGAGCAGCGTCGTGTCATCGCCCGCGTGCTTGCGGAGGCGATCGATCACCCCGATGTCGAAGAACTGTACCGGCGCTGCGTCGCCGTCGACGACAAGATCTCGATCTCGACCGTGTATCGCACCGTCAAGCTGTTCGAGGACGCCGGCATCATCGAGCGCCACGATTTCCGCGAAGGCCGCGCGCGCTACGAGACGATGCGCGACAGCCATCACGATCACCTCATCAATCTGCGCGACGGCAAGGTGATCGAGTTCACTTCGGAAGAGATCGAGAAGCTGCAGGCGGAGATCGCCCGCAAGCTCGGCTACAAGCTGGTCGACCACCGGCTCGAACTCTATTGCGTCCCGCTCGACGACGACAAGCCTACCAACTAAGTGCCCGTCGACCTCATCATCTTCGATTGCGACGGCGTGCTCGTGGACAGCGAGGTGATCTCCTGCCGCGCCCATGCCGACGTGCTGACGCGGCACGGCTATCCGATCAGCTCCGAGCAGGTGCTGGTCCGTTTCCTCGGCGTGTCCGAGAAAGACGCGCGGCGGATGGTGGAGCAGGAAATCGGCCGCAGCCTGCCCGATGATCTGGAGCAGCAGATCAATGCCGCCACGCTGAAATTCTACGCCAGCGACCTGCAGCCGATCACCCATGTCGCCGCAGCGATCGCCGCGATCGATCTGCCCAAATGCGTTGCGTCCAGCGGGACGCCGGAGAAGATCCTTCATGGCCTGACCTGTGCCGGGCTGCATGACCTGCTCGCGCCGCACATCTTTTCGGCGAGCCAGGTCGCACGCGGCAAGCCCGCGCCCGACCTGTTCCTGTTTGCCGCCAAGCAGATGAATGTCGCCCCGGAGCGGTGCCTGGTGATCGAGGACAGCGTCCCCGGGGTCACGGGCGCGCGCGCGGCCGGGATGACCGTGCTGGGCTTTCACGGCGGCAGCCACTGCCCGCCGGGCCATTCCGAAAGGCTGCGCGCCGCCGGGGCCGGATTGACGTTCGACGACATGCTGCAACTGCCGGAGCTGGTCCGGAAGGCTGGAGCAAAGGTCTTAACTGGCTGATTTCGTCTTTTTCGTCATTCCGGGGCACGCGCGATGCGCGTGAGCCCGGAATCCAGAGGTTTTGGCGCGAAATTCCGGGCTCGTCCGCTTTGCGGGTCCCCGCAATGACGGTCAGCGGCTCCATTCGCTGGCTTTTCGCCGCTCCAGCCTCTATTTGAAGGCCGTCCTCCACCGCCATTTTCGGGTTCCATGACGCCGCCGCGCAAGCTGCACATCAAATCATATGGCTGCCAGATGAACGTCTACGATGCCCAGCGCATGGTGGACACGCTGGCTCCGGAGGGATTCGTGGAGACGGCGAACGCCGAGGAGGCCGACCTCGTCATCCTCAACACCTGCCATATCCGCGAGAAGGCCTCCGAGAAGGTCTATTCCGAGCTCGGCCGGCTGCGCGTCGCCAAGGACGAGGCCGCGCGCGGGGGACGCGCGATGCAGATCGCCGTTGCCGGCTGCGTGGCGCAGGCCGAGGGCGAGGAGATCGTGCGCCGCGCGCCTGCCGTGGATGTCGTGGTGGGACCGCAGAGCTATCATCATCTGCCGGAGCTCCTAAAGCGCGCCGGCAACGAAGGCCGCGCGATCGAGACCGAATTCCCGGCGCAGGACAAGTTCGGCTTCCTGGCCCAGCCAAAACCCGACGCGATCCGCGCGCGCGGCATTTCCGCGTTCGTCACGGTTCAGGAGGGCTGCGACAAGTTTTGTACGTTCTGCGTCGTGCCGTACACGCGGGGTTCGGAAGTGTCACGCCCCGTCGCAAAGATCGTCGACGACGTGAAGCGGCTTGCCGGCAACGGCGTACGCGAGCTCACGCTGATCGGGCAGAACGTCAACGCCTATCACGGCGAGGGGCCCGACGGAAAAACCTGGCCGCTCGGCCGATTGCTCGAACATCTGGCGACGATCCCCGGCATCGCGCGGCTGCGCTATTCGACCAGCCATCCCCGCGACGTCGACGACAGCCTGATCGCAGCCCATCGCGATCTCGGTGCCCTGATGCCGTTCGTGCACCTGCCGGTGCAGTCGGGCTCGGACCGCATTCTGGCGGCCATGAACCGCAAACATACCGCCGATGATTACCGGCGGGTCATCGACCGTTTCCGCTCCGCGCGCCAAGACATTGCTTTTTCATCAGATTTTATCGTCGGCTTCCCCGGCGAGAGCGAGCAAGATTTTCTCGCCACCCTCGCGCTTGTCACGCAAATCGGCTACGCTGCGGCGTATTCGTTCAAATACTCCGCCCGGCCGGGAACGCCGGCCGCGGATATGCAGGAGACGGTATCCCCCGCCGAGATGGACCAGCGATTGGAGCGGCTCCAGGAACTGATCGACAGCCAGCAATCGGCCTTCAACAAGGCTGCGATTGGCTCAACGGTCGACGTTCTGTTCGAACGCCCGGCGCGCAAAGACGGCCAGATCGTCGGCCGCACCGCATTCCTTCAGCCCGCTCACGTGATGGCCTCGCCCGACATCATCGGGCAGATCCTGCCTGTCAGAATCGACAGCCTCGAGCGCTACAGCTTTCTCGGCGAGCTCGCGATGCCGCGTGGCGCGCGCGAGCCCGTTTTATCGCAAGCCACTGGAGCCTGAACCCTTGCCCAAAAGCGCATCGGATTCGTCTTCGTTCGCTCCCCGCAAATTTGACCGCGACATGCAAGTTCCGCCCGAGACCCAGGTCGTCATCGACTTCGACGACAATCGCGCCGCTTCGGCCCTGGTTGGCCCCTACGGCCAGCATTTGGCCCAGGTCGAGCGGCGGCTTGGCGTGGTCGTCGATTCCAAGGGCAACCACATCACAATCGGCGGCACGCGCGACGGCTGCGACGCCGCTCGCCGCGTGCTCGAGATGCTCTACGCGCAAGCCGTGAAGGGACAGGATCTCGACCAGGGCGAGGTCGAAGGCGCGATCCGCGCCGTGATCGCCCAGGGCTCGCTGTTCGAGTTCGATGCCAAATCGACCAAATCGGCGTTCGACAGCATCAACCTGCGCAAGCGCCCGGTGCGCGCGCGCACCGCCGCGCAGGACTCCTACATCCGCGCGCTGAAGCGCCACGAGCTGGTTTTCGGCATCGGCCCGGCCGGCACCGGCAAGACCTGGCTCGCGGTCGCCCATGCCGCGCAGCTGTTCGAGCGCAAGGAGGTCGACAAGATCATCCTGTCGCGCCCGGCGGTGGAAGCCGGCGAGCGGCTCGGCTTCCTGCCCGGCGATCTCCGCGAGAAGGTGGATCCTTATCTTCGCCCGATCTACGACGCGCTCTACGACCTCATGGATGCGCGCATCGTCGAGCGCGCGCTGCAGACCGGCGAGATCGAGATCGCGCCGCTCGCCTTCATGCGCGGCCGCACCCTCACCAACGCCGCCATCATCCTGGACGAGGCGCAGAACACCACCTCGATGCAGATGAAGATGTTCCTGACCCGTCTGGGCGAGAACAGCCGCATGATCGTGACGGGCGATCCCTCGCAGATCGACCTGCCGAACGGCCAGACCTCGGGCCTCGCCGAAGCGACCCGGCTCCTGGGTGGCGTCGAGGGCATTGCCCAAGTTCATTTCAAAGCCGAGGACGTGATCCGCCACGAACTCGTGGCGCGGATCGTTGCCGCCTACGAAGGTTCGCCGCAGCGGCCGGCCACCGGCCAATCCTGACGAGGCAACAGCTGGACCCCGGAGGGCGCGGACACGGCGCCTGTTCGTCCCAGACAACACAATGTCCCATCCCAACCTTCCCATGACCGAAGTCCTCGTCGTCGCCGATTGCTGGCAGCGCGAGCCCGATTCCGAAGCCGTGATCCAGCGCGCGGTGGCGGCTGCCGCCGAGAGCGTCGACGACGACGTTGCCGACGCCGAAGTGGCCGTGATGCTGACCGATGATGCCGGCATCCGCACGCTCAACAGCAACTGGCGGGGCATCGACAAGCCGACCAACGTGCTGTCGTTTCCCGCACTTCAGCCTGAGGGTGAGTGGAAGCCGGGTGACGCGCCGCGCATGCTCGGCGATATCGCGATCGCCTACGAGACCATGCGGCGCGAGGCGGACGAGGAACAAAAGCCGTTCGACCACCATTTGAGCCATCTCGCGGTGCATGGTTTCCTGCACCTGATCGGCTACGATCACGAGAACGACGGCGACGCCGAGGAGATGGAAGCGCTGGAGACGCAGATCCTGGCTCAGCTTGGAATTCCCGATCCCTATGCAGACCGCGCAGGGACGCACTGAGATGCCTGACTCCGACCCTATCCAGGACAACCCGCGCAACACGGCCAATCTGCCGGCCGTGGTGACGCAAGGCGAGGTGATGCGCCCGACCGCCGACGGCTGGCTGTTGCGCGCCATCCGCACGCTGTTCGGCTGGAAGGCGGGATCGGTGCGCGACGACCTCCAGGTCGTGCTCGATGCGACGACGCCCGGCGATTCCGGCTTCTCGGCGGTCGAGCGCACCATGCTGCGCAACATCCTTGGCCTGCACGAGCGGCGCATCGCCGACGTCATGGTGCATCGCGCCGACGTCGTCGCGGTGAAGCGCGACATCCCGCTCGGCGAATTGATGGACCGCTTCGAGAGCGCCGGCCATTCGCGCCTCGTGGTCTACAACGAGACGCTCGACGATCCCGTCGGCATCGTCCACATCCGCGACCTGCTCGCCTTCATGACCGCGCGTGCCCGCGTGTCGGAGGCCACCAAGACCAAGCGCAAGAAGCCGCTGCCGGCCGGGCTCGACCTGCGCGCCGTCGATCTCGCGCTGCCGCTCGAGGACGCACGGATCATCCGCAAGCTGCTCTACGTGCCGCCGTCGATGCGGGCGATCGACCTGCTCGCGCAGATGCAGGCCACGCGCATTCACCTCGCGCTGGTGGTCGACGAATATGGCGGCAGCGACGGGCTGGTTTCGCTCGAGGACATCGTCGAGCAGATCGTCGGCGAGATCGACGACGAGCACGACAGCGACGAGCCGCCGTCGATCGTGCGCCTGCCCGACAACGCCTTCATCGCCGACGCCCGCGCCAGCCTCGACGACGTCCGCACGGTGATCGGCGAGGATTTCGTCACCGGCGAAGCCGGCGAGGAGGTGGAGACGCTGGGCGGCTATCTCGTCAGCTTCGTCGGGCGCCTGCCGGTGCGCGGCGAGGTGATCTCGGGCCCCGGCACTTACGAGGTCGAGGTGCTCGATGCCGATCCGCGCCGCGTCAAGCGGCTGCGCATCTCGACGCGGAAGGAACGTCCCGCGCCGCGGACCCAGCGCGAGAGAAGCCGCCGCGAGGCCGCACCGGATAGTGGCCAGCCGCCGGCCAACGAAACGCCCAGCCCGCCGCCGAGCGACGGGACCAGCCAACAGTGAGTCCGTTTCAGCGACTTCGACAGATCGCGCTTGCCACCATCCTCGCCTGGGGATGGAAGCGCGCCATCATCGCCATGGCGTGCGGCGCGCTGTCGGTGCTGGCGCTGGCGCCATTCAATGTCTTTCCGATCCTGTTCATCACCTTTCCCGTACTGGTCTGGCTGATCGACGGCGCCGGCGCCGGCCGATATGGCGGCGTTCCCGCTGCCGCGCTGACCGGCTACTGGTTCGGGCTCGGCTATTTCGTGCCAGGGCTCTACTGGATCGGCTACGCCTTCTTCGTCGACGCCGATGTGTTCGCCTGGCTGACGCCGTTCGCCGTGCTCGGCCTGCCGGCCTATCTCTCCCTCTTCACGGCCATCGGCTTCGCGCTGGCGCGCCTGCTCTGGACCAAGAACGCCACGCGCGTACTTGCGCTCGCGGCAAGCCTCACGTTGAGCGAATGGTTGCGCGGCCACGCGCTGACCGGCTTCCCCTGGAACGCGTTCGGCTACGCGCTGTCCGAGCCGCTGCCGCTGGCGCAGACGGCCTCGCTGGTCGGCCTTTGGGGCATGACGTTCCTGACGGTTGCGATCTTCGCGAGCCCCGCGACGCTGATCGACCGCACGCCCGATCGCCGCCTGCCATGGCGCGTGCCGGCGGCGGCCATTGCGCTCTTGATTGTCATGAGCATCTTCGGCGCGATCCGCCTGTCGCTGCACCCGACCACGATGGTGTCAGGCGCCAAGCTGCGCCTGATGCAGCCGAACCTCCAGCAGGACGCGAAATTCAACTACGCCGCCAAGCCCGAGGTGATGAAGAAATATTTGGCGCTGTCAGACCGCGCCTCCGGCCCGCAATCGACGGGCGTACGCGATGCCACCATCCTGATCTGGCCGGAATCCGCCTTTCCGTTCTTCCTGACCCGCGAAGCCGACGCGATGGCGCAAATCGCCGACCTCCTGCCGAAAGGCACCGTGCTGATCACGGGCTCGGTCCGCGCGCCCGATCTGCCGCGAGGCACGCCGATCACCCGTGCCTATAATTCGATCTACGTGATCGATCACGACGGCAGCGTGCTGGCCGTGTACGACAAGTTGCATCTGGTGCCGTTTGGAGAATTTCTGCCCTACCAGGGGCTGATGGAGAAGCTCGGCTTCGAGCAACTGACGCGTGTGCGCGGCGGCTTCATTCCCGGCACCGTGCGGCACGCGCTGCCGGTCCCCGGTGCACCATCCGCACTGCCGCTGATCTGTTATGAAGCCATTTTTCCCGGCGAAGTGGCCGGACGCGACGAACGTCCGGGCTGGATCGTGAACCTCACCAATGACGGTTGGTTCGGCATCTCGACCGGCCCCTACCAGCATCTGGAGCAGTCGCGAATGCGCGCGATCGAACTGGGATTGCCGCTGGTCCGCTCCGCCAATACCGGCATCTCCGCAGTGATCGATCCGGTGGGCCGTACCGTCGCGAGCCTCGGTCTCGGAATCGAAGGCATTTTGGATGCAAACCTGCCCGCGGCGATCCCGCCGACCGTCTATGCGCGGGTGGGCGATGCACCTGCGGCCATGTTCGTCGCGCTGGCGGTGATTTTGGCTGTCCGCCGACGTGTCACCAAGCGGCATGGCTGATCGCGCCGTCGCCGCGGAGGTAGCCGGAAACTTTTGACAACCGCGGTCCTACGGTTGACAGACTGCACACGGGCTCCCCATTCTGCACCGGCTGCAAAAGACAGTGGTGCATTGCTAAATTTCTCCGCAATGTTTCCCAATAACAGGGTTTGATTTGACGTTGCTTGCACCTGAGGCACTCCGGTTGATTGCGCTGAAGGTGGTGTTTGGAGGGCTGAGGAAATGTCGAAAGCGCCCAACCCTGTTGACAAATATGTCGGCAGTCGCGTGCGTATGCGCCGCATCATGTTGGGCATGAGTCAGGAAAAGCTCGGTGAAGCTTTGGGCCTGACTTTCCAGCAGATTCAGAAGTACGAGAAGGGCACCAACCGGGTCGGCGCGAGCCGCATCCAGCAGATCGCCGAGATTCTGCAGGTGCCGGTGTCATTCCTGTTCGAGGGCGGTCCGAGCGGCGTGCCTGGGCCGGATGGCTTCGCTGAAGGCGCCTCACCCTCTTACGTATCGGATTTTCTCGCGACCTCCGAAGGCCTGGCCCTGACCAAGGCGTTCACGCGAATCACCGATTCGAAGATGCGCCGCTCGATCGTCGATCTCGTCGAGCAGATTGCGGCTCGCGAAGGTCCCGACAAGCGCTGACGCGCCGCCTCAATGGCGAATTGAGACCGCGTCAAATCTGGCCTATGTCGTCATTTGTGGCCGCGCCTTGGCGTGCGTCCGCTTCGATGATGCGATTCAAAGGCAAAGATGCGCCCATGACCGGCTCCAATTGGTTCGATACTCAAACTATTCTCGATGGCATCCGCCGCTGGGTGGAGATCGAGACACCGACGGAAGCGCCTGAACAGGTCAACGAGCTGATCTCCGTGGTCGCGGAGCAATATCGCGATTGGCCCGTCACGCTCGAGCGCGTCGCCGGCACCGATGGCTGCGGTGATCATCTCCTGGCGCGCTCGAATTGGGGCCAGGACCAGCCCGGCATCCTGGTGTTGAGCCACCTCGACACCGTCCATCCCATGGGATTCATCGAGCGCCTGCCGTTCAAGGTCGAAGGCGACATCGCCTACGGTCCCGGCATCTACGACATGAAGGGCGGCGCCTACATCGCCCATCACGCGTTTGGCGCGCTGTGTGCGACAGCCGATCGCTCGCCGCTCGGCATCACGCATCTGTTCACCTCCGACGAGGAGATCGGCAGCCCGACCTCGCGCGCGCTCATCGAGCGGGAAGGACGCAAGGCCAAATACGTGCTGGTGACGGAGCCGGCGCGGGACGGCGGCAAGATCGTCACGGGGCGCAAGGGCGTCGGACGCTTCCGCGTGTCCATCAAGGGCGTGCCGGCGCATGCCGGCTCGCGGCCCGAAGACGGCCGCAGCGCCGTCCGCGAGCTCGCCAACGTCATCCTGGCGCTGGAAGGGATGAACGACCTCGCGCGTGGCGTCTCCGTCAATGTCGGCGTGGTGCGCGGCGGCACGCGCCCCAACGTCACGCCTGAAGACGCCTATGCCGAAGTCGATCTGCGCGTTGTGAGCCTCAAGGACGCAGACGAGTTCGTCGGCAGGATTCTCGCTCTGACCTCGAGGACCGACGGCGTCACCGTCACCGTCACGGGCGAGCTCAACCGCCCGCCTTACGAGAAAAGCAATGCAGGCGCCTCGCTGTACGAGCATGCGAAGACGCTCGCCGGCGAGATCGGCTTCGAGCTGATCGACACCCACACCGGCGGCGGCTCGGACGGCAATTTCACCGCCCCGCATACCGCGACGCTCGACGGGCTCGGCGTCGACGGCAAGGGCGCGCACACCCATTATGAGCAGCTCTATGTCTCCTCGCTCGCGCCGCGCGCGCGGCTGCTCCATCGCCTGTATCAGACGCTGCGATGAGCGAGCGCAGATCAGACCCCGATCGCGAGGACAGCGAGCGCGCCTTCTTTGGGCGCCGCAAGGGCCACAAGCTCAGACAGCACCAGGCCGAGCTGGTCGATCACCTGCTGCCGCATCTAGCGCTCGACATCCAAAGTGAGACGCCGGCAGACGCAAGCGAGATCTTTGGCCCCGAGACCGAAGATGTGCGGCTCGAGATCGGCTTCGGCGGCGGTGAGCATCTCGCGGCCGAGGCACAGAAATTCCCCACGACCGGCCTCATCGGCTGCGAGCCCTATGTCAACGGCATGGCGAAGATCCTCGCGCAGATCGAGGCCGCCAATATCGGCAACATCCGCCTGTTCGCGGGCGATGCCGCCGAGCTGCTGGCCTGGCTGCCCAAGGCATCGCTGTCGCGGATCGACCTGATCCATCCCGACCCCTGGCCGAAACGGCGGCACTGGAAACGGCGCTTCGTCCAGGACAGGACGATCGCCGCGATGGCGCGCGTGCTCAGGAGCGGCGGCGAATTCCGCTTCGTCTGCGATATCGACGATTACTGCGCCTGGACGCTGTCGCACCTTGCGCGTTCACAGGACTTCGTCTGGCTTGCCGAACGCGCCGACGATTTCAGGCAGCCATGGGCGGGCTACACCATGACGCGCTACGGCCGCAAGGCCGCGCGCGAAGGACGCAAGGCGGCTTATTTGCGGTTCAGGCGGGTGTAGACTTTTCGCGCGGTACTTCCGCTGTCGTCATGCCCGGGCTTGTCCCGGCCATGACGAAGACTGTTCGGAATCTCAAATCGTCTGCCGGTTGCGCCAGAAATTCACGACGCGCTCGGCGGTCGTCGGCATCAGGCGCGTGAAGTTGACGCGTGCAGCCTCGATGTCGGCGTCGGCCGGCGTGCGTTGCGGACCGTACCAGAGCAGGATGAGCGCGCGCACCGTGGGCCAGCCCAGATTCAGCACGCGGCCGACGATGAGGATCGGATCGTAGCGGTCGCCGGCGATCAGGCGGTCGAGAACCGAGAGGCGAACGCCGGACATCGCCGACAGCGAGGCGATCGATTCCTCGTATTTGTGCGCCTTGGCAAAGCTGAGCAGCGCGCTCTCGCCGAGATGGCCGTCACGATGCAAGGCGAGCACCGTGCGCTGGGCCGCAGAGAAATCGCGCCGCGGCCCCGGCGGCAGCTTGGCATCCTCGATCGCCGCCATCGCACGCTTGATCTCGACCTGGCGCGCGGGGTTGACCACGCTGGAGAGGCGCCGGCGGATGACGTCGAGCGTGCCGTCGAGAAGCTCTTTCAGGTGCTCACCCGAGAGGTCGTTGCGCTGGCCGATCTTGAGCGTCAGCACGCCGTCCTGCGACGCGCGCTTGATCATCTCGGAATAGCTGCTCGGCGAGAACACCGCACCGGCATTGCCGGCGGCGCGGCGCACCACGTCGCGATCACCGCGCTCGACCAGCACGTCGGTGATCTCGGCCGACAATACCGGGCGCTCCGTCATCGCCAGCAGATGGCCCTGGCCCTTCAGCCGCGCGATCTCGACCAGAGCGGAATCATCGAGCACCGGCGAGCGGCGCAGCACGGGGCCGGCCACCATGATCTCGTTTTCGCGCGCGAGTTGATTGACCAGATGCGGCGGCGCATTGTTCAGGTGCGAGAAGCGCTCGGCGAGGTCGGCGCGCGAGGCAAGCTCCGCATGCGGGACGAGATCGATCAGCAGGTTGTCGAAGAGATCGATCAGCTCGGGACGAAGATTGGCGGAATCCTGGAAGAACAATTCGGAGATGGCGCGCGCGATTTCGCCGCGCCGCCGCGGATCGCCGCGTTTGACGATATCGTCCAGTCCGGGAATGAGCGACGTGGCAACGGTCATGAAACAACTCGATCAGGGCACGCCGCGGGTGCGCCCTTGGTCGAAGCCGCCCCACAATCAGGGAATTTAGCCGCCCGAGGTGAAAGAAGCGTTAGGCCCGGGACGGCGCGAACGACGGCGCGAATCGGGCGTAAAAAGCCTCGTCTGGCCCGCGATGGGCCTTGTCCGGGGGGATCAAAAGCGCTATATCAGCGCCAATTCATCTTCTCATACGATCCGCGTAGTGAGAGTGGGCCCGAAAGGACCCGCTCTTTTTTATTACCTGAACGCGGCTTGGCGGAAGATGCGGCCCGACGTTTGTCGGGAGAGTTCCGAAGCGGGCTTTGGAATCGTAACCAAGCCTTAACCATCGAGCGCCTGACCCTGGACATGACCGAACCGACCCCTGGTTCCACGGATGCCGAATTGCTGGCCGAGCCGAGACTCGTCGTCGAGCCCGGTGTGGCGGCACGGGTGTCCGCGGTCGCAGCACCGGTGCTCGAGGGAATGGGCTACCGCCTGGTGCGGATCCGAATTTCCGGCGAGGCCGGCTGCACCGTGCAGATCATGGCCGAGCGGCCGGACGGCTCGATGCAGCTCGAAGATTGCGAGGCGATCTCCCGTGCGCTGTCGCCCGTGCTCGATGTCGCCGACCCCATCGATCGCGCCTACCGGCTGGAAATCTCCTCGCCGGGGATCGACCGTCCGCTGGTCCGCCGCTCCGATTTCGAGCGCTATTCCGGCCATCTGGTGAAGATCGACATGGCGGTCGCACATGAGGGACGCAAGCGGTTCCGCGGCACGCTCGGTGCCGTCGAAGGCGACCGCGTGCACCTGCGTCGCGACGACGTCAAGGCGGGCGCCGAGGCCGAGGTGCTCCTGACCATGGAGGATATCGGCGAGGCCCGGCTGGTGCTGACCGACGAGTTGATTGCGGAATCGATGCGCCGCGGCAAGGCCGAGGAGCGCCAGATGCGCAGGAATCTCGGACTGGAGCCGCCGGCTGCGCCGCACGCGGAGATCAGCGCGAAGATCACCAAGAACACCAAGCCGAAAAAGAAACCGGCCCCGACCAACACCAAGAAACATCGCCTTGCCGCCGAACGCGCGCGGCGCGGCGACATCGATCCTGACCAAGGAGACTAGCCATGGCAGTCAGCGCCAATCGACTTGAATTGCTCCAGATCGCCGACGCCGTTGCACGCGAGAAATCGATCGACCGCGGCATCGTCATCGCGGCGATGGAGGACGCCATCGCCAAGGCGGCGCGCGCACGTTACGGCAGCGAGACTGACGTTCACGCCGAGATCGACCCGAAGAAGGGCGAGCTGCGGCTGTCGCGCCACATGCTGGTGGTCGAGAAGGTCGAAAACCATTCCAACCAGATCTCGCTGGTGGACGCGCAGCGCGCCAATCCCGGCGCCCAGGTCGGCGACACCATCGCCGACACCCTGCCGCCGCTGGAATATGGCCGCATCGCCGCGCAATCGGCCAAGCAGGTCATCGTGCAGAAGGTGCGCGAGGCCGAGCGCGACCGGCAATACCAAGAATTCAAGGACCGCATCGGCGACATCGTCAACGGCGTCGTCAAGCGCGTCGAATATGGCAGCGTGATTGTCGATCTCGGCCGCGGCGAGGCCATCATCCGCCGCGACGAGATGCTGCCGCGCGAAGTGTTCCGCAACGGCGACCGCGTCCGCGCCTACATCTTCGACGTCCGCCGCGAGACGAGAGGCCCGCAGATCTTCCTCTCGCGCACCCATCCGCAGTTCATGGCAAAGCTGTTCGCGCAGGAAGTGCCGGAGATCTATGACGGCATCGTCGAGATCAAGGCGGTGGCCCGCGATCCGGGCTCGCGCGCCAAAATCGGCGTGATTTCCCGCGATTCCTCGGTCGATCCGGTCGGCGCCTGCGTCGGCATGCGCGGCTCGCGCGTGCAGGCCGTGGTGAATGAATTGCAGGGCGAGAAGATCGACATCATTCCCTGGTCGCCCGACATCGCGACCTTCGTGGTCAACGCGCTGGCGCCGGCCGAAGTGTCCAAGGTCGTCATCGACGAAGATCGCGAGCGCATCGAGGTCGTCGTGCCCGATACCAACAACCAGCTTTCGCTGGCGATCGGCCGCCGCGGCCAGAACGTGCGTCTGGCCTCGCAGCTCACCGGCTGGGATATCGACATCCTGACCGAGCAGGAGGAATCGGAGCGCCGTCAGGCCGGCTTCGAGAACGCCACCCGCGTCTTCATGGAAACGCTCAACGTCGACGAGGTTGTCGGCCAGCTCTTGGCGACCGAAGGCTTCACCGCGGTCGAGGAAGTGGCCATGGTGGATCTCAGGGAACTCGCTAGCATCGAGGGTTTCGACGAAGAGACCGCGCAGGAGCTGCAGAGCCGCGCCCGCGAATATCTCGAACAGCAGGACGCCGAGATCGAGGCCAGGCGCAAGGAGCTCGGTGTCGAGGACGCGGTCAAGGACGTGCCCGGCGTCACCTCCAAGATGCTGGTGAAGTTCGGCGAGAACGACATCAAGACGGTCGAAGACCTCGCCGGCTGCGCCACCGACGATCTGGTCGGCTGGACCGAGCGCAAGGAAGGCGGCGAGCAGACCAAATTCCCGGGTGCCCTCGACGGCATCGATATCTCCCGCGACGATGCTGAAGCGATGATCATGCAGGCCCGCGTCAAGGCCGGCTGGATCACCGAGGCCGATCTCGCCAAGCCCGCTGAAGAGGCCGAGGCGACCGAAGATCAGCCGGCCTGAGGCGTTTTCGGCAAAGTGGAGACCGGCCTTGCGTAAACACACGACTTAGAAGGCGAAGGAGGATGTCGCCCGGATGCTCGCCAATATGGACAGCGAACTCGACAATGGACCGCGGACCGAAAGGTCCGCGACCATGCGGATGTGCGCTGTCAGTCGGCAGGTCCGGCCGATCGACGAGCTGATCCGCTTCGTCATTTCGCCGCAGGGCGACGTCGTTCCAGATCTCAAGCGCAAGCTGCCCGGACGCGGCATGTGGCTGACGGCCTCCCGCGGGGTGGTTGCGGAAGCGGTGCGGCGTCACCAATTTACCAAGGCCTTCAAGCGCGAGCTGCGCATCCCCCAGACGCTTCCTGCCGACATCGAGGCACTCCTGGTTCGGAGCGTGTCGGAAGCCCTTGGGATCGCCGCCAAGGCGGGCCAGGTCGTGGCCGGCTTCGGCAAGGTCGAAAGCGGCCTTCGGGAAGGCACGGTCGAGGTCCTGATCCACGCCAGCGACGGGGCCGCGGACGGAATCCGCAAATTAGACATGCTGGCACGTCAAAATGCCGGAAATCGCGGCTCCAAGCCGCCGATTCCCGTCGTCACCGCACTGAAATCGGTAGAATTGGATTTGGCACTGACCCGGTCAAATGTGATACATGCTGCCCTGCTCGCGGGCCCGGCGAGCAAGTCATTCCTGTCACGTAGCCAGATGCTGGTCCGATACCGGATGGCGGACGATGACAAGACTGCCGAAAAGCACGGCCAGGATTTCTGAGAGACAACGACGACCCGATTGGACGGTGCGGCAACGCACAACACTGATAAATCAGGATTAGGACTGCTGAATGGTTGATACCAAGACCCCTGGCGACAAGAAGCTGAGCGTTCCGAGCAAGACGCTATCGCTCAAGCCGCGCGTCGAAACGGGCACCGTGCGCCAGAGCTTCAGCCATGGCCGCAGCAAGCAGGTCGTGGTCGAGAAGCGCGGCAAGCGCCGTATCGACGGCACGCCCGAGCCGCAGGCTGCCGAGGTGGCGAAGCCCGCACCGGCCGCACCCGCGCCCGCTCCGTCGCGCCCTGCGCCGCCGCGCAACGCCGGCTCCGGCGTGGTGCTGCGCACGCTGACCGAGGACGAACGCTCCGCCCGCGCCAGCGCGCTGGCCGATGCCAAGGTGCGCGAAGTCGAAGAGCGCCGCCAGGCCGAGGAAGAGGCCCAGCGCCGCGCGGTCCGCGAGGCCGCCGAACGCGCCGAGCGCGAGGCCGCCGAATCCCGCCGCAAGGCCGAGGAAGAGCGCCACCGTCACGAGGACGAGGCCAAGCGCAAGGCCGAGACCGAGGCCAAGAAGCGCTTTGGCGAAGGCGAGCAACCCTCCGCTCCGCGCCCCGCAAGTGCGGCCCCGGCCGCTCCTGCGCCGCGTTCCGGCGCGCCCGCTTCACGTCCCGGCACCACGACCACGGCACGCCCGGGAACGACGACGGCTCGCCCCGGAACCAGCACGCAACGGCCGGCTGGCGGACCTTTGGGTCGCGCGCCCGCGGTCGCGGCCGGACCCGACGAGGACGATGGTCCGCGCCAGATCCGTCGTGGTCCCGGCGGCGCCGCACGTCCCGTGGTGGCTCCCAAACCGACCCACAAGCCCGGCCCGCAGAAGGAGCGTGGCCGCCTCACCGTCGTCACGGCGCTCAACGCCGACGAAGTGCGCGAGCGTTCGATCGCCTCGTTCCGCCGCCGCACCCAGCGCCTGAAGGGCCACGCCTCGAACGAGCCCAAGGAAAAGCTCATTCGCGAGGTGACCATTCCGGAAGCGATCACCATCCAGGAGCTCGCCAACCGCATGGCCGAGCGCGCGGTCGACGTCATCCGCATGCTGATGAAGCAGGGCGCGATGCACAAGATCACCGACGTGATCGATGCCGACACCGCGCAGCTGATCGCCGAAGAGCTCGGACACACCGTCAAGCGCGTCGCCGCGTCCGACGTCGAAGAGGGACTGTTCGACGTCACCGACGATTCCACCGACACCGAGACGCGCTCGCCCGTGGTGACCGTGATGGGTCACGTCGACCACGGCAAAACCTCGCTGCTCGATGCGCTCCGTCACGCCAACGTGGTCTCCGGCGAGGCCGGCGGCATCACTCAGCATATCGGCGCCTATCAGGTCACCTCGCCCGAGAGCGGCAAGAAGATCACCTTCATCGACACGCCCGGCCACGCCGCGTTCACCGCGATGCGCGCCCGCGGCGCCAAGGTCACCGACATCGTCGTGTTGGTGGTTGCGGCCGATGACGGCGTGATGCCGCAGACGGTCGAAGCCATCAACCACGCCAAGGCGGCGCGGGTGCCGATCATCGTTGCCATCAACAAGATCGACAAGCCCGACGCCAAGCCCGAGCGCGTGCGCACCGAGCTGCTGCAGCACGAGGTGCAGGTCGAATCGTTCGGCGGCGACGTCGTCGACGTCGAAGTGTCCGCCAAGAACAAGACCAATCTCGACAAGCTGCTCGAGATGATCGCGCTCCAGGCCGACATCCTCGACCTCAAGACCAATTCGGAACGTCCGGCCGAAGGCACCGTGATCGAAGCCAAGCTCGATCGCGGCCGTGGTCCGGTCGCCACCGTGCTGGTCCAGCGCGGCACGCTCCGGGTCGGCGACATCATCGTCGCGGGCGCAGAGATGGGCCGCGTCCGCGCGCTGATCTCTGATCAGGGCGAGACCGTGCAGGAAGCAGGTCCCTCGGTGCCGGTCGAAGTGCTCGGCTTCAACGGTCCGCCGGAAGCCGGCGATCGTCTCGCCGTGGTCGAGAACGAAGCCCGCGCCCGTCAGGTCACGAGCTACCGCGCGCACCAGAAGCGCGAGAACGCGGCTGCCTCGATCTCCGGCATGCGCGGCTCGCTCGAGCAGATGATGTCGCAATTGAAGACGGCGGGCCGCAAGGAATTCCCGCTGATCATCAAGGCCGACGTGCAGGGCTCGCTGGAAGCGATCCTCGGCTCGCTGGAGAAGCTCGGCACCGACGAAGTCGCAGCCCGCATCCTGCATGCCGGCGTCGGCGGCATCTCGGAATCCGACGTGACGCTGGCCGAAGGCTTCAACGCCGCGATCATCGGCTTCTCGGTTCGTGCCAACAAGGAGGCCGCTGCGGCCGCCAAGCGCAACGGCATCGAGATCCGCTACTACAACATCATCTACGATCTCGTGGACGACGTGAAGAAGGCGATGAGCGGCCTGCTCGCGCCGACCTTGCGCGAAACCATGCTCGGCAACGCCTCGATCCTGGAGATCTTCAACATCTCCAAGGTCGGCAAGGTTGCCGGCTGCCGCGTCACCGACGGCACCGTGGAACGCGGCGCCAATGTGCGCCTGATCCGCGACAACGTCGTCGTGCACGAGGGCAAGCTGTCGACGCTGAAGCGCTTCAAGGACGAAGTGAAGGAAGTCCAGTCCGGTCAGGAATGCGGCATGGCCTTCGAGAACTACCACGACATGCGCGCAGGCGACGTCATCGAGTGTTATCGCGTGGAGACGATCCAGCGCTCCCTGTAAGTCCAAATCTTACCGAAGCGTTCGGATCATTTTGAACTGAAATTGCGGGAGTGCGATGGCCGGATTTTTTCCGGCCATCCACCCCTCTTCGTTTCAACAGTACAAATGGCAATGCCCGTGGCTCGAGCGCGGGCATGACGAGGTGATTTTCGAGAATGCCACGCCATCATCAGAAAAAGAGTTCCGCACCCGGCGGAGGCTCGCAACGCCAGTTGCGCGTCGGCGAGCAGGTTCGCCACGCGATGGCCGATATTCTGGCGCAAGGCAATGTGCATGATGCCGACCTCGAAGGTCACATCATCACCGTGCCGGAGGTGCGGATGTCGCCCGACCTGAAGCTCGCGACCGTCTACGTGATGCCGCTCGGTGGCCGCGACACCGGGATCGTCATCGCTGCGCTCGAACGCAACAAGAAGTTCCTGCGCGGCGAAGTCGCGCGGCGCGTTAACCTGAAATTTGCACCCGACCTTCGCTTCCGCGTCGACGAGCGATTCGACGAAGCGGAACGGATCGAGAAGCTTTTGCGAACGCCTGCGGTGCAGAAGGATCTCGAACAGGATTTGGAACAGGATCCGGAGACGGATCGGGAAGAAGAACGATGACGATGGACCCGGCTCACGACACGATCAGCGGCGAACAGGCCGATCAGCGCGACGTGCAGAAAAATAATTTCGCGGACAATAATTTCGCGGACATGGGCGGCAATTCGGAGCCGCATCAGGAGCCGCGCCGCGTCAACAACGATCCGCGCGCCAGGCAGCAGAAGGGCAACCAGGTTCGCCGCGACCGGCGTGACGTCCACGGCTGGGTCGTGCTCGACAAGCCGATCGGCATGACCTCGACGCAGGCGGTCGCAGTGCTCAAGCGCCTGTTCAACGCCAAGCGCGCCGGACATGCCGGCACGCTCGATCCGCTCGCTTCGGGGGGCTTGCCGATCGCGCTCGGTGAGGCCACCAAGACCGTTCCTTTCGTCATGGACGGCCGCAAGCGCTACCAGTTTACGGTGTGCTGGGGTGAGGAGCGCGACACTGACGACATCGAGGGCCGGGCGACCGCGACCTCCGACCAGCGTCCGACCCGGGAGGCCATCCTAGCCCTGCTGCCCCGCTTCACCGGGGTGATCGAGCAGATCCCGCCGCGCTATTCCGCGATCAAGGTCCAGGGCGAGCGCGCCTATGACCTCGCCCGCGACGGCGAAGTCGTGGAGCTGGCTCCCCGCCCGGTCGAGATTCACCATTTAACCCTTTTGGATCAACCGGATAACGACCACGCCGTGTTCGAGGCCGAATGCGGCAAGGGCACCTATGTCCGCGCGCTGGCCCGCGATATGGGCCGGATTCTCGGCACTTACGGCCATATCTGCGCGCTCAGGCGGACCCTGGTCGGCCCATTTGGCGAAAACGACATGATTCCGCTGGATCAGCTGGAGGCTTTGTGCGATAGAGCCGCGTCCGGCGAGGGTAGCCTCGCGGACGCGCTTATGCCCGTTGAGACCGCGCTGGACGACATCCCGGCACTGGCCGTCACTCGGGCTGATGCGGCAAGGCTCCATCGGGGTCAGGCCGTTTTGTTGCGCGGACGGGATGCGCCCACTTGTAGCGGCACAGTCTATGTCACGGTGGCAGGCCGTCTTTTGGCGCTTGCTGAAGTTGGCAATGGCGAAATCATCCCCAAGCGTGTGTTCAACCTGACCGGCCTGACTGCCAGCCCCGGTCGCAACGAGAGAAATTGACGATGTCGATTGCCGCAGAACGCAAAGCGGAAGTCATCAAGACCAATGCCACCAAGGCCGGCGACACCGGCTCGCCCGAGGTTCAGGTCGCGATCCTGTCGGAACGCATCAACAACCTCACCAACCATTTCAAGACCCACGTGAAGGACAACCATTCGCGTCGTGGCCTCTTGAAGCTGGTCTCGACCCGCCGCTCGCTCCTCGACTATCTCAAGAAGAGGGACGAGGCGCGCTACAAGGCGCTGCTCGAGAAGCACAATATTCGTCGTTAAGAGTTCTTGCGCGCGCCCAACGGCGCGCGTTTTCGCGCGTGATTTCGACGAAAGCGTTTGTTTAAAGGTTTTTGATCGAGGCTGCGTGCACGTCGGATGCGGGCCGTTGATGGCCAGCATCCGGGGCATGATGGGCGAAGACCGAAGGTTCGGTGTTCGCATTCGTGCCGACTGACAGTCCAGCAGCAATCCGGCGGCTGGGCACAACGGGCAAGGCGCCCGTATGACCCGAAAGGATGGACGCCATCCGAAATCCGAAAACCATGGCAGGATCGCAGGACGCTGATCACCCGCTCCGATCAGCGTCCCGCAATCTTGCGCATGGTTTTTGTTTTTCGAGAGCCGTCCCCTCTTTCGAGAACCCATGAAAGAAGACCTCTATGTTCAATAAGCATTCAGTCGAGATCGACTGGGGCGGACGCCCTCTCAAGCTCGAAACCGGCAAGATCGCACGCCAGGCCGACGGCGCCGTCGTCGCCACCTACGGCGAGACCGTGGTGCTCGCCACCGTCGTCGCGGCGAAGGCGCCGCGCGAAGGCGTCGACTTCCTGCCGCTGACCGTCGACTACCAGGAAAAGACTTACGCTGCGGGCCGCATTCCCGGTGGCTATTTCAAGCGTGAGGGTCGTCCGACCGAGAAGGAGACGCTGGTCTCCCGCCTGATCGACCGTCCGATCCGCCCGCTGTTCGTCGACGGCTGGCGCAACGAGACTCAGGTGATCGTCACCGTGCTGTCGCACGACATGGAGAACGACCCTGACATCGTCGCGCTGGTGGCCTCGTCCGCCGCGCTGACCCTGTCCGGCGCTCCGTTCAAGGGCCCGATCGGCGCGGCCCGCGTCGGCTTCGCCAATGACGAGTTCATCCTCAACCCGACCCTCGACGAGATGGTCGACACCCAGCTCGACCTGGTCGTCGCCGGCACCGCCGACGCCGTGCTGATGGTGGAATCGGAAGCCAAGGAGCTGAACGAAGACATCATGCTCGGCGCGGTGATGTTCGGTCATCGCCACTTCCAGCCGGTGATCAACGCGATCATCGAGCTTGCCGAGAAGGCCGCCAAGGAGCCGCGCGAAGTCACTGTGATCGACAATGCCGCGCTCGAGAAAGAGATGCTCGGCCTCGTCGAGCAGGAGCTGCGCGCCGCCTACGCCATTCCGGTCAAGCAGGACCGCTACGCCGCGGTCGGCAAGGTCAAGGAAAAGGTGATCGCCCACTACTTCCCCGAAGGGCAGGAACCGAAATACGACAAGCTGCGCATCAGCGCCGTGTTCAAGGAGCTCGAGGCGAAGATCGTTCGCTGGAACATCCTCGACACCGGCAAGCGCATCGACGGTCGCGACAGCAAGACCGTGCGCAACATCGTCGCCGAAGTCGGCGTGCTGCCGCGCGCCCACGGCTCGGCGCTGTTCACCCGCGGCGAAACCCAGGGCCTGGTCGTCACCACGCTCGGCACCGGCGAAGACGAGCAGTACATCGACGCGCTGTCGGGAACGTACAAAGAGACGTTCCTGCTGCACTACAACTTCCCTCCCTACTCGGTCGGTGAGACCGGCCGCCTCGGCGGTACCAAGCGCCGCGAGATCGGCCACGGCAAGCTGGCCTGGCGCGCGATCCACCCGGTGCTGCCGCCGCATCACGAGTTCCCCTACACGATCCGCGTGGTCTCGGAGATCACCGAATCCAACGGCTCCTCGTCGATGGCTTCGGTCTGCGGCGCCTCGCTCGCGCTGATGGACGCAGGCGTGCCGTTGAAGCGGCCGACCGCGGGCATCGCGATGGGCCTGATCCTCGAGGACAAGCGCTTCGCGGTCCTCTCGGACATCCTCGGTGACGAAGACCATCTCGGCGACATGGACTTCAAGGTGGCCGGCACCGAGCAAGGCATCACCTCGCTCCAGATGGACATCAAGATCGAGGGCATCACCGAAGAGATCATGAAGGTGGCGCTCGGCCAGGCCAAGGAAGGCCGTATCCACATCCTCGGCGAGATGGCGAAGGCGCTCACCAACGCCCGCGCCGAGCTCGGCGAATACGCGCCGCGCATCGAGACCTTCAAGATCGCCACCGACAAGATCCGCGAAGTGATCGGCACCGGCGGCAAGGTGATCCGCGAGATCGTCGAGAAGACCGGCGCCAAGGTCAACATCGAGGACGACGGCACCGTGAAGGTCGCCTCCAGCGACGGCGAAGCGATGAAGGCCGCGATCAAGTGGATCAAGTCGATCGCGTCCGATCCGGAAGTCGGCCAGATCTATGACGGCACCGTCGTCAAGGTGATGGAGTTCGGCGCCTTCGTGAACTTCTTCGGCTCCAAGGACGGCCTCGTCCACATCAGCCAGCTCGCGGCCAACCGCGTGCAGAAGACCTCCGACGTCGTCAAGGAAGGCGACAAGGTCAAGGTCAAGCTGCTCGGCTTCGACGACCGCGGCAAGACCCGCCTGTCGATGAAGGTGGTCGACCAGACCACCGGCGAAGACCTCGAAGGCAAGGGCGGCGAGGGCGAGAAGGCCCCGCGCGAAGCCGCCGGCGAGTAAGTCTCACGACATCAGAAACGCGAAGGGCGGCCGAAAGGCCGCCCTTTTTGCTTGTGTTCGCTCCGGGCGATCTGCGCTCCCCCCTCCCGCTTGCGGGAGAGGTTGCACCGACCACGAGGCGAGATCGCCTCACGCCACGATGTCGTAGCGGTCCAGGTTCATCACCTTGGTCCAGGCCTTGGCGAAGTCAGCCACGAACTTCTCCTTCGCATCCGAGGTCGCGTAGACTTCCGCGTAGGCACGGAGCTGCGAGTGCGCGCCGAAGATCAGGTCGACACGCGTGCCGGTCCACTTCACCGCGTTGGTCTTGCGGTCGCGGGCCTCGTAGCTGCCGTCAGCCGCCGGCGTCCACTGCGTGCTCATGTCGAGCAGGTTGACGAAGAAGTCGTTGCTGAACGTACCCACCTTCGCGGTGAAGACGCCGTGCTTCGACCCGTTCGCATTGGCGCCGAGCACACGCAGTCCGCCGACCAGTGCCGTCATCTCGGGGCCGGTCAGCCTCAGGAGCTGCGCACGATCGACCAGCGCCTCTTCCTGCTGCATGAACTGATGCCGCTTGCCGACATAGTTGCGGAAGCCATCAGCCCGCGGCTCGAGCGGTGCAAAGGACGCCGCGTCGGTCTGCTCCTGCGAAGCATCCATGCGGCCCGGCGTGAACGCAACCTTGACGTCGACGCCGGCATCCTTCGCGGCCTTCTCGACCGCGGCGGTGCCGCCGAGGACGATGAGGTCCGCGAGCGAGACCTTCTTCGCGCCTGACGAGGCGTTGAAGTCCTTCTGGATCGCTTCGAGCTTGCCGAGCACCTTGCTGAGCTGCGCCGGCTCGTTCACCTCCCAGTCCTTCTGCGGGGCAAGGCGAATGCGCGCGCCGTTGGCGCCGCCGCGCTTGTCCGAGCCGCGGAACGTCGAGGCCGACGCCCAGGCGGTCGAGACCAGCTCGGACACCGAAAGCCCCGAAGCCAGGATCTTGCTCTTCAGCGCAGCGATGTCCTGATCGCTGGCCAGCTCGTGGTTCACGGCCGGAATCGGATCCTGCCAGATCAGCGTCTCCTTCGGCACCAGCGGGCCGAGATAGCGCTGGATCGGACCCATGTCGCGATGGGTGAGCTTGAACCAGGCGCGGGCAAAGGCGTCAGCGAACTGAGCCGGGTTCTCCAGGAAGCGGCGCGAGATCTTCTCATAGGCCGGATCGAAGCGCAGCGAGAGGTCGGTCGTCAGCATCGTCGGCCGATGCTTCTTCGACTTGTCGAAGGCATCGGGAATGATCGCGTCGGCACCCTTGGCCGTCCATTGCTGCGCGCCGCCCGGGCTCTTGGTCAGCTCCCATTGGAAATTGAACAGGTTCTCGAAGAAGTTGTTGCTCCACTTCGTCGGCGTCGTCGTCCAGGTGACTTCGAGGCCGCTGGTGATGGCGTCGCCCGAGTGACCCGAGGCGTGCTTGCTCTTCCAGCCGAGGCCCTGATCCTCCAGAGCGCCCGCTTCCGGCTCCGGTCCAACCAGCGAAGGGTCGCCCGCGCCGTGGGTCTTGCCGAAGCTGTGGCCGCCGGCGATCAGCGCGACGGTCTCCTCGTCGTTCATCGCCATGCGGGCGAAGGTCTCGCGGATGTCCTTGGCCGCGGCGACCGGGTCCGGTTTGCCGTTGGGACCTTCCGGATTGACGTAGATGAGGCCCATCTGCACCGCGCCGAGCGGCTCGGCGAGCTGGCGTTCGCCGCTGTAGCGCTCATCGCCGAGCCAGGTGCCCTCGGGGCCCCAATACAGCTCTTCCGGCTCCCACACGTCAACGCGGCCGCCGGCAAAACCGAAGGTCTTGAAGCCCATCGATTCCAGCGCGACGTTGCCGGCGAGAACCATCAGATCGGCCCAGGAAATCTTGCGGCCGTATTTCTGCTTGATCGGCCACAGCAGGCGGCGCGCCTTGTCGAGATTGGCGTTGTCGGGCCAGCTGTTGAGCGGCGCAAAGCGCTGCTGTCCGGCGCCGGCGCCGCCGCGACCGTCGGTGGTGCGGTAGGTGCCCGCGCTGTGCCAGGCCATGCGGATCATCAGGCCACCGTAATGACCGAAATCGGCCGGCCACCATTCCTGCGAATCCGTCATCAGGGCGGTCAGGTCCTTGATCACGGCGTTCAGGTCGAGCGTCTTGAATTCCTTGGCATAGTCGAAGCCTTGGCCCATCGGATCGGACTTGTCGGAATTCTTGTGCAGCACCTCGATATCGAGCTGCGTCGGCCACCAGTCGCGGTTCACGCGCGTGGGTTTTCCGCCCGAAAACGGGCACTTCGAAGTGTCGTCCATGAATACCTCCTCTGGTGGCGTCGAACTCGCGCCTTTGACCAGGTAGAACCACTCTAGGCGCCGCGTTCGATCAGGGGAAGTTGACTTTAGTGATCGCTGCAATAAGAATTCCTGATGCTCAACGTGACCCTGCGCCAACTCCGGTATTTCGATGCGCTGGCGCGTCACGGCCATTTCGGCCGCGCGGCCGAGTCCTGCTCGATCTCGCAACCGGCCTTGTCGATGCAGATCAAGGAGTTGGAGGAGGCGCTGGGCGGGCTGCTGCTGGAGCGCAGCGCGCGCCAGGTGGCGCTGACCCGATTCGGCGAGGAGCTCGCACAGCGCGTCCGCGACATTTTGCGCTCGGTCGATGAGCTCGGCGATTTCGCCCGCGCCTCGCAGGATCACTTCTCGGGCCGCTTACGCATCGGCATGATCCCGACCATCGCGCCTTATCTGCTGCCCACGATCACCAAGAATCTCACGCGCATGCATCCGGAGCTCGACATCCGCGTCCGCGAGACCATGACGCCGCGGCTGATCCAGGAGCTGGTGGAGGGACGGCTCGACACCGCCATCGTGGCGCTGCCGGTGTCGGAGCCTTCGCTGACCGAGGTTGCGCTGTTCGAGGAGAAATTCCTGCTGGTCCGGCCCAGCACGGATGAGGGCACACCGGCGCCGTCGCGCGAGAGGATGCGCGAGATGCGGCTGTTGCTGCTCGAGGAAGGCCACTGCTTCCGCGATCAGGCGCTGTCGTTCTGCAACATGCAGTCGGCGCCGCCGCGCGAGATGCTGGATGCCAATTCGCTGTCGACGCTTGTGCAGATGGTCAGCGCCGGCATTGGCGTGACGCTGATCCCGGAAATGGCAGTGCCTGTGGAGACGCGATCGGCCTCGGTCTCGCTGGCACGCTTCCGCGACCCGCAGCCGTCCCGCACCATCGGCATGGTCTGGCGCAAGACCAGCCCGCTGGCCCGGCAGCTGCTGCAGATCTCCGAAGTGGTGTGCCTGTCGGCCGGCAAGGCACGCCCGCGTTCGGCCGCGCGCGATCATCGCAGCTGAGCGCCAGATGTCGCATCCCGTCATTCGTCCCGCCCGCGCAAACGAATACGATGAGGTCGGCCGCGTCTGGATGGAGAGCTGGGTCTCGACCGGCCTCGGCGAGGCCAGCGACTTCCTGCTCGCCAACCTGCGCGCGCGCATCCGGCGCGAGATCGCGGACGGCTGGAGCCTGTTCGTTGCCGACGATCGCGGCACGATCGCCGCCATGCTGGCGCTGCATGTGCCGAAGCGTTATCTCGACATGCTGTTCGTCGCGCCCGCCTATCAGGGCCAATCGCTCGGACGAAAGTTGCTCGCCTTCACCCGCACGCAAATGCCGGATGAGATGCACCTGCGCTGCGTCCGCGAGAACGAAAAAGCCTGGCGCTGGTACGAGCGCGAAGGATTTGTGTTCGAGAAGCAAGAGATCGAGCCGTCGAACGGCTTCATGATGAAGTACTATCGGTGGAAGCGGCCCATCGGGTAGGCACCGAACTCCGAGCGCAGCTTGCGGTTGTCGCCTTGACAACCTAGTGTGACGCGTCCGCTGTCACGTTGCGTCTGATCCCACTTGGAATCCATGTTTCGACCTGCTGTCCCAGTGCTCGTCCTGCTGTCCCTTCTGGGTCCGGCAGAGGCACATACTACGCCTGCAACCAGTGCTCCCGCCGCTCAGTCCGCGCCACAGGCGAAGCCGGCTCCCAAGAAAGCGGCCGCGAAGCCGAAGGCAGCAGCCAAGCCTGCGGACCCGGCGACGGCCGGTCCTTGCGGCGTCGGCGTGATTGCGGGGACCGGCGACATCTTCGTCGTCCAGAAGATCGGCCTGACCGTGTTCGGCAACGACTATGCAGAAGTCCCGGTGTCCTGGGGCCTCGACGATCTCGTCTTTGCGCGGGCGCGGGCCGCGGCAGGCAACACGCCGGTACGACGTATCAGCTACGCCAAGGGCGCGCTCGATTCCTACTATCACCCCAAATCCGGCCTGTTCCGTAATCAGCGCCAGGAGTTGTCGAACCTGATCCGACAGGTCGCGGGCAATGCCGGTTGCGAGCGTTATCTCGTCATCATGCGCAGCGAAGGACAGCTCGACGGGACCAATCAGTCGCTCAGCGGCATCGGCATCTTCAGCCGGGGTGTCGGTCTCATCTCCTACGCCTACGTCTTCGCCTCTATCGGCGTGACATGGATCGACGGCCGCACCTTCGAAGTCATGAAAGGTCCGGCCGTGACGTTCGAAGGTGTCATGAAGCATATGGCGGACAACTTCACGTCGAACGAACTGTTACAGAAGGTGGACAAGTCCATGTTTCCGGAGGCGGCCACGGACTCCGCCAGCAACACCGCCCTGCGCGACACCACGCGCGACTTTCTGACAAAGCGGCTCGACAAGATCTTGCCGCCGTATTTCGCGCAGTGAAGCGAGCACGATGTGACCATCAATCTTCTCGCCGTTGTCGCAATGGTCTCATATGCGCTGGTGTCCCCAAGCGGCGGACAGGTGCAATCGGCGCCAAAGCCGGAGCCGGTAAGACCGGCTGCAAAGAAGCCGGCTGTCGCTCCACGTGCCACCGCAGAAGCGGGCCCGTGCCACGTCGGCGTGATCCCGATCGCAGGCGACCTGTTCATGGTCGAGAAATTCGGTCCTCTGAAGTTTCTCGACAAGTACACGCGCACGTCGGTCGCGGCGTGGGCGCTCGACGACCTCGTCGTCTCCCGCGTTCGTGCTGCTGCACTTGGCATTTCCGTACGCAGGGTTCCTTACACCCCCGAGGAGCTCAGGTCCGGGGGCCGACAAAAGCAGAATCCGTGGTTCTATCGGGCCGAAGCCGACGTGAAGGGCTTTGTTCAATTTCTAGCGCCAAAGATCCGCTGTGATCGTTACCTCGTCGTCCACCGGCACGGCGGAACGCAGCGCGAATACGGTATCGGCATCTCGCAATACCCCTATGGCGGACCCGTGCATCTCTTCGCCATGATGCTCATCCGAATCTACGACGGCCGGACTTTCGAGCTGATCAAGGAGGCGCCGGCCTTGATGACCGAGGACACCTATATCGAGCGCATGACGCATAATTTTCTCGGCGGGCCCTCGATGAAGCTGGATCCTGCGATGTTTCCGGAAAAGCCTGCGGAAGTGGTCAACAATACTGTGCTGCGCGCCGGTGTGCGGACGATGCTGATAAAGAGCCTCGACAAGACGCTTCCGGCCCTGTTGCAACGTCCGACATCGCCTTCGTCGCGTTGACCAAGATATCGCTCGCAAAACTCTCCTTGCCTCTAGGCGTAGTGCGTTGCGAATGCGCTGCAAACGCGCCATGAATTGCGCGCCACCCGCCCCTTGCCGATGGAAGGTTCCGCGCCATGATCAAGCTCTATTGGTCGCCCCGCTCGCGCTCGTTCACGACGCTTTGGCTGATGGAGGAGAGCGGCTTGCCCTATGAGCGCGTGCTGACCGACATCTCGACCGGCGCGCAGAAGGCGCCGGACTATCTGAAGATCAACCCAATGGGCAAGGTGCCGGCGCTGACCGACGGCGATGCCGCGCTCGGCGAAGCCGCCGCGATCTGCGCCTACATCGCCGACCGCTATCCCGAGACCAAGCTTGCGCCGGGGGTGACCGATCCACGCCGCGCGCGCTATCTGCAATGGCTGTTCTTTTCGCCGGGCTGCATCGAGCCCGCCATCATCCAGATCTTCACTAAGATCGAGATTCCGACCTCGACCGCGGCCTGGGGCAGCGCCACGCAGGTGTTCGACGTGCTGGAAGCTGCGCTCGCCAAGGGACCGTGGATTCTCGGCGAGGATTTTTCGGCCGCCGACGTCACGATCGGCTCGGGCCTGAATTTCGCGGTGCGCCAGTTCAAGATGGTACCGACGCGTCCCGCCTTCGACGCCTATCTGGCGCGCTGCACCGCGCGGCCGGCGTTCCAGCGCGCGGAGAAGATCGCGGCGGGGTGAGACGGCGCGCTTACAATTTGATCTTGAGGACGGCGAGCCCGGACTGCTCCAGCAGTCCGGAGGACGTCATCGCAACACCGTAGCGGATGCCGAGATCGAACCCCTTGCCGTCCGCCGCGACGAGGCCCAGCGCGGTCGAGTAGATCCAGGGCGACAACGCAAGACCATTGGTAATGAAGCTCTCGCCACCGCCGGCAAACGCCGATTTGATCTGCAATCCCTGGTTCAACGTGTTGTAGCCGACGCCGACATCGCCGGTGAGATAGACCTGCTTCGCGATCCGGTATGCGCTCTTCAGCCCCGCCGTCACTGTCAGCTCGCGATAGGTTTGTGAATCCACATGGAGACTGAAGCCGCCCGCGCCGCCTTCCTGATAGGCGGGCGAGCGCACGTGCCCATAGTCCAGCCGCAATGACGGGGCGATCGCAAGTCCGGGCTCGATCGGAATCAGCTTGCGAATGCCGGCGCCCGCATGACCGCTATAGGAGCGATAGCCGGCGCCAGCCATGCCGTTGATGAAAGTCAGCGAACGGCTCTCGCTGCTGTCATTCAGCGCGCCGTCGAGCTGGCCATCGAGTTGAATGCCATGGCCGAGGGCGTAGGCCCCGTAGAGACCCGCCTGATAGGAATCGATGGCGAGCCGGTTCGGGACGGCATCGTCGCTGCCGGTGATGGCTTGATGCGAATAGGCGAGCACGCCGCCGAGCATCGCGCGCGGCGAGATCGTCGCGTCGGCACCGAGGGCCATGCCGCCGCCGGTCGCGTTATAACCGGGTACGCCGTCGACGCTTGCCTGCCGAATGCTGCCGCCGAGCGGCTTCATCCAAAGATTCCGTTCAGCCGCAACGCCCGTATTCAGCCCGAGCACATCGTCCAGTCGCCCCGTCATCGCCTGCTGGAACACGCGCTGCGTGGCGTAGGTCGCCTGCGATGCCGCGCCCGTTATAACCGGCAAGGTCTGGTTGACCGCGTTGACGAGACCGGATCCGTTGAGATTGTCGAGCGCAGTGAAGCCGGTTGCCATGCTGCCGCTCCAGCCGAGCGATGTCGCCGACAGGCGATACAGCATGCCGGCCGCACCCAATCCCGCGCGGCTATTCTGGGCCTGAAGCGTCTCGGCATAGGGGCGCACCAGGGAGAGATAGGCGTGGCCGCCGGTCGGATTGCCCGAGAGATCGTAGGTGCTGACGAGCATCTGCGCGCCCGAGGCGTCGCCGCTGGCGGAGCCATAGAGGCTGGCGAGCGTGCCGCGCGAGAGCGTGTTGAAGAGCACGTTGCCCTCCGGTGTCACGGATCCCAGCAGCGTGAAGTTGGCCGCATTGCTGCCCGCCGGCGCGACGCCCGCGCCCCAGAAATATCCGTTCTGGTAATTCGTGATGACGAAGCGGCCGGGCGCGGAGGTGCCGAACAACGAATTGCTGGTGATCCGCCATGGCGTGCCTGAGGTCCACGCCCATTGCGGGACCGAGTTGGCGGGAACGGGCTGCGAAGCCGGCGGCGTGAACGTCGCGGGATCGTAGGGCAGCATATAGGCCCAATGCGTCACCAGCAGGCTGTCGCCCGTGATCATCTGCATTTCCATCGCGGTCACGCCGTTGATGGTTCTCATATGACCGAGGCCGACCGTCACCGCGCCGCCCGATGTCGGCGTGAACTGCATCGTGATCTGGCCCGCGGTCGTGACGAAGCCCTGGATGGTCGAGGTGTCGGTCAGCAGCGCCGGCCCAAGCTTGAGCTGCGCCACGCTCGCTCCCGTGAACGAGCCGTTGGTCGCGGTCGCCAGCGACCACAGGGTCTGGTCGCCGATCGGAATCGGATTGGAGAAGCCGGTCTTGGGCGCGGCATAGGCCAGCAGCTGCGCCGTCGGGACGTACCAATTCGTGTTGGAGAGGGTCGTGTCCCAGATCGTGGATTGTGCCAGCGCGTGCGAGCCACCGCAAAGCAGCATCGCGCCGGCAACGGACGCCAGCGCGCTCGCGCGACACATCGCATGCAGCCTTATCGCATGCCGCCTTGGCACGATCACCCCTCCCGAACCGCAGGGAAAACGACCCTGAGGCGCCACCGGGGAGCAGCAAGCATAATTCTGTGGGCGAGTCAGCCCCATGATCGTGGGGCGCGAAGCTACTCCGGGGACTTCAAATCGTCCGGCCGCGGCATCAGCACGATGTTGTAGCCGGAATCGACATAGTGGATCTCGCCGGTGACGCCGCCGGAGAGATCCGACAAGAGATACAGCGCCGAACCGCCGAGCTCATCGAGCGTGACGCCGCGGCGGAGCGGCGAATGCTTCTGCATGAAGGCGAACATCGCGCGCGCCTCGCCGATGCCGGAGCCGGCGAGCGTACGGATCGGACCTGCGGAGATCGCGTTGACGCGGATGCCGCGCGGTCCGAAATCCGAGGCGAGATAACGCACCGAGGCTTCCAGCGCAGCCTTGGCGACGCCCATCACGTTGTAGTTCGGCATCGCTCGCTCCGAAGCGCCGAAGGTCAGCGTGATCATGCTGCCACCCTCATTCATCAGCTCGGCGGCGCGCTTTGCGACCTCCGTGAAGGAGAAGCAGGAGATCACCATGGTGCGCGAGAAATTCTCGCGGCTGGTGTCGGCGTAGCGGCCTTTCAGCTCGTTCTTGTCGGCGAAGCCGATCGCGTGGATGACGAAGTCGAGCTTGCCCCATTTTTCGCGAAGCGCCGCGAAGGTGGCATCGACGCTGGCGATGTCCTCGACGTCGCAAGGCAGCACCAGATCGACACCAAGCTGCTCGGCCAGCGGCTTGACGCGCTTGCCGAGGGCCTCGCCCTGGAAGGTGAAGGCAAGCTCGGCACCGTGCGCATGCAACGTCTTCGCCATGCCCCAGGCGATCGAATGATCATTGGCGATGCCCATGATCAGACCGCGCTTGCCCTTCATCAAACCTTCCATCTCAAGACCACCTTCCGCTTTCGTCATGCCCGGGCTTGTCCCGGCCATCCACGCCCTTCGGAGCCTGAGGCCAAGACGTGGATGGCCGGGACGAGCCCGGCCATTGACGAGAAAATCAACGGTGCACCAACAAGGACGTCACACATCCATCCGGCTGAACACCAGCGTGGCGTTGGTGCCGCCGAAGCCGAAGGAGTTCGACAGCACGGTGCCGATTTTGACGTTGTCGATGCGCTTGCGCACGATCGGCATGTCGGCGAACACAGGATCGAGCTCCTGGATATGGGCGCTCTCGCAGATGAAGCCGTTGTTCATCATCAGCAGCGAGTAGATCGCCTCCTGCACGCCGGTGGCCCCCAGCGAATGGCCGGTCAGCGCCTTGGTCGCCGAGATCGGCGGGCACTTCTCGCCGGCGCCGAACACCCGACGCAGCGCGTCGATCTCCGGCGGATCGCCGGCCGGCGTCGAGGTCGCGTGCGGATTGATGTAGTCCACCTTGGTCTTCACCGTCGACATCGCCATGCGCATGCAGCGCTCGGCGCCTTCACCCGATGGCGCGACCATGTCGTAGCCGTCCGAGGTTGCGCCATAGCCGACGATCTCGCCGTAAATGCGCGCGCCACGCGCCTTGGCATGCTCGAGCTCTTCCAGCACGAGGACTCCCGCGCCACCGGCGATGACGAAGCCGTCGCGGTTGACGTCGTAGGGACGCGAGGCCGTGGCAGGCGTGTCGTTGTATTTCGAGGACATCGCGCCCATGGCGTCGAACAGCACGGACAGCGACCAGTCCAGCTCCTCGCAGCCGCCGGCGAAGATGACGTCCTGCTTGCCGATCTGGATCGTCTCATAGGCATTGCCGACGCAATGGTTCGACGTCGCGCAGGCCGAGGAGATCGAGTAGTTCACGCCCTTGATCTTGAACCAGGTCGCGAGCGTCGCGGAGGCCGTGGACGACATCGCCTTCGGCACCGCAAACGGTCCGACGCGCTTCGGCCCCTTGGTGCGGGTGATGTCGGCGGATTCGACGATGGTGCGGGCGGACGGACCGCCGGAGCCCATGATGATGCCGGTGCGGATGTTGGAGACTTCGTCAGGCGACAGACCGGAGTCCTGGATCGCCTGCTCCATCGCGACGTGATTCCACGCCGCGCCCTGACCGAGGAAACGCATGGCGCGGCGGTCGACCACAGTCGCGGGATCGAGCGACGGCGCGCCTTGCACCTGCGAACGAAAGCCGAGCTCGGCATATTTCTCAGCCCGAGAAATGCCCGACTTCGCCTCGTGAAGGCTCGCAAGCACTTCCTGGGTGTTGTTTCCGATCGACGAGACGATGCCCATCCCGGTGACCACAACCCGCCTCATGACAGCCTCGCCCTGCTCGTTATCTTCTCGTTCTCTTCGTGGTGAATGCGCGTTAGCCCAGGCTCGTGCCCTGCTTGAACAGGCCGACCTTCAGGTCCTTGGCGCGATAAATAATCTGGTCGTCGACCGAAAGCCACCCGTCGGCAATACCGAGCACCAGCTTTGAACGCATCACGCGTTTGATATCGACGTTGTACACAACCTTGCGTGCCTCGGGCAGCACCTGGCCGCTGAACTTCAGCTCGTTCAGGCCGAGCGCGCGACCACGACCTTCGCCCCCGGTCCAGCCCAGGTAGAAGCCGACCATCTGCCACAGCGCGTCGAGGCCGAGGCAGCCGGGCATCACCGGATCGTTCTTGAAATGGCAGCCGAAGAACCAGAGGTCGGGCTTCACGTCGAGCTCGGCGCGCACCAGCCCCTTGCCGAACTCGCCGCCATTGTCGTTGATCTCGGTGATGCGATCGAACATCAGCATCGGCGGCAGCGGCAGCTGGGCATTGCCCGGACCGAACATCTCGCCGCGGGCACAGGCCAGCAGATCTTCGTATTCGTAACCGTTGCGCCTGTTCAGCATGGACGAGCCTCTGTTTGAATTCCGGTTGAGCGGCGTTTTTTGGCGAAAATGGGCCCCGTCTCGGTCGGAGAGCAACGCCAATTGCCACCGTCAGGCGCAGCTCCCGCATGCCCCGGATGGACTGCCGGCCGGGCCTCCATGCCCGGCTGCGCCAAAATCGGCTAAGCGGAACCGCGGGCTCTCTAACACAGGCCATTTCCGGTGGCAAAGTGCATCCATGAAGGTAAAATGACGCGATGTCGGCCCGGTTCCAAGATTGATGAGAACCTTCAAGGCTGATTAGAACCTCTCTAGTTGCGAGAAACTTGCATCTGCATCTTTCTGTTCTTATATTGCAGAGAGATATTTGTTCACGCGTGCCCGAAATCTGGAAATGAGCGAGAATACTGCGCCCCATCACGACGACGACGTCCACGCTGCGGCCCTCTTGTCCGGCCGTCAGCCGGCTTTGACCGGCTGTCCCTGGCACGACGTCAACGAAATGCTCCAGTCCGCCGGGCTCCGTCCGACGCGCCAGCGCATGGCGCTCGGCTGGTTATTGTTCGGCAAGGGTGCACGCCACCTGACGGCTGAAATGCTCTACGAGGAAGCGACCCTGGCTAAGGTCCCGGTGTCGCTGGCCACCGTCTATAACACGCTGAACCAGCTCACCGATGCCGGTCTGCTCCGGCAGGTCAGCGTCGACGGCACCAAGACCTATTTCGACACCAATGTCACCACCCACCACCACTACTACCTCGAGAACAGCCATGAGCTGGTCGACATCGAGGATCCGCATCTGGCGCTGTCCAAGATGCCGGAGGTGCCCGAGGGCTACGAGATCGCGCGCATCGACATGGTCGTGCGCCTGCGCAAGAAGCGCTGAGATCGGTCCGAACTGCTGAATTCGTCGTCATGGCCGGGCTTGTCCCGGCCATCGCCGTTTTGCGCGGTCATTCCGGGACGGTGCGGAGTACCGACCCCGGAATGACGCTTCGCGTCAATTCACCTGCTCGTCCGAGTAGACGCCCCAGAGGCGCTCCTGCTGGATCCAGCCGTCGAAGCCGTTGCCGGTGACGCGGCACCAGTTTGCAGTGCACTTCTTCACCTGCGTGACGACGCCGGCCTGGAGCTTTGCTGCAACCGCGCTGTCGAGATCGGCGCGATCGTAGATCGGGGCGAGATCGTCCTTGTGCTTCATGGTGACCACCGCGGTGCGGCGGCCCGACAGCAGCGAATGATAGACCCAGCCCTCGGCGCCCTCGGAATCGCGCACCCGGCGCCAATTCTCGAACTCGGCGGTAATTTCGACCGGCAGGCCGGCACGGGTGTAGACCCAGGCCACGTCATTGTCCTTGGTCGGACCGGCGCGAACATTGACGTGATCCGACTTGAGGCTGACGTAACGCGGCACCGGCAGGCCGCTGGTGGTCTGCGGGGTATTATCCTTGGCCGAATGCGAGGGACCGACCGAGGCGCTCCACCAGGTGCAAACGAGCGCCATCACCGAACAAAAACGCCCCAACGCCATCAACCCGTCTCCTGTCGAGGACCCGGCCTTGCCGGACCCCCACCCCAAATCCAAATCCTGCCGCGTCGATCCCGACCCGCCCCACGCGGGTGTTCCCCAAGCCTGGCCCGTGGTTCTTGTCTTGGCCCGGCCTTCTGCTAGAGAGGACGAGCACTTGAACAACCAGTTTGCCCCGATTTTCCGGGCCGGAAATCTCGGGAGAGCTTGAAGGAAACGCCGGAGACGGACACGGCAAGGGCAGTGTCGAACAACCGGGTTAATGAGGCCTCAACGACCAGCCTTTGGCGACAGGGGCGGCCTGCGACGCCTCATGAGAGCAGGACATGTCGGTGAAGAAAAAGCCCCTCGTCGTGGTGACGCGCAAGCTGCCGGATTCGATCGAGACGCGGATGCGCGAATTGTTCGACGCGCGGATCAATCTCGAGGACACGCCGATGTCCGCCGAACAGATCGCCGAAGCCGCGCGCACCGCCGACGTGCTGGTTCCGACGGTGACCGACCATATCAGCGCCGACATCGTCAACCAGCCCGACTGCAAGCTGCGGCTGATCGCCAATTTCGGCAACGGCGTCGACAATATCGACGTCGAGGCCGCCCACGCGCGCGGCATCACCGTCACCAACACGCCGAAAGTTCTCACCGAGGATACCGCCGACATGACCATGGCGCTGATCCTCGCCGTGCCCAGGCGAATGATCGAAGGCGCCTCGATCCTGACCGAGGGGAAGCCGTGGCCGGGCTGGTCGCCGACCTGGATGCTCGGCCACCGCATCGGCGGCAAGCGGCTCGGCATCATCGGCATGGGCCGCATCGGCCAGGCGGTGGCGCGCCGCGCCCGCGCCTTCGGCCTGCAGATCCACTATCACAACCGCCGTCCCGTCGCCCCGAAGATCGCCGAAGAACTCGGTGCGACCTATTGGGAAAGCCTCGACCAGATGCTGGCGCGGATGGACATCATCTCGGTGAACTGCCCGCACACGCCGGCGACCTATCATTTGCTCTCGGCGCGGCGGCTGAAGCTGATCCGCAAGGACGCCTACATCGTCAACACCGCGCGCGGCGAGGTCACCGACGAGGACACGCTGATCAAGCTGATCGAAGGCGGCGAGATCGCCGGCGCCGGCCTCGACGTCTACGAGCACGAGCCCGCGGTCAACCCGAAGCTGGTGCGGCTCGCCAAGGCCGGCAAGGTGACGCTGATGCCGCATATGGGCTCGGCCACGATCGAGGGCCGCGTCGAGATGGGCGAGAAGGTGATCATCAACATCCGCACCTTCCTCGACGCCCACAAACCGCCGGATCGCGTGCTGCCGAGCATGCTGTGAGAGCCTATTCGCCTCGCGCTTCGCACTTGCGCCAGTCGGCGACGAAATCGATGAAGGCGCGGAGCGCCGGCGGCGTTTGCCGCCGGCTCGGGTAATACAGGAACGGACCAGGGAACGGCTCGCACCAATCTTCCATCAAGCTGACCAGCGCGCCGGTTTTCAAGGCGTCGCCGACATAGCCGTCGATCGTTGCCCAGATGCCGACGCCGTCGAGCACCGCGCGCATCGCAAGGTTCATGTTGGTCGAGATCAGCTTTGCGGGCGGATCGACCTTCACGACCTGGCCGGCCTTCTCGAACTCCAGATCGTGCATGACGCCGCTCGAGTAGCGCGCGCGGATGCAATCATGCTCGAGCAGATCCTTCGGATGTTTCGGCCGGCCGCGCCGCGCAAGATATGCAGGCGATGCGACGACGACGTAGCTCTGCGGTCCGCTCAGCGGGATCGCAACCATGTCCTGCGCGAGATGCTCGCCATAGCGCACGCCGGCATCGTAGCCGGCACTGACGATGTCGACGAAGCCGCTCTCCGAGACGATGTCGAGATCGACCTGCGGATAGGCGCTCAGAAACGGCCCGACCATCGGCCCCAGCACGAGATCGACGGCCGGTGGCGGCGCGTTGATGCGCAGGCGACCCGAGGCGACCTCGCGAAGGCCCCGGACCTGATCGAGCGCATCGCCGACATCGCGCAAGGCCGGCGCCACCCGCGACAGCAGCAACTCGCCCGCCTCGGTCAGGGCGACGCTGCGGGTGGTGCGGTTCATCAGGCGGACGCCAAGGCGCTCCTCGAGGTCCCGGAGCCGCTGGCTGAGGCTCGACACCGACACGCGCATTTCGACCGCCGCACGCCGGAAATTGCGGGTGCGGGCGACCGCCACGAAGACATCGAGATCGCGCAGATCAGGCTCAGGCATTGTTCGCTAATGTGAACAAGCTATTCTTGATTGTCCAGCTTATCGGCGCAATCGAGCCGGCGCATATCTCCCTCGTCACGCGGCGCAATCAGCCGCATTTTAAGGGAGAACCATCATGGAACAGCGCAAACTCGGTTCAGCCGGCCCCACCACCTCAGCCCTCGGCCTCGGCTGCATGGGCATGTCCGAGGTCTATGGCCCCGCCGACCGCGGCGAAGCCATTGCCACTGTGCATGCGGCGATCGACGCCGGCATCACACTGCTCGACACCGGCGATTTCTACGCGATGGGTCACAACGAAATGCTGGTGCGCGAGGCCCTGAAGGAGGTCGCCCGCGACAAGGTGCAGATCAGCGTCAAGTACGGCGCGCTGCGCGGTCCGGCCGGTGAGTTCGCCGGCATGGACACGAGGCCGGGCGCGACCAGGAACTTCCTCGCCTATTCACTGCAACGTCTCGGCACCGACTATCTCGACATCTACCGTCCGGCGCGGCTCGATCCCAACGTCCCCATCGAGGAGACCATCGGCGGCCTCGCCGATCTCGTGAAGGCCGGATACATCAGGCATATCGGCCTGTCCGAGGTCGGCTCCGATACCATCCGCCGCGCGCATGCGGTGCATCCGATCGCAGACCTCCAGATCGAATATTCACTGATCGAGCGCGGCATCGAACGCGATATCCTCAAGACCTGCCGCGAGCTCGGCATCGGCATCACCGCTTACGGCGTGCTGGCGCGCGGACTGATCAGCGGCCATTGGACCAAGGACAGCGGCAAAGTCGGCAGAGACTACCGGCTGATGACGCCGCGCTTTCAGGGCGCCAACCTCGATGCCAATCTTGCGCTGGTGGAATCCCTCCGTGCGATCGCCACCGAGATCGGCGCAACGCCGGCGCAAGTCGCGATTGCCTGGGTGGCGGCGCAGGGCAAGGAGATCGTGCCGCTGGTTGGCGCACGAACCCGCAACCGTCTCACCGAAGCGCTCGGCGCGACCCGGTTCACGCTGACACAGGCGCATCTTGCGGCGCTGGCAAAAGCCTTCCCGCCGGATGTCGCTTCCGGCACGCGCTACGCCGCCGAGCAGATGGCGCATCTCGACAGCGAGAAATTGGCCACGGCGTAATCAGGCGATCAGCTGCGGTGGGCGCTGAGGTCGGCGACCACGGGCCCATCGCCGTTGAGCGGGTTGGCCGGATCGCGTCCATAGCGCAGCGTTTCGAAGCGCATCGCGCGCGCATCGATCATCAGGAGGCGGCCGACGAGGCCCTCGCCGAAACCGACGATCTCGCGGATCGCCTCCAGCGCCATCATCGAGCCGAGCACACCGGCGAGAGCCCCCATGACGCCGGCTTCCGCGCAGGCCGGCACGGTGCCGGGCGGCGGCGCCTCCGGAAACAGGCAGCGATAGGTCGGATTGAATTCGCCCTGCTCGTTCCTCTCATGCGCGCGGATGGTGGTGAGCGAGCCGTCAAAGGTGCCGAGCGCGGCAGTAATCAGCGGCCGCTTCGCGAAGAAGCACGCGTCCGAGACCAGATAGCGCGTCGAAAAATTGTCGGAGCCGTCGAGCACGAGATCGTAGTCGCCGATCAGGCTGAGCGCGTTGTCGGCATTCAGCCAGGTGGCATGGCCGACGAAGCGGACATGCGGATTGAGCGCCGCGATCCGCTCGGCGGCGCTCTCGACCTTGTGCCGGCCGATGTCGGGCGTGGTGTGGATGACCTGGCGCTGCAGATTGGACAGCGACACCACGTCGTCGTCGACCACGCCGAGCGTGCCCACGCCGGCCGCGGCCAGATACATCAGAACGGGCGCGCCGAGGCCGCCGGCGCCGACGACCAGCACGGAGGCCTTTTTCAGCGCGGCCTGGCCTGGGCCGCCGACGTCGCGCAGCACGATATGGCGGGCATAGCGTTCGAGTTCGTCCGGGCTCAGCATCGCTTTCGTTCCTCTCACCCCTCATGGTGAGGAGGCGCGAAGCGCCATCTCGAACCATGCAGGCCCTGCTGCGGCAGCTCGGCCTTCATGCTTCGAGACGCCGCTTCCGCGGCTCCTCAGGATGAGGGTCAACAGCCTGAACCACCCCAACATTGTTCGCGACCAACGAGATGTGCTTCAATGGCATTGCGTTCAATGGGCTGGTTGGATTTGTCATGAGATCGATGCTTGCGGCAACCTTGATGTTTGCGGCTGCCACCGGCGCGCAGGCCCAGATGACGACGCCGCAGATCCCCGGCACCAAGCCGAAGACGGTGCAGACCGTGCCGATCCAGCCTCCGGCCATGCAGACGCCGGCGGCGACGGCGGATGCCATGGCGAAGGCCGAGCGGCTGGCGCTGCAATCCGACCTCGCCTGGGTCGGCCAGTACAACGGCGCCATCACCGGCGACGTCAGTGAGCGCTTGGTCAACGCCATCAAGGAATACCAGAAGGCCAAGGGCGGCAAGCCGACCGGCGTGCTCAATCCGCAGGAGCGCGCCGCGCTCGCCGAGACGGCGCGAAAGAAGCAGGACGGCGTCGGCTGGAAGATCGTGACGGAGCCGACCAGCGGCGCCCGGCTCGGCATCCCCTCGAAACTGGTGCCACAGCAGGCAAGCGACGCCAACGGCTCGAAATGGACCTCGCCGACCGGAACCGTGCAGGTGCTGCTCAGCCGCCGCAAGGAGGCGAACCCGACCGCGGCAAAACTCGCGGAGCTGGAGAAGGAGCCGTCCGGACGCAAGGTCGATTACACCGTGGTGAAGCCCGACTTCTTCGTGCTGTCGGGCTTGCAGGGCCTGAAGAAGTTCTACGTGCGGGGCGCCTTCAAAGGAGACGAGGTCCGCACCATGACGATCCTCTACGACCAGGCGATGGAGAACACGGTCGAGCCGGTCGTGATCGCGATGTCGAGTGCGTTCAACGCGTTCCCGTCGGGACCGCAGGCCGGGCCGCCGCCGCGCAAGACCGTCGAATACGGCACCGGCATCGTCGTCAGCGACGACGGCGCGATCGTCGCTGACCGCCTCGTCACCGACAGCTGTCTCGCGATCACGATCGCCGGCCATGGCAGTGCCGACCGTCTGGCCGAAGACAAGGAGCGCAGCCTCGCGCTCCTGCACATCTACGGCGCCCGCGGACTGAAGCCGTTGAGCCTTACTGGCGGCGCAGCAAAGACCAATGTGGATGTCGTCGGCATCGCCGATCCGCAGAGCCAGGGCGGCGCCGGCGGCGTGTCGATCGTCAGGGCTGCGCTGGCGCCGGTCCCGAGCAGCGAGTCCATGCTGTCCCCGCCGCCGGCGGTCGGGTTTTCCGGTGCTCCGTTGATCGATAGCGACGGCAAGTTCGCCGGTATTGCGCTGTTGAAGCCGGCCATGGTGGCGGGACCTGCGACATCGGTTCCGGCCTCGCAGGCCGTGATGGTGTCCGCGGACGCCGTGCGCGATTTCCTGAAGGCGAACAATGTCGCAGCCAACGGCACCTCGACGGACGCAAAGGCCGCCGTCGTGCGCGTGATCTGCGTCAGGAAATAGAGCGAGAGATCATCATGCTCTCTCGTCTCCGATGCGGTGCGGCACGTGATGCGCTCCGCTCGGCCACGCCCATGCAGAGTCTCACGTGATATTCTGCGAAGTCCCGAGATTCTTAAGGGGCGCCGTCAGACGACATTTGAGCCCGGCCGAGCCGTAGGAAACATCGACGGAACCGCTGAAATCGTCTTTCAGCACGCGCGAAATAAGCCTGGACCCGAAACCTGCGCCGACGGGCTCCGACACAAGCGGGCCGTCAATCTCCTCCCAGACAAAAACGAATTTGGACTCGCCATCCTCAGTCTCGACCGTCCATGTGATGGATACACAGCCTCCCGCCACGGTCAGAGCGCCGTACTTCAAAGCGTTGGTCGCAAGTTCATGAAGCGCCAGGGACAGAGCAAGCGCTTGGCGAGACTTCACGACGAGTGGAGGACCCGACACCGTGAAGCGGCCTTCACCTGTCCGATAGGGTGCTAGAGCCGTGCGGATCACATCGTGGAGCGGCGCGGCCGCCCAGTTTGACGCGGTCAGCAGGTCCTGCGCGCGTCCAAAGGCGCCCAGCCGCGCCTGGTACTTTTCGAGGCTCGCTTTGCTCGTGGGATCGCGAAATGTCTGCGCAGCGACCGCGCTCAACACTGCAAGCGTATTCTTGACGCGGTGCTTCAGCTCCTCGTTGATGAGGTTGAGCGCTTCCCTTGCAATATGCTCGGACGTGACATCCCTGCAGACGACAAGCACGCCGCCAACCTCGCCTTCAAGATCGATAGGGCCGAAGCTATAGGTCCACCAAACGTCCTCGCGACGTCCGTGACGCGTGACCGGCACCAATTGGTCCTCATTCCAGGTCGCTCCCTTGCCGGACATGACGTACTCGATCTGAGGACCAATGATGTCCCAGATCTCAGCCCAGCACTCGCGGCCGCAGCTCCCCAAAGCGCTTGGGTGCCTTTCCGGCCCCATCGTCTCCCGGTATGCATCGTTGTAGAATTGGATGAGCTCCGGCCCCCACCAGATGAACATGGGGTGCCGCGAGGTCAGAACGAGCCGCACCGTGACCCTAAGACTTTGGGGCCAGCTTTCTGGAGCGCCCAGGGATGTGCTCGACCAGTCAAACGCTCGCGTCAAAGCGCCCAACTCGCCTCCGCCAGCCAAGAAGTCGCCGCCGATATCCCTGCCCATACGCACAGCCTTACTGAGACGTTGACAGACGCGCCTGCCGCCAGCCAGCCCCAGCATATACTGCCGGGCTCACGCCGTCATCCGCAGGGGATCGGGTCCGAGGTGACGTCGATGTGCACCGGCAAAGGCCATTGTTCGAATAATGCCGCGGCAATCCGAGAACTGCCAAGCGCGGAACGAAGGCGATGCCGTCCGCAGGCGATTGGACGAGTTCAGTGGCCTCGACGGGCGAGCGAACCGGTCTTGTAATTTCCCGGTCAGCCCAACCTGAATCTGATGCCACTCCGCGCGAGACCACCCGATATCCCGACCGGCGTGCCGTCAGCACGCCAGCAGGCGGCCCCGGTCATGGTGCCGTCGTCGTCGAAAGCGATGCCGTTCATGCCGCCTGCGACCGTCGCAACGGGCTGCACTGTGTGGCCGAGGCTTTCGAGCTTGGTGCGCACGGTCTCCGGCACCGTCTGCTCGACCTCGAGCGCGTTGCCCTCGGTCCAGACCCTGGGCGCCTCGACGGCCTCCTGCAGGCTCATGCCGTGGTCGATCAGATTGACCAGGGCCTGCATCGCACTCGGAAAGATGCGCTTGCCGCCGGGCAATCCGAGCGCATAGCGCAGCTTACCACCCTTCAGCGCCATCATCGGCGACATCGAGGTGGTGACACGCTTGCCCGGCGCCAGCGAGAGCGCGTGGCCCGGTCGCGGATCGAACAGGTTCATGTAGTTGTTGGCAATGGCCCCTAAGCCCGGGATCATGATCTTGGCGCCGAACAGATTGTTGATGGTCTGCGTCGTCGCGACCACGTTTCCGAAAGCGTCCGCCGAAGTCATGTGCGTGGTGTGGGCACCTTCGAGCTGCGACACGCCGGCGCCCCAATTCTGCGCCCGCACGGAGTCGATGGCGCGCCGGCGCTCTTCGGCATAGGCTTTGGAGGTCAGTTTCTCCACGGGGACGCCGACATAATCAGGATCGCCGCTGGCCGCAGCGCGGTCGGCAAAGGCGATCTTCAGCACCTCGGCAAGATAGTGGATCGTCTCTGACGTGCCGAAGCCGAGGGCGCCGATGTCATAGCCCTCCAGGATGTTGAGCATCTGGGCAATGTGCACGCCGGACGCGGCGGGCGGCGGAGGTCCAAGGATGGTCCAGCCGCGATAATCGGCGCGGACCGGCTGCCGCTCGACGGTCTTGTAAGCCGTGAGGTCATTGCGACGAATGAAGCCGCCGTTCTTCTCTATGTAGTTGGCGAGGATATCGCCGAGCGGCCCTTCGTAGAGAGCTTTTTCGCCATGATCGGCGATATAGCGCAAGGTCTCGGCATATTCGGCTTGCACCACGCGCTCGCCGACCTTCAGCGGCTCGCCATCGGGCAGATAGATCGCCGCGATCGGCTTGTCCTTGCGCATCTCGACGGCGCTCTCGCTGATGCATTCATGCAGGTAGGGCGTCGCCGCATAGCCGCGGGCCGCATGCTTGATCGCGGGCTGAATCACGTCGGCGAGGCTCATGGTGCCAAACCGATGCAGGGTCTCGCACCAGGCCTTGAGCGAGCCCGGCACCGCGACGGCCTTCGCCCCGTTGAGGTTCTCGTTGCCGACGGTGTCGAACACGTCGTGGGCCGAGCCCGGCGCGGACGTATAGGTCGTGTCGCGAACGGCCGACGGGACGGTGCTCTGGCCATCGATGAAGCGGTGGCTACCGTCGGCCAGCCGGATGTGTGCCATGCCGCCGCCGATGATGCCCACCATCATCGGCTCGACCACGGTCAGCGTGAACAGGGTCGCGATCGCGGCATCGATGGCGTTGCCGCCGGCGGCCAGCATCTCGGCGCCAGCGCTGGAGGCCAGGGGATGGTTGCTGACCACCATGCCGCGGCTCGAGACCGCCGGCATCTTCTGGCAGTCAAAGGTGGTTGTTGTCCGGTCGCGCCAGTTACCGCTCATCGCCTGCCCTTTCCATCACGGCAGCGAGCACATCACACGTACGAGTACTGGTCCAGTAATGGTACGGATTAGCTGGCATTCCCTATTCCGCCATCATCATGACTGCTGATTCGGACCTCCGCGATCCCCTTTGGATCGGGCCGGCACGTCCTGAGCGAGAAGAGCTCAGCATCGCGATTGATGCACGTTCGCGTGGCGTATTCCTGACCCAAGCACTCCAAAGGATTGACCTTCAAATGCACACGATCGTACTGGCCACCCAAAAGGGTGGCAGCGGCAAGAGCACGCTCGCCATCGGTCTCGCGCTCGCAGCCAAGCAGGCCGGCTTTACCGTCCGCCTGATCGAGACCGACCCGCAGGGCACCCTGTCCAACTGGCAGCGTCGCCGCACCGCCGACGATCTCGTCGTCGAGCCGATCTACCACGCCGCCGACATCGAGCCGCGCCTGAAGATGCTGGCTGACAGCGGCCTGCAGCTCGCGATCGTCGACACCGCCGCCGGTCTTTCCGCCGCCACCACCGCTGCGATCCGTCATTCCGACCTCTGTCTGATCCCGGCCCGCCCGAGCGTCGCCGACATCGAGGCGACCGTCTCCACCCTCAGCGTTGCCCGCGCCTGGAAGCGGCCCTACAGCTTCGTGCTCAACCAGACCCCGATCCGCGGCCAGCGCATCGACAACGCCGCCAACACGCTCGCCGAGGAAGCCGCACTCGATCTCGCTGACGTGCTGGCACGCCCACTGATCGTGATGCGCAATGATCACCAGGACTCGCTCGCGAGCGGCCTTGCGGTGAGCGAATTCGCGCCGAACGGCAAGTCCGCGGACGAGATCCGCGGCCTCTGGCGCTGGATCGAGACCCGGCTCGAGCTCGAAGCCACGACCAATGTCCTGATCGACCAGGTGATGTCGGCCGCAGACGGCATGCTGCACATCGCTGCCGAGCTCGCGTCGGACGAGACCACGACTCTGGCGTCCTGAGCGGGGCGATCGCTCAGACGACCGTCGGCCCTTCGCCATCCGGAAGGGCCGAAGCGACGAAGCAATCCGGCCACCAGCCCGGCCGGATTGCTTCGCTTCGCGTTTTTGGGAAGACGCCTTCGTGCCCGATCATCACTTCTGACATTTCGGACACCAGAAGGTCGACCGGCCATTCTGGGTGAAACGCTTGATCGTGCCGCCGCAGCGCGGCGTGGTGCATTTCTCGCCCTCGCGGTCGTAGACTTTGAACGAATGCTGGAAATAGCCGAGCTCGCCGGAGGTCTGGCGATGATCGCGCAGTGACGAACCGCCGGCTTTGATGGCGTCGTTCAGCACGGTGTGGATCGCACCGACCAGCCGCTTCGCATGATCGGTCGGCTCGCCCGCGCCGACGCCCTTGCGACCCTTGGTCGCGAGCGTCGCGGCGATCCGGCGTGGCGACAGATGCGAGCGATGCAGGGCTTCGCAGACATAGATGTTGCCGAGGCCTGCGACCACGCGCTGGTCGAGCAGTGCCGCCTTCAGGCTCGTGAGCTTGCCTGCGCAGGCCCCCGCCAGCATCGCGGCATCGAATTCGTTGCCGAGCGGCTCGGGGCCGAGCCCACGCAACAACGGCTCCTCGTCGAGCGCACTGCGCGCGATCACTTTCATGTAACCGAAGCGGCGCGGATCGTTGAAGACGATATCCGCGCCGGAGGACATCCGAAACAGCACGTGGTCGTGCGCCGAATCCTTGCCCTTCGGATAGTGAAACTCGCCCGGAGCGGCGTCGTTGTCCGGCTTGATGACGCGGAACGAGCCCGACATGCCCAGATGCATCAGAAGCACGTCACCGGAGGCAAGATCGGCCATGAGATATTTTGCGCGGCGGCCCAGTCCTGTGACGACCTGGCCCTGGAGCCGGGCCACGAAGTCCGGCTGGAACGGAAAGCGCAGGTCCGGCCGGCGAGCCTCCGCCTTGAGGATTTTCGCACCCTCCATGGCGGGCTGAAGGCCGCGGCGGACGGTCTCGACTTCGGGCAATTCAGGCATGGTCAGGCATTCACCTTATGAGGGCGGTGTGATAGCGCCATTGCGGCGGGCGCGCTATGGTCCGCCCAGTGGAGTAGAGTAATGGATCGGCCGGGCGAAACCACGCATTTTGGCTTCAGGGACGTGCCCCTCGGGGACAAGCAGACGCTGGTGAACGACGTGTTTCACAGCGTGGCGTCGCGCTATGATTTGATGAACGATTTGATGTCCGGCGGCCTGCACCGGGTCTGGAAGGACATCATGATCACGGCGCTGGATCCGCCCAGGAGCGATCGGCCGTTCGCCTTGCTCGACGTGGCCGGCGGCACCGGCGACATCTCGTTCCGCGCCGCCAAGGCCGCAGGTGCGGGCTTCCATGCCACCGTCTGCGACATCAACACCGACATGCTGGCGGTAGGCCGCGAGCGCGCGGCCAAGCGGCATCTCGAAGCCAAAGTCGATTTCGTCGAAGGCAATGCCGAAGCGCTCGGCTTCGCGGACCGCAGCTTCGACGCCTATACGATCGCGTTCGGCATTCGCAACGTGCCCCGGATCGATCTGGCGCTGCACGAAGCCTATCGCGTGCTGAGGCCCGGCAGCCGCTTCCTCTGCCTTGAATTCTCCAGCGTCGAGATGCCCGGGCTCGATCGGCTTTATGACCTGTTCTCGTTCAAGGTGATCCCGCCGCTCGGCCGCATGATCACGGGCGATGCCGAGTCCTACCAATATCTCGTTGAATCGATCCGCAAGTTTCCGAAGCCGAACGCCTTCGCCGACATGATCCGCGAAGCCGGCTTTTCCCGCGTCAGCTGGCAGACATTGTCCGGCGGCATCGTCGCACTGCATTCGGGCTGGCGTTTGTGATCTCTGCCTTCAACCACATTTCGCGCCTGATCCGCGCCGCGTTCGTCTTCGCGCGCGAGGGCGTGTTCGGCTCGGTCGATCCGAGCCTGGTGCCCCCGCCGGGACAGCTCGCGCTGAAGCTCGCACGCCTGGTCGAACGCCGCGGCACCAAGCACGGTCCCCGGATCGCTCGCGCGCTGACACGGATGGGCCCCGCCTATCTCAAGCTCGGACAGTTCCTGGCGACGCGCCCCGACGTCGTCGGCGTCATCATGGCCCGCGACCTCGAAAGCCTGCAGGATCGCCTGCCGCCGTTTCCGCAGGACGAAGCCGAGGCCGCGATCGCGACGTCGCTGGAGCGCCCGCTGAAGGACGTGTTCGTGAGCTTCGGGCCGGCCGTCGCAGCCGCCTCGATCGCGCAGGTGCATCGCGGCGAAGTCCTGCACGACCGGATCCGCAAATCGGTCGCGGTCAAGGTGCTCCGGCCGAACGTCGCCGCGCGTTTCCGCCGCGATCTCTCCGACTTCTTCTTCGTCGCACACAAGGCCGAGACCTACTCGGCGGAAGCGCGGCGGCTGCGCCTCATCGAAGTCATCAACACCATGTCGCGCTCGGTCGCCATGGAGATGGACCTGCGTCTCGAGGCAGCTGCGCTGTCGGAGATGGCGGAGAACACCCGCGACGACCCCGATTTCCGCGTGCCTGCAGTCGACTGGGACCGCACCACGCACAACGTGCTGACGATGGAGTGGATCGACGGCATCGCGCTGAACGATCACAAGCGCCTGGAAGAGGCGCAGGTCGATTTGCCCGACCTTGGCCGCAAGGTGATCCAGAGCTTCCTGCGCCACGCGCTGCGCGACGGCTTCTTCCATGCCGACATGCATCCGGGCAATCTGTTCCTCGACGACGCCGGCCGTCTCGTCGCGGTCGATTTCGGCATCATGGGCCGGCTCGGCATGAAGGAGCGGCGCTTCCTCGCCGAAATCCTGCTCGGCTTCATCACCCGCGACTATCGCCGCGTCGCCGAGGTGCATTTCGAGGCGGGCTACGTGCCCGCGCATCACTCGGTCGAGAATTTCGCGCAAGCCATCCGCGCCATCGGCGAGCCGATCCACAATCGCACGGCGGAAGAGATCTCGATGGCGCGGCTCTTGACGCTGCTGCTCGAGGTCACCGGCCTGTTCGACATGACGACGCGGCCCGAGCTGATCCTGCTGCAGAAGACCATGGTCGTGGTCGAAGGCGTGGCGCGCGGCTTCGACCCCCGGCTCGACATCTGGAAGGTCGCCGACCCCGTGGTGCGCGAATGGATCGAGCGCAATCTCGGTCCGATCGGCCGGGTGCAGGGCGCGCTCGCCGGAACCGGCGACATCGCGCGGGTGCTGATGCGGCTGCCAGAGATCGCCGAGCGGTCGGTGAAGGTGCTCGAGCAACTCGAAACCATGACGCGGGAGGGCATCAGGCTGTCGCCGGAGAGCATCGCCGCGATGGGACGGAGCGAAGGCCGCAAGAACCGCTGGCGCACCGTCGCGCTCTGGATCATCGCCGCGACCTTCATCGGAATCCTGATCGCCGTCCGGAATTTCTGATTGCACTGCAATCATGCGAATGATAGCATCGCTATCATTCCGTGCTGGAGGGCGCCGTGGCAAGCCTCACCATCCGCAAGCTCGACGAACACGTCAAAACCTATCTGCGGCTGCGCTCGGCCAAGAACCACAGGTCGGTCGAGGAAGAGGTCCGGGTCATCCTGCGGGAGCTGATCGAGGGCCGCGAGGAGCCGCTGACGCCGTTTTCGGCGCCGCCCGCCGCATCCACCGCCCCGACGCCGCAGCGCACCGGCGCGGTCGCAGAGGCCAGCGTCACCCTGATCATCGGCGGCGGCATCGCGGCCTACAAATCGCTCGACCTGATCCGCAGGCTGAAGGAGCGCCGCATCGAGGTTCGCTGCGTGCTGACCAAGGCGGCCCAGCAATTCGTCACGCCGCTGGCGGTGAGCGCGCTGTCGCATGAGCGCGTCTACACCGACCTGTTCGATCCCCAGAGCGAGTTCGACGCCGGGCATATCCGCCTCGCGCGCGACTGCGACCTCATCGTGGTGGCGCCGGCCACCGCCGATCTGATGGCGAAGATGGCGAACGGCCATGCCGACGATCTCGCCAGTGCCATCCTGCTCGCAACCAACCGCAAGGTGCTGCTGGCACCGGCGATGAATCCGCTGATGTGGAGCAATGCGGCGACACGCCGCAACGTCACGCAGCTTCAGCGCGACGGCGTCGTGCTGTGTGGACCGAATTCCGGCGAGATGGCGGAGGCGGGCGAGGCGGGTGTCGGCCGCATGTCGGAGGCGATCGAGATCGCCAATGCCGCCGAGCGCCTGCTGCGGCCTCCGATGCCAAAGCCGCTCGCCGGCAAGCGCGTGCTGATCACCGCAGGCCCCACGCACGAGCCAATCGATCCGGTGCGCTACATCGCCAACCGCTCCTCCGGCAAGCAGGGCTTTGCCATTGCCGCGGCCGCTCAGGCCGCCGGTGCCGAGGTGATCCTGGTGAGCGGTCCGGTCGATCTCAGCGATCCCCCGGGCGTGACGGTAAAGCATGTCGAATCGGCCCGGCAGATGCTGGAGCAGGTGCAGGCCGCGCTGCCCGCCGACATCGCGATCTTCGCTGCCGCCGTCGCCGATTGGCGCGTCGCCAATGAAGGCGAGCAGAAGCTGAAGAAGACGTCCGCCGGCATGCCGCCGCTGCAGCTGGTCGAGAATCCCGACATCCTCGCCACGATTTCAAAACTGACCGACAAGCGCCCGCCGCTGGTGATCGGCTTTGCCGCCGAGACCGAGCACCTCATCGACAACGCCAAGTCCAAGCTGGAGCGCAAGGGCTGCGACTGGATCGTCGCCAACGACGTCTCCCCCGCCACCGGCGTGATGGGCGGCGACCGCAACACCGTGCATCTGATCAGCCGCAAGAATGGCGAGAAGAACGGCGAGATTGCAGTTGATTCCTGGCCGGTGATGACCAAGGAACAGGTCGCCATCGAACTGGTCGCGCACATCGCAAAGAGCGCGACCGACACATCCCTGGAGTCGGCGCCTTGAGCACGAAAGTCACTGTCGAACTGCAGCAACTGGCGCATGCCGACGGCCTGCCATTGCCGGCCTATCAGACCAGTGAGGCCGCCGGGCTCGATTTGATGGCCGCGGTTGCGGACAGCGAGCCGCTGACGCTCGCGCCCGGCCAATATGTGCTGGTGCCGACCGGGCTTGCGATCGCCTTGCCGCCCGGCTTTGAGGCCCAGGTGCGGCCGCGCTCGGGACTCGCGGCCAAGCACGGCGTCACCGTGCTGAACTCGCCGGGCACGATCGACGCCGACTATCGCGGCGAGATCAAGGTGATCCTGATCAATCACGGCACGGCCCCGTTCGTGATCAAGCGCGGCGAACGCATCGCCCAGATGGTGATCGCGCCCGTGGTGCAGGCGGCGCTGGTTCCAGTGGCGACGTTGTCGACGACCGATCGCGGCGCCGGCGGCTTCGGCTCGACCGGGCGCTAACGTACGGCAGATCAAGCCGAATCATCCCGAAGAACTACGTGAGCTGGAACACCGGGCCCCGCATTTTTTTGGGGCCGCCTTTGCGTTCACGATCTGGACTCTTACCGGCGGAGTCACGGTGAGGGTATTGTCTTTTGATTCGCGCGCGACGGGGGTCGCCGCGCGTAGATTCGTGCGGTCTTGGGGCAACTATGTCAGGCGTGATCGTGTCGATGCGTCGGACGCTGCTGTCGTGCACATCACTTGCGCGCAACGGCTTGTTGGGAGGCGCTCTTGCAGCGCTGCTGCCGGCTGCGCCGGCCGAGGCCGCCGACCTCATCGACACCCTCTCCATCATGCTGGATTTCAACCGGCAGGAACTCGCGGTGCTCGCCACCGCGCTGGCCCTGCTCGGCTTCTCGGTGATGGCCGCGATCCTGTTGATGCGCACGCGCGTGCGGACGGCGAAGAGCGAGGCGCGGCTGCGCGCCCGGATCGGGGAACTCCAGCTGCAGGCCGACCGCTTCGGCGCGCTGCTGTTCGCCGAGCCGCAGATCCTGATCTCCTGGCCCGCCGGCGACAATCGCGCGCAGATCTCCGGCGACATCTCCTTGGTGTTGCCGCGCGACTCCTCGCCGCAGCGCGTGCTCGCCTTCGGAACCTGGTTGCCGCCGGAACCCGCGCTGCAGATGGACCATGCGGTCGACGCCCTGCGTGACCGCGGCGACGGGTTCCAGCTGACGCTGGGCACCGCACATGGCCATACGCTGGAAGCGATCGGCCGCGCCATCGGCGGCCAGGCCATCGTCCGGATTCGCGAACTCTCGGGCCTGCGCCGCGAGCTGGCCGAGACCCATCTGCGCTACAACGCGCTCTCCGACGAGACCGAGATGCTGCGCGGCTTTGCCGCCGCCGCACCCTGGCCGATCTGGGCCAAGAGCGAGAACGGCGCGCTGACCTACGCCAACCCGGCCTATGTCCGCGCGACCGAAGCGAACAGCGTCACCGACGCGCAGGAACGCAAGCTCGAGCTGCTCGACAGTGCCGATCGCACCGCGCTGGAGCGGGGCCTGAAGGACGCGGCCAGTTTCAACGCGCGGCTGCCGATCGTGATCGGCGGCGAGCGCCGCATCTACGACGTGCGCGCGGTCAATGTCGGCAGCGGCAGCGTCGGCGTCGCCATCGATGCCAGCGAGGCCGATGGCCTCAGCTCGGCGCTGGTGCGCATGGCCGAGGCGCATCGCCGCACCCTCGACCAGCTCTCCTCCGGCGTTGCCGTGTTCGACGGCCAGCGCCGCCTCGCCTTCTACAACGATTCCTACCGCCGGCTGTGGGACCTCGACCGCAGCTTCCTCGACGCCCATCCCGACGATTCCAGCGTGCTCGACCAGCTCCGCGCCGCGCGCAAGCTGCCGGAACAGCCCGATTTCCGCGCCTGGAAAGCGAAACTGCACGAGGCCTACCGCGCGGTCGAGGCTGCGAAGGACACGTGGTATCTGCCCGACGGCCGTGCGCTCTCCGTCGTCACCACGCCGAACCCGGAAGGCGGCGTCACCTATCTGTTCGACGACGTCACCGAGAGCCTCGAGCTCGCCCGCCGCTTCGACGGCATGATCCGGGTCCAGCGCGAGACGCTGGACAGCCTCGCCGAGGGCGTCGCGGTGTTCGGCAGCAACGGCAAGGCGCAGCTGTTCAACCCGGCCTTCGTCCGGATGTGGAAGCTGTCGAGCGATGCCATGCGCGACGAGCCGCACATCCAGACGGTGGAAGGCTGGTGCCACCAGCTGTTCGACGACCCCGCGGTCTGGCGCCAGATCCGCGAGGCAGTCACCTCGATCGAGAGCCGCGCCGACGTGCCGCTGAAGCTGGAGCGCAAGGACGGCAGCGTGCTCGACGGCATGATCCGCCCGCTGCATGACGGCGCAACCATGCTCACGTTCCAGGACATCACCGACACCGAGAATGTCGAGCGCGCGCTGCGCGAGCGCAACGAGGCGCTGGAGACAGCCGACCAGATGAAGGTGGATTTCGTCCACCACGTCTCCTACGAGCTGCGCTCGCCGCTCACCACCATCATCGGCTTCGCGCATTTCCTCAGCGATCCCTCGACCGGGCCGCTGACCCCGAAACAGGCCGAATATCTCGACTACGTCACCAAATCGACCAACGCGCTGCTGGCGCTGACCAACAACATCCTCGATCTCGCCACCATCGATGCCGGCGCGATGAAGCTGGAACTCGGGCCGGTCGACGTCAGCAAGACCATCGAACTCGCCGCCGAGGGCATCCAGGACCGCCTCGCCACCGACCGCATCCGCCTCAAGGTCGAGATCGCGCCCGATGTCGGCAGCTTCGTCGGCGACGAGAAGCGCGTGGTGCAGGTGCTCTATAACCTCCTCGCCAACGCCGTCGGGTTTTCTCCACAGGATTCCACCGTCGGCATCAGCGCGCGGCGTACCGAGCGCAGCGTGGTCTTCACCGTGACAGATTCCGGGCCTGGAATACCTGCCGACATGAAGGACAAGGTGTTCAACTGGTTCGAAAGCCGCTCGCAGGGCTCGCGTCACCGCGGCGCCGGGCTCGGCCTGTCGCTGGTGCGCTCCTTCGTCGAGCTGCATGGCGGCAAGGTGCGGGTGGATTCGATCGTCGGCCGCGGCACGGTCGTGATCTGCGATTTCCCGACCGACCAAGCGGCGCATCGCGACGCCGCCGAATGACAGAACCCACGAAACTCTCCGTCGCGCTTCACAACGAGACGGCCACCGCGCAATTGATGGCCGACCTCGCGCTGCTGGTCGGCCCTGGCGACGTCATCACCCTGACCGGCGATCTCGGCGCCGGCAAGACCGCAGCAGCGCGCAGCCTGATCCGCTATCTCGCCAGCGACGAGGAGCTGGAGGTGCCCAGCCCGACCTTCACGCTGGTGCAGGGCTACGAGCTGCCGCCCTTCCCGGTGCTGCATGCCGATCTCTACCGCGTCGAGGACGAGAGCGAGCTCGAGGAGATCGGGCTGTCGCCACTGCCCGATGCCACGCTCGTCCTGATCGAATGGCCGGAGCGCGCGCCGTCGGCAGTGCCGCAGGACCGCATCGACATCGCGCTGACGCATCGCCCGGCGCTGGGGTCGAATGCACGCGCAGCGGACATCGCCGGGTATGGCAAGGGTGCCGCGACTGTGGCGCGATTGCAGGCGCTGCGCGAATTTCTCGATGCCTCCGGATACATCGACGCGACGCGCAAGCGGATGGCCGGCGATGCCTCGACACGATCCTACGCGCGCCTGATCCGCGACGACGAGGTCGTCATCCTCATGAACTCGCCGCAGCGGCCGGACGGCGCGGCGCTCTACAACGGCAAGTCCTACAGCGCCGCGGTACATCTCGCGGAAAACATCAAGCCGTTCGTTGCCCTCGACGAAGGCCTGTGCGAGGCAGGAATCTCCGCGCCGAAGATCCACCATTTCGATCTCGACCACGGTTTCCTGATCTCCGAGGATTTCGGCAGCGCAGGCGTGATCGAAGGCGATCCGCCGCGCCCGATCGCCGAGCGCTACGAGGCCGCAACCGATCTATTGGCCGCGCTGCACGGCAAGACGCTGCCGGAAACGTTGCCGCTGGACGGGCAGACCTATGCCATTCCCGTCTTCGACATCGAGGCGATGCTGATCGAAATCGGCTTGATGCCGGAATGGTATCTGCCCGACCGCAACGCGCCGCTGAGCGAGGCAGCGCGCGCAGAATTCTTCGCGATGTGGCGGGAGCTCTTGAAGAAGCCGCTGGCGGCACCGCGGACGTGGATCATCCGCGACTACCACTCGCCGAACTTGATCTGGCTCGCTGACCGCGACGGCATCCAACGCGTCGGCGTGATCGATTTCCAGGACACCGTGCTCGGTCCGCACTCCTACGACGTGGTGTCGCTGCTGCAGGACGCCCGCATCGACGTGCCCGAAAACATCGAGCTGACGCTGCTGTCGCGCTACATCAAGGCGCGGCGCGCGGCCGATGCCGGCTTCGAGGCGGCCGGCTTCGCCGAGCTCTACGCGATCATGTCGGCGCAGCGGAACACGCGGCTGCTCGGCACCTTCGCCCGCCTCAACCGCCGCGACGGCAAGCCGCATTATTTGCGTCACCAGCCGCGGATCTGGACCTATCTGCAGCGCTCGCTGGCCCATCCCGCGCTGAGTGCCTTGCGCGACTGGTATCTCGCCAACGTCCCGCCTCCTCAGGCCTGATTAACGACCCGATTTACCGGCCGTTAGCCAAGATGTCGCTATTCTGACGGCGAGGGAGCCGGATGATTACGGGGCTGGAGCAGGGCAGATGGCGGCGAAAGCGGATCAGCGCGGAAATAGCAGGGTCGTTTTCGAGCGTGGGATTCCGGCCCAGATGATGGGTATCGACGGGACATGGCGGCGCGAATGCACCATGGAGGATGTCTCCGATAGCGGCGCCAAGCTGACCATCGACGGCTCGGTCGAAGGCCTGCACCTGAAAGAGTTCTTTCTGCTGCTGTCGTCCACCGGACTGGCCTACCGGCGCTGCGAGCTTGCCTGGGTCAATGGCGACCAGATCGGCGTCAATTTCCTCAAAGTGGGCGACAAGAAGAAAAAGGTGCGTTCCACAGCCGTCGGGGCATGACGGCAACACCCGTCGTACAACCGTCACGGCGGGTGGCTAAGGCGGTTGAGATGCGGTGCGGCCAGTCCTGGCTCATGCTAGGATTGCCGCGAAAGCGAAATCAAGGAATCTGAGAAAGCGAAGGATGTCCGTCAAGCCGACCAAAGCCATGGTGCTCGCCGCAGGGTTCGGCCTGCGCATGCGTCCGCTGACGGACAAGATGCCGAAGCCGATGGTGCCGGTCGCCGGCCAGCCGTTACTCGATCACGTACTCGACAAGCTCGGCCAGGCCGGCGTGAGCGAGGCCGTGGTCAACGTGCATTACCTGCCGGATCAGATCATCGATCACACGGCCTCGCGCCAGCATCCGCGCGTCACCATCTCCGACGAACGCGACCAGGTGCTGGGCACCGGAGGCGGCGTGGTCAAGGCGCTGCCGCTGCTCGGTGATGCGCCATTCTATCATGTCAATTCCGACACGCTCTGGATCGACGGCGTGCGCTCCAATCTGACGCGGCTCGCTGAAAATTTCGACCCCGCGCGCATGGACATCCTGCTGCTGATGGCGCCGACCGCAACCAGCATCGGCTATAGCGGCCGCGGCGATTACGGCATGCTGCCCGACGGCGCCCTGCGCAAGCGCAAGGAAAAAGAGGTCGTCCCATTCGTCTATGCCGGCGCGGCGATCCTGTCGCCCGCGATCTTCGCAGGCGCGCCGCAGGGTGAGTTCTCGCTGACCAAGATGTTCGACCGCGCCAACGAGCAGGAGCGGCTGTTCGGCCTCCGCCTCGACGGCGTCTGGATGCATGTCGGCACGCCCGATGCAGTCCATGCCGCGGAAGAAGCGTTCCTGGAGAGCGTGGCGTAAGCGCTTCCGTGTCCTGGACGCGGTGCGACGCCATAAGCGCGTTTACGCGCGTCTTCGACACGCTATGGTGCCGCGCCGCAGAGCCGGCACCCACTCGATCCTCCCTCACGGAACGAAGCAGCGTGGGCCCCGGCTCAGCAGCGCATCACTGCGTGCTGCGCAGCGTCCGGGGCACGAGCGGTGGCTCGCACGAACAACGGGGACTATCTACCCTCCACCCATGACCATTTGACCCCGCCTCCTTATATTGGCGCCTGATCCACCGAATCAGGCAGCTCATGCGCGTCTTCAGCGTTCCCCTCTCAGTTCCGTTCCTGCGCACGGTCGTCACGGCCCTGCTCGAGGGGCGGCTGGTCGAGGGATTCGAGGCGCGCAAGGAACCGGCGCGCCTGGCGGACGCCACGCTGTATTTACCGACCCGGCGCGCCATGCGCGTCGTGCGCGAGATCTTCCTCGACGAGATGAAGGCGGATGCGGTGGTGCTGCCGCGCATCGTCGCGCTCGGTGACATCGACGAGGACGAGCTCGCTTTCGCTGACGAGGGCGAGCAATTCTCCGGCACGACGCCCCTCGAGATTCCGCCGCGGCTCGGCGAGCTCGAACGGCGGCTGACGCTGGCGCAGCTCGTCGCGGCCTGGGCCAAGGGCCCGGTGCTGGCGCCGTTGGTGGTCGGTGGACCCGCCTCGACGCTCGCGCTCGCCGGCGATCTCGCGCGCCTCATCGACGACATGGTCACGCGCGGCGTCGACTGGAGCGCGCTCGACGGCCTCGTGCCTGACAACCTCGATCGCTATTGGCAGCACTCGCTCGAATTCTTGCGCATCGCGCGCATCGCCTGGCCCGCTCATCTCGCCGAGATCAACCGGATCGAGCCCGCGGCGCGGCGCGATCTCCTGATCGCGGCGGAAGCCAAACGGCTGACCGCGCATCCAAGCGGGCCGGTGATCGCGGCGGGATCGACCGGCTCGATGCCGGCCACCGCGAAATTCCTGCACGCGGTCGCGCAACTAGCCCATGGCGCCGTGGTGCTGCCGGGCCTCGACACCGATCTCGACGAGGACGCCTGGCGGACCATCGGTGGCGTGCGCGATGCGCTCGGCAAATTCGTGGAGCATCCGGCCTCGAACCATCCGCAATATGCCATGCACGCGCTGTTGCAGCGCTTCGGCATCAAGCGCACCGACGTCGAGATCCTTCAGCCGCCGACTGAGGGCGGCCGCGACCTGCTCGCATCGGAATCGATGCGCCCGTCGGCCAAGACGGAAGTCTGGCACGACCGGCTGAAGCAGCCTGATGTCGCAGCGAAGATCTCAGGCGGCATGAACAATCTTGCGGTCGTCGAGGCTCCCAATCCTGAAATGGAAGCGCTCGCCATCGCCATTGCGATGCGTGAGGCGCGACATCTCGACAAATCCGCCGCGCTGGTGACGCCCGACCGCGCGCTGGCGCGACGGGTGATGGCGGCGCTGACCCGGTGGGGGCTCAGTTTCGACGATTCCGGCGGCGATGTGCTGATGGAAACCTCGGCCGGAATCTTCGCGCGCCTTGCGGCAGAGGCGGCGACGAAGGGGTTGGAGCCACCGACGCTGCTGGCGCTGCTGAAGCATCCGCTGTGCCGGCTCGGACGCGCGGGCGGCGCATGGAAGGCGACGATCGAAGACCTCGAACTCGCGGTCTTGCGTGGCACGCGTCCGCCTGCCGGCACCGCCGGCCTGCTGCGCGAATTCAACCGCTTTCGCGAGGAGCTTGCAAAACTGGGGCGCCGTGAGGTTTCCGCACTTCATAAATCCGAGCCCCGCGCGCGTCTCAAGGCCGAGGATCTCGATGGCATCCAGGCGCTGATCGGCGTTTTGCAGAAGGTGCTGGCGCCGATCGAGAGCCTGGCCTCAGCGAAACCATATGACTTTGCCGAACTGGCACACCGGCACCGTGAGATCATGATCGAGCTGTCGCGCGACGAGCAGGGCATCCCACTCGCTTTCGAGGACCGCGAGGGCCTCGCGCTCGCCAGCGCCCTCGACGATCTCCTGCGCGGCGGCACGACCAGCGGATTGATGGTGCAGCTGCCCGACTATCCCGACGTCTTCCAGACCGCCTTCGGCGATCGCGCGGTGCGACGGCGCGACAAGCCCGGCGCGAGGCTGCAGATCTACGGCCCCCTGGAATCGCGCTTGATGCAGGCCGACCGCATCATCGTCGGCGGCCTGATCGAGGGCGTCTGGCCGCCGGCGCCTCGCATCGATCCCTGGCTGAGCCGGCCGATGCGGCACGAGCTCGGCCTCGATCTGCCGGAGCGCCGCATCGGCCTCTCCGCCCATGACTTCGCGCAACTGCTGGGCGGCGTCGAGGTCATCCTCACCCATTCCGCCAAGGCGGGCGGCGCGCCCGCGGTGGCCTCGCGCTTCCTGCACCGGCTCGAGGCGGTCGCGGGCGACGAGCTCTGGAAGGCCGCCATTCGCGCCGGTGAGACGTATGTGCGATTTGCAAACAGGCTGGATCAGCCCGACAAGGTCGAGCCGATCAAGCAGCCCGAGCCGCGGCCGCCGCGCGCGACGCGGCCGCTGAGAATGTCGGTCACCGCGATCGAGGACTGGCTGCGCGATCCCTACACGATCTACGCAAAACACATCTTGCGGCTGGATGCGCTCGATCCCGTCGACATGCCCTTGTCGGCCGCCGACCGTGGCTCTGCGATCCACGAAGCGCTTGGTGAGTTCACCAAGTCCTATGCTTCGTCTCTGCCCGACGATCCCGCCCGTGTGCTGCGCGAGATCGGCGAAAAGCACTTCGCACCTTTGATGGAACGTCCCGAGGCGCGAGCGCTGTGGTGGCCGCGCTTCCAGCGCATCGCGCGCTGGTTCGGTGAATGGGAGACCGCGCGCCGCGAGGCGATCGAGGCGGTCACCGCAGAAACCCGCGGCGAGATCTCGATCCCACTCGACAATGCGCGCACGTTCTATCTCTCCGCGCGCGCCGACCGCATCGAGCGGCGCCAGGGCGGCAGCTACGCCATCCTCGACTACAAGACCGGGCAGCCACCGACCGGCAAGCAGGTGCGCATGGGCCTGTCGCCGCAGCTGACGCTGGAGGCCGCGATCCTGCGCGAAGGCGGCTTCGCTGATATCGACGCGGGCTCGTCAGTGAGCCAGCTCGTCTATGTGCGCGTGAGCGGCAACAACCCGCCGGGCGAGGAGCGCATTCTCGAGCTCAGATATCGGCAGAGCGACGCACAGCAGCCGCCTGACACGGCGGCCGCGGAAGCACGCGCCAAGCTGGAGGCGCTGATCCGCGCCTTCGAGGACGAGAACCAGCCCTACACCTCGCTGAACCTGCCGATGTGGACGAACCGCTACGGCGCCTATGACGACCTCGCCCGGATCAAGGAATGGTCGGCCGCGGGCGGATTGGGGATCGAGGAATGGTGAAGGCACCGCGCCCCATCCCCGACGAGGTGCGTGCGCGGCAGGCGCGCGCGTCGGATCCGACCGCCTCGGCCTTCGTGTCGGCCAATGCCGGCTCGGGCAAGACCCATGTGCTGGTGCAGCGCGTGATCCGCCTCTTGCTGTCGGGCGTGCCGCCGGAAAAGATCCTCTGCATCACCTTCACCAAGGCCGCCGCCGCCAACATGGCCGAGCGCGTGTTCACCACGCTCGGGCATTGGGTGACGCTGGATGACCCCGCGCTCGACGCGGCGATCCGCGCGGTCGGCATCCCGCATCCCAATGCAAAGCTGCGCCGTGACGCGCGAAAGCTGTTTGCTTGCGCGCTGGAGACGCCGGGCGGCTTGAAGGTGCAGACCATCCACGCGCTGTGCACGCGCCTGCTGCAGCAATTCCCGTTCGAGGCCAACGTGCCTGCGCGCTTCTCCGTCATCGACGAGCGCGACCAGAACGACATGATGGAGCGCGCCAATCTGAAGGTACTGCTGGAGGCCGCGCGCGATCCCGAGAGCGTCACCGGCCGCGCCTTGCTGACCGCGATGGCGAGCGCCGCCGACGTCACCTTCAAGGAGGTCGTGCGCGAGGCCTGTCTCAGCCGCGATCATTTCATGGCCTGGACAGACGGGGCCGGCAACGCGGAAGCTGCTGCCGCGCAGATGGCGGCGGCGCTGGGCGTCGATGCCGGGGACCGGATCGAGGACGTCGAGACGGAGATTCTCGATGGGCCCTATTTGCCGCGCTCGCGCTGGGACGACATCGCCTTTTCGCTGGAGGACGGCAGCAAGTCCGACAATGACCAGGCTGGCCGGCTCCGCGAAGCCAAGATATTTTCCGGCAGCGCGCAGGTTGACGCCTATCTCGGGGTCTTCCTCACCGACGAAAAGCTGCCGCGCAAGACGCTGCTGACCAAGAAATTTTGTGATCATAATCCCTCCGTCGCCCGCCTGTTCGAGGCGGAGGCGCAGCGCGTGAGCGGATTGGTCGAGAAGCGCCGCGCCGTGACCATGCGCGACCGCACCGCAGCCTTGCTGCATATCGCGACCGCGGCCGCCGCAAACTATCGCCGCGAAAAGCAGGAGCGCGGCCTGCTCGACTACGACGATCTCATCGACAAGACGCTGGCGATGCTCGACCGCATCTCCTCGGGCTGGGTGCATTACAAGCTCGATCGCGGTGTCGACCACGTCCTGATCGACGAGGCCCAGGACACCAGCCCGCGGCAATGGGACATCGTCGCCCACATCATCTCCGAGTTCACCGCCGGCGAAGGCGCGCGCGAGGGATTGAACCGCACCATCTTCGCGGTCGGCGACGAAAAACAGTCGATCTTCTCGTTCCAGGGCGCCGCGCCGCACGAATTCGACGCGCGCCGGCGCGAGCTGCACCGCAAATTCACCGCCGCCGGGCTGAAATTCGACCCCGTTGCTTTCACCTATTCGTTCCGCTCGGGCGCCACCATCCTGCACTCGGTCGACCACGTCTTCCGCGATCCCCAGATCTACAAGAGCATCCATTCGGTCGAGATCGGCCACCCCCTGCACAATGCACTCGCTGACGCCGGCCCCAGCGTGATCGAGCTGTGGGATCTTGCCGAGGCCGACGACCGGCAGGAGATCGAGGGCTGGCGCGCGCCGTTCGACGGCGTTGCCGCCACGAGCCCCGAGGTCAAGCTGGCGCGCCGCATCCAGGCCGAGATCAAGCGGCTGGTTGAGAGCGGCACGCTGACGGGACACGAAGGCGAGCGCCGGCCTCTGCGTTACGGCGACATGCTGATCCTGGTTCGCCGGCGCGGCAATGCGTTCGACGCGGTGATCCAGGCGCTGAAGCACGCGGGCGTGCCCGTCGCCGGCGCCGACCGGCTCAAACTCACCGAGCATATCGCGATCATCGATTTGATGAACCTCGCGGACGCTCTGCTGCTGCCGCAGGACGATCTCGCGCTCGCGGTGGCGCTGAAGAGCCCGCTGTTCGGACTCGACGACGACGACCTGTTCCAGCTGGCCCATGACCGCAAGGGGTCGCTGCGCCGCGCGCTCGGCGAGCACGCCGTCGGCAACGAGAAGTTCGCGACCGCGCTGCGTCGCCTGGAAGCCTGCGAGATGTGGGCGCGCGAGGAGACGCCGTTCGCCTTCTACGCCTGGCTGCTCGGCGGCGACGGTGGCCGCGCCCGCATGCTGCGCCGGCTCGGTCACGAAGCCAACGACGCGCTCGACGAGTTCCTGGAGCTGGCGCTGAACTACGAGCGCAAGGCGCCGGCCTCGCTGCAGGGCTTCATGGCGTGGCTGCGCTCGGCCGACACCGAGGTGAAGCGCGACATGGAGATCTCGCGCGACGAGGTGCGGGTGATGACCGTGCACGGCGCCAAGGGTCTCGAAGCCTCCGTCGTGTTCATGGTCGACACCACGTCGTCGCCCGCGGACTCGCAGCGGGTCCGGCTGATCCACGTGCCGCGCGGCAATGGCGGCGAGGTCGTGGTCTGGGCCGGCCGCAAGGCCGACGATCCCAAGCCGGTCGCGGACGCACGCAAGGCGATGATCGACGAGACCGAGGACGAATATCGCCGCCTGCTCTATGTCGCGATGACGCGCGCGGCAGACCGGCTGATTGTCGGCGGCTGCATGCCCGGCAACATGAAGACGGTCCGCAAGCTCAGCTGGTACGATTTGGTCGACACCGGGCTCGCCGGCTCCGGTCTGGACAAGCAGGTGATCGAGACGCCGCTCGGCAAGGTGACCCGATTCGCCCGGCCGGAGGATGTGGCGGCGCTGGGCACGCCGGCGGCATCCGTGGACCAGACCGTTGCCCTCCCCGATTGGCTACGGGAGGCGGCGCCACGCGAGACCACCGACGATGACATGGTGCGCCCGTCGGGTCAGCCGGCCGACGAAGGCCGCAGCGTGCGATCCGGCGAATCGGTGCAGTCCCGCGCGCTCGCATTGCAACGCGGCACGCTGGTGCATCGGCTGCTGCAATCCCTCCCCGACATCGCCGTCGAGCGGCGTCGCGAGGCGGCCCTCGGCTTCATGGCGCGCAATGCCGCGGACTGGACCGACGCCGATCGCACCGCACTGGCCGACAAGGTGCTCGCTTTGATCACTGAACCGCGCTTTGCGCCGGTCTTTGCCGCCGGCAGCCGGGCGGAAGTCGCCATCGCCGGCCGGCTGGAGCGGCCGGGCCGCCCGCCGGCCTTGGTGTCGGGGCAGATCGATCGGCTGGTCGTGCGTTCGGATGAGGTTTTGATCGTCGATTTCAAGACCAATCAGGCGGCGCCTGCGAGCGCGGCTCAGGCGCCCGTCGCCTATGTCCGGCAACTTGCGCTGTACCGGGCGGTGCTGGCGCGGCTTTATCCCCAAAAGCCCATCCGGGCCGTTCTGCTCTGGACCGAGGCCCTTGAATATATGGAGATTTCAGCCCCCGCGCTGGACGCGGCGCTGGCATCCCTTCATCTCGGTGTGAGCGTCCTTGACCCGGCAAGAAGCCGTTCATAGGTTCACCCCATGATCCCGGGCGCGATTCCAGGTCGCGCCGATTCTTTCAACCCGTGTGAGGTACTCCCAATGGCCGTTAGCAAGGTTTCCGACGCCGATTTCGAAGCCGAAGTGCTCAAGGCGAACGGCCCCGTGGTCGTCGATTTCTGGGCGGAGTGGTGCGGCCCGTGCCGCATGATCGCACCCGCGCTCGACGAGATCGCCGGCGCGATGGGCGACAAGGTCAAGATCGTGAAGCTCAACGTCGACGAGAGCCCGAAGACCGCCTCGAAGTACGGCGTGATGTCGATCCCCACCCTGATGATCTTCAAGGGCGGCGAGATGGCCTCCCGCCAGGTCGGCGCCGCGCCGAAGGCGAAGCTGCAGCAGTGGATCACCTCCGCGGTCTGATCCGTTTCGCGCAAGATTATTTTCGACAACGGCCGGCGAAAGCCGGCCGTTCTGCGTTGACGGGACGTGTTCAGCGTATGACGAGTCCCGTCCTTGCCAGCCCCTCCCCGAAAGCGCGCCCGAAGATCGACCTCGCTCGTTGCGATGGAGGCGCGCTCGGTCGACGAGATCCCGCGCGGCAAGGAGTGGCAGTACGAGCCGAAATGGGACGGCTTTCGCTGTCTCCTCTCGCGCGACGGCAGCCGGGTCGATCTGCGCTCGAAGTCAGGTGAGGACCTCGCGCGCTATTTTCCGGAAGTGGTGGCCGCTGCCCTGAAGCTCAAAGCGGATCGTTTCACGCTCGACGGCGAGCTCGTCGTGCCGCACGGCAAGGGTTTTTCCTTCGACGCGCTGCTGCAACGGATCCATCCCGCCGCAAGCCGCGTGAAGAAGCTCTCGGAAGAAACCCCGGCGCTCTATCTCGCCTTCGATCTGCTCGCGACCGCCAGAGACGAGCAGCTTGCCAAAAAGTTGCTGAGCGAACGGCGGCCGGTGCTGGAAGCATTTGCGAAAGCCAATCTGAAAGGCGGCATCTTTCGTCTCTCGCCGTCCACGACCAGCTATGCCACGGCCAAAAAGTGGCTGGCGCAATCCGGCGGCGGCTCGGACGGCGTCATCGCCAAGCGGATCGACCTGCCGTATCAGGCCGGAAATCGCGACGGCATGCAGAAGATCAAGAAATTCCGCAGCGCCGATTGCGTGGTCGGCGGCTTCCGCTATGCCACCAACAAGATCGCCGGCCGCAAGGTGGTGGGATCGCTGCTGCTCGGGCTCTATGACACGAAGGGACTGTTGCACCATGTCGGCTTCACCTCGGCGATCAAGGCGGGCGAGAAGCCCGAACTGACCGACCGGCTGGAGGCGCTGATTGGCGAGCCCGGCTTTACCGGCAACGCGCCGGGCGGACCGAGCCGCTGGTCGACCGAGCGCTCAGCAAAGTGGTGCCCGCTGAAGCCGAAGCTGGTGATCGAAGTTTGCTACGACCATTTCAGCGGCGAGCGCTTTCGCCATGGCACCTCGATCCTGCGCTGGCGCCCGGACAAGGCCCCGCGGCAATGCAGCTTCGATCAGTTGAAGCAGAAGGCGGCCCATCCGATGAAGCTGCTGAAGTAGCACGGTCTGGTGCCCCGGACGCAGCGCGAAGCGCTGCAGAGCTTTGTGCTGCACCGCGCCCGGGACACGAGCGTGGTTACCCGATCCATCCCGTCGCGAGCGCGTTCGCGAGCTCAGGCTGCCCGTTGCGACGTGCGAGCACCGCCATAGCCTCGTGATCATACGCGACGTTTCGGAACGTCACCTGCCAGGCACCATCAAACAATTCGAGGATCGCATAGCGCGCGTGCGGCGTGCCGGCTTCGACGACATGCGGATACGGATGCTTGTCGCGAAAACCGGGGCAACCGACGCTGCCGGGATTGACGATCAGCCGGCCGTCACGCAACCGCACGGCACGGGCGAGATGGGTGTGGGCGCAGAGGATCAGCGGTTGCGTGACGCCATGCGCGAATTGCTCGATCCGGTCCAGCGGCGACAGCGCCACCGCGCCGTCGGGATGCACAATGTCGAGCCAATAGATCTCGTCATTGCCGGGGGTCGCATGACAGAGAAACACCTGATCGCGAAATACAAGCGTCATCGGCTGCGCACGCAGCCAGTCGAGTTGCGCGGCATTCAGTGCGTCATGGGCGGGACGGTCCCACGAGCCCATCTTCTCCGGCGGACGGTCGAGCAGATAGCGGTCGTGATTGCCGAGCACGTGCACGGCGTCGAGCGGCATCAGCATTTCCATCGTGCGGCGGGCATCGAGCGGGCCGCTCAGCATGTCGCCGAGATTGACGATGTCGGTGATGCCAAGCGCGCGGATGTCGGCGAGCACCGCCTCCAGCGCAAGGTAGTTTCCGTGGACGTCGGCGATGGCCGCAAAGCGCATTGTCGTGATCCCCTAATCTCGTGCCCCGGACGCGGCGCATCACGCAGTGGTGCGCTGCTGAGCCGGAGCCCATGGTGCGGCATTCCGGGTCCCGGCTCGCGCTTCGCGCGTCCGCGACACGCAACCTCATGCAGGAGGCGTGCCGTTGATCGCCAGCACGTGACCGGCCAGATACAGCGAGCCCGTGATCAGGATGCGCGGCGGCACCTCATAAGCGAGCTTCGACAGGGCCCGCAGCGCGGCTTCGACGTCGGGCGCGGGCTCGACGCGCATGCCGAGGCTGCGCGCGGCGTCGGCGAGGCGGTCGGCCGGCATTGCGTTCTCGGTGTCGGGGATCGGCACCGCGATGATGTGGCGGGTGAGGCCGGCGAAATTGGCCAGGAAGCCTTGCGCATCCTTGTTGGCCATCATGCCTGCGATGACGACCAGCGGCCGCGACACCCGCTCTTCGAGGTCGCCCAGCGCCGCGGCCGCGACACGCCCGCCTTCGACATTGTGCCCGCCATCGAGCCAGATCTCCGAGCCCTGCGGACCCCAGGACAGCAGCTCGCCCGAGGTGATGCGCTGCATCCGCGCCGGCCATTCGGCGCCCACGATGCCGGCCTCGAAGGCGGCCTGATTGATCTTGAAATCCGGAACCGCGCGCAGCGTCGCGATCGCGAGCCCGGCATTGTCGAACTGATGGCGGCCGAACAGGCGCGGTGCCGGCAGATCCATCAGGCCACGATCGTCGGAATAGACCAGACGTCCGCGCTCGACATTGACGTGCCAGTTCTCGTTCGCGGCAAACAGCGGCGCACGCATGCGCCTCGCCTGCGCCTCGATCACCGCCATGGCGTCCGGCGATTGCTCCGCAGAGATCACGGGCACGCCGCGCTTGATGATCGCCGCCTTCTCGCCGGCAATCGATGTCAGGGTATCCCCGAGGAAGTCCATGTGGTCCATGCTGACGGGGGTGATCACGCAGGCCGCAGGAGTGTCGATCACATTGGTCGAGTCGAGCCGGCCGCCGAGGCCGACTTCGAGCAACACGACGTCAGCCGGATTCTGCGCGAACAGATGAAAGGCGGCTGCCGTCTTCAGCTCGAACAAGGTCGCGACCTCGCCGGCATTGACGCGCTCGACCTCTTCCAGCGCCGCGCGTAGTTCATCGTCACCGACCAGCACGCCGCCGCCGGCGCGGCCGAGCCGGAAGCATTCGTTGATGCGGACGAGGTAGGGCGAGGTATAGGCGTGGACGCGCAAGCCCGCAGCCTCCAGCGTCGCGCGCAGATAAGCCAGCGTCGAGCCCTTGCCGTTGGTGCCGGCGATGTGGATCACCGGCGGCAGCTTGCGTTCGGGATGGCCGAGCCGCGCGAGCAGGCGGTGCATCCGCTCGAGGCCGAGATCGATGCGCTTCTGATGCAGGGCCGACAGCCGCCCGATCAATTCGCCGAGCGGCGTCTTCGTGCTGTCAGGGGACGCGTTCACGCGTGGGGCGCAGCCGGCGCCGTCTCAGCGGCCGATACGATCTGTGCCGGGCTCGTCACGGCCTGGGTCGGCTTCGATACGCCCTCCTGCGCCGGCGCCTTGGTCAGCAGGCGGCAGAGCCGCGCCAGGGTCGGGCGCAACTCATGACGATGCACGACCATGTCGACCATGCCGTGCTCCTTGAGATACTCGGCGCGCTGGAAGCCTTCGGGCAGCTTCTCGCGGATGGTCTGCTCGATCACGCGCGCGCCGGCAAAACCGATCAGCGCGCCGGGCTCGGCGATCTGCACGTCGCCCAGCATCGCGTAGGACGCAGTGACGCCGCCGGTGGTCGGATTGGTCAGCACGACGATGTAGGGCAGCTTGGCCTCGCGCAGCATCTGCACTGCGACCGTGGTCCGCGGCATCTGCATCAGCGACAGGATGCCTTCCTGCATGCGCGCACCGCCGGATGCGGCGAACACGATGAACGGAGACTTCTTCTCGACCGCGAGCTCGAGCCCGCGCACGATGGCTTCGCCTGCGGCCATGCCGAGCGAGCCGCCCATGAAGTCGAAATCCTGCACGGCGACGACGACGGCGGCGCCTTCGAGCTTGCCGTAGCCGACCTTGATCGCGTCATTGAGGTTGGTTCGCGCGCGGGCATCCTTGATGCGGTCGACGTATTTCTTCTCGTCGCGGAACTTGAGCGGGTCGGGCGTCACGTCGGGCAGCGCCACGTCGTACCAGGTCTCGTTGTCGAAGATCGACTTCAAGCGCGCCACCGCGCCCATGCGCATGTGGTAGTTCGAGCCGGGGATGACGAACTGGTTGGCCTCGACGTCCTTGTAGAACACGAGCTGTCCGGAATCCGGGCACTTGATCCACAGATTCTCCGGCGTTTCCCGCCGCAGCATGTTGCGGATCTTCGGCCGGACCACATTGGTAAGCCAGTTCATGGTTTGCTCCGATGTGCGAGCCCCCGCTGGGGTTCGCCTGAAGGGATATATGGCCGCCGGACCTAGCCCCGGCAAGCCGTCGTCTCGGGCCTATTCGGCCGCCTGTTGCGCGCCCTTGACGCCCTGGGCCAGGGCTGCGGTCAGCTCGGCGACGGCATTGACGGTCTTGGCCGTCGCGCGCCCTTCCGCATCGAGGCTGTTCTTGAGCGCATCGACCAGCGCAGTGCCGACCACCGAGCCATCGGCCTTCTCGGCAATGGCACGTGCCGCCTCCGGCGTGCGGATGCCGAAACCGACGCATATCGGCAGCTTGGTGTGCCGCTTGATGCGCGCGACAGCGTCGCCGACGACATTCGCGTCCGCCGCCGCTGCACCGGTGATGCCGGCGATCGAGACGTAATAGACAAAGCCAGAGGTGTTCGCGAGCACCGCGGGCAGGCGCTTGTCGTCGGTGGTCGGAGTCGCCAGGCGAATGAAGTTCAGGCCGGCCTTCAGCGCGGGAATGCAGAGCTCGTCGTCTTCCTCCGGCGGCAGATCGACGATGATCAGGCCGTCGACACCGACCGTCTTGGCATCGGTCAGGAACTTGTCGACGCCGTAAATGTAGATCGGATTGTAATAACCCATCAGCACCAGCGGCGTGACATTGTCGTCCTTGCGGAAGTCGCGCACCAATTCCAGCGTCTTCTTCAAGGTCATGCCGACCTTGAGCGCGCGCAGACCTGCAGCCTGAATCGAGGGACCATCCGCCATCGGATCGGTGAAGGGGATGCCGAGTTCGATGACGTCGGCGCCTGATTTCGAGAGCGCCTTGACGATCTCGAGCGACGTCGCCGGATCAGGATCGCCGGCCATCACATAGGTGACGAAGGCCGCGCGGCCCTGCTTCTTCAGCTCGGCAAAACGGGTGTCGATACGCGTGGTCACTTCTTGCCCCTCAGGATGTCGCCGACCTGCGGGACGTCCTTGTCGCCGCGGCCGGAGAGATTGACGACCATCAGGTGGTCTTTCGGCCGCTTCGGTGCCAGCTCCATCACCTTGGCGATGGCATGCGCGGGCTCGAGCGCGGGAATGATGCCCTCGAGCTTCGACAGCAGCTGGAACGCGGCGAGCGCCTCGTCATCGGTCGCCGAGAGATAGTTCACGCGGCCGACCTCGTGCAGCCAGGAATGCTCGGGCCCGATGCCGGGATAGTCGAGGCCGGCCGAGATCGAATGGGCGTCCTGGATCTGCCCGTCGGCGTTCATCAGGAGATAGGTGCGGTTGCCGTGGAGCACGCCGGGGCGGCCGCCCGCGATCGAGGCCGCGTGCAGTTGCGTCAGGCCGTGGCCTGCGGCCTCGACGCCAAAGATTTCCACGGAGGGATCGTCGAGGAACGGATGGAACAGGCCCATCGCGTTGGAGCCGCCGCCGATGCAGGCGACCAGCGAATCCGGCAGGCGATCCTCGATCTCCTGCATCTGCGCCTTGGTCTCGTGGCCGATGATCGACTGGAAGTCGCGCACCAGCATCGGATAGGGATGCGGGCCTGCGACCGTACCGATGCAGTAGAAGGTGTTGTGCACGTTGGTGACCCAATCGCGCAGCGCCTCGTTCATGGCGTCCTTCAGCGTGCGCGTGCCCGACTGCACCGGGACCACCGTCGCGCCCAGCATCTCCATGCGAATGACGTTGGGCTGCTGCCGCTCGACGTCGACCGCGCCCATATAGACCACGCATTCCAGGCCGAAGCGCGCACACAGCGTCGCGGTGGCGACACCGTGCTGGCCCGCGCCGGTCTCGGCGATGATGCGCTTCTTGCCCATGCGCCGCGCCAGCATGATCTGGCCGAGCACGTTGTTCACCTTGTGCGAGCCGGTGTGGTTCAGCTCTTCGCGCTTGAGGTAGATCTTTGCGCCGCCGAGATGCTCGGTCAGGCGTTCTGCGAAATATAGCGGCGAGGGCCGGCCGACATAGTTCTTGAGATAGCCGTTCATCTCGGCCTGGAACGCCGGATCGGCCTTGGCCGCTGTGTAGGCCTTCTCCAGGTCGAGGATCAGCGGCATCAGGGTTTCGGCGACGAAGCGTCCACCGAAAATGCCGAAATGGCCGCGATCGTCGGGGCCGCTGCGATAGGAATTGGGTTTGGCGACGTTCATCGAACACTCAACTCTTGGCTGGCGCGCGCGGCGCGAATGAAGGCTTTGATCATCTCCGGGTCCTTCACGCCGGGAGCGCTCTCGACACCGGAGGAAACATCGACGCCGCCAGCGCGAGTGACGCGCAGGGCTTCGGCGACGTTCCCCGCATGCAGACCGCCCGAAACCATATACGGCAGCTTGAGCTCAAGGTTTCCGAGCAGGCGCCAGTCGAAGGGCGTACCGAGGCCGCCGGGCCGCGTCGCGTCTTTCGGTGCTCGCGCGTCGAACAGGATGCGGTCGGCAACCGCCGCGTAGCCAGGCAGCACGGCAAGATCCGCAGCCACCTCGACCGGCACCACTTTCATCACCGGGCGGCCGAACCGCTGCTTGATGTCGCGCAGCCGCGCGACGCTTTCCTTGCCGTGGAGCTGGAAGATGTCCGGCGACAGCGCGTCCATGATGTTGTCGAACGTGGCATCATCGGCATCGACGGTGAGCGCCACCTTGAGCGCGCGCCCCCTCACCTGGCGACCGAGGTCGCGGCCGAGCTCCAGGGACAGGTGCCGCGGCGACGGCGGAAAGAACACGAACCCCACCATATCCGCACCCGCCTCAAGCGCCGTTTGAAGCGTCTCGGGCGTGGACAGGCCGCAGATCTTGACGAGCAGGGACATGGTCTCAATGCAAATGGAGGCCGCAGGTCCGCGGCCGGAAAACGGGGCTTTCGGTTGCGGCCGCTTCTACAACGTCGCGCGCTGCTTGTCTCGCCCGATGGGCCCGTAAAGCCCGACCCCGGAGGGAACGGGAAGGCGCTGGGACTGTGGCCTTGCTGCAGCCGCCTGGGCCCGCAGATCGGCCAGTTCGCCCTTGGCGGCCCGGGCATCCGCCTCATGCCGGCGCGCGGAGCGCCGCCAGTGCCGCTGGCCGAACCAGACGGCGCAGCCGCCGGCGAAGACGCCGATAGCCGCCACCAGGATCAGCAGCAGGAACAGCGGCAAGGTGACCGACAAGGACGGGTCGTTCGCAATGAAGGGATCGAACGAGACCGTGACGAAATGCCGGTTGGCGACGGCGAAGGTCACCAGGATCAGGCCCAGCGGAAGCACGATCAGCGCGGTCAGGAACTTTCGCATCTCGCTTTGCTCGCCTTGAATCAAGCTTGCGGCCGCATGCACGACCGCAAGACAAATCCCCATGCCAGCTCAGTCTGGGGCGCCCGGATCCGGATGATCGCGGTTCAGCCGCTCGCGCATTTCCTTGCCGGTCTTGAAGAACGGAACGCTCTTCTGATCGACGGGCACATGCGCGCCAGTCCGCGGATTGCGCCCGGCGCGTGCAGGGCGATGCTTGACCGAGAAGGCACCGAAGCCGCGCAGCTCGACGCGGTCACCGCGTGCGAGGGCCGCTACGATCTCTTCGAGAATCGCATTCACAATGTTCTCGACATCCCGCTGGTACAGATGCGGGTTGTGCTCGGCGATACGCTGAACAAGTTCGGATTTGATCATCGAGAGATAGGACCCGGAAGCGTGCGGATGACCATTTCCGTGAAAATACCTTGATCTGTCAAGACGCTAAATGAAGGCTGAGCGTCGTGAAAATGCGTGACAAATGCCGAAAAAGCGGGCTGTCCCGATGCCCGTCAGACGGGAAAACCTTGGGAAGCTCGCCCGGCCCCTCAGTTTGAGGCGGCCGGTTGCCACAGAGCCAGCATTCCATCCATTCCAAACCGATCGACCGCCTGCGCGACGCCGGTTTGCCCGATTTGATGCGCAATCGAGCCTAAACCAAGCGCTTCCAGCGTGACGGCGGCCGCCGTCTTGAGGAACGGCAGATCGCCAAATCGCGGCTCGAGCTTGTAGTTGCGTACCGGCAGACCCTTCTTGACGCTCTTGTTCTCGACCAGCCAGGTCACCGCCGTCTTCTCGTCGCCGATCTGGTCGATCAGCTTGAGATCGATCGCCTGGCGTCCGGTGAAGACGCGGCCGTCGGCCACTTTCTCGAGCTGCGTGTCATCCATGCCACGCCGTTCCTTCACCAGTCCCCTGAACCAGGCGTAGGAATCCTTCACCAGCGCGTCGAGGGCGGCGCGCGCCTCGGGACTGGTCGGCTCGAAACCATTGGGTGCGGCCTTCAGAGGCGACGACTTCACCTCCTCGACCTTGACGCCGATCGTCTTCAAGAGCTCGGAGACGTTGGGATATTGGAACAGCACGCCGATCGAGCCGACCAGCGAGCTCTGCTGGGCGATGATGTGATCGCTGGCGATCGCCGTGATGTAGCCGCCGGAGGCCGCCAGGCCCTCGACCACAACCACCAGCGGCTTCTTCGCTTTCAGCCGGACCAGCGAATCGTAGAGCTGCTCGGAGCCGGCGGTGGTGCCGCCCGGCGAATTGATGTGGACGATGACGGCGGCGGCCTGCGAATTCTCGAGCCGCTCCAGCGCCTGCGTGCGATCGGAATCGCTGCGGATCAATCCCTCGATCTGGACCCGCGCGATCGAGCCGGCGGATACGAAGGACCCCCGCGCACCCGGCGTCGCAATCAACGCGACGCTTGCGATCGCCGCGATCGCGATCAGCGCGGCCATGACGCGCCAGAACGTCAGCTTGCGACGGATCCGCCGACGGTCGACGATGATGTCCGAATCGAGCGACATCGGAATATCTCCAAATGAAAGACTGGACGCGTTGTGCCGTCACGAGATGACCGACGGCTTATCTCGATACATCAATTGCGGCGCAATTTGAAGAAAACAAGGCTGTAAGCGGTAGCTGCGTAGCCCGGATGGAGCGCAAGCGTAATCCGGGGCCGTCACCGCGCCGAAAGACCTTCCCGGATTACGCTTTGCTCCATCCGGGCTACGGGCAACAAGGCCAACAAAAAAGCCCCGGCTTGCGCCGGGGCTTCGATGTCAGCGAAAGCTGCGTTTCGCTTACTTGCTGTCGCGGTTCTTGAGCGCGGTGCCCAGGATGTCGCCGAGCGTCGCACCCGAATCCGAGGAGCCGTACTGCGCGATGGCTTCCTTCTCTTCGGCGACTTCGAGCGCTTTGATCGACACCTGGACCTTGCGGGCCTTCTTGTCGAACTGGATGACGCGGGCATCGACTTTCTCGCCGACGGCGAAGCGTTCGGCGCGCTGATCGTTGCGGTCACGGGCAAGCTCGGAGCGCTTGATGAAGGTCGAGAAGTCGGTCCCGGTGATCTTCACCTCGATACCGCTTTCCTTCACTTCGAGCACTTCGCAGGTCACGACCGCGCCCTTCTTGACATCGCCCGGCTCGGCGAAGGGGTCGCCTTCGAGCTGCTTGATGCCGAGCGAGATGCGCTCCTTCTCGACGTCCACGTCGAGCACCACGGCCTTCACCATGTCGCCCTTCTTGTAGTTGTCGATCACCTGCTCGCCCGGAAGCTTCCAGTCGAGGTCGGAGAGATGGACCATGCCGTCGACGTCGCCCTCGAGGCCCAGGAACAGACCGAACTCGGTCTTGTTCTTGACTTCGCCCTCGACCACCGAACCGGTCGGGTGACCTTCGACGAAGACCTCCCACGGATTGCGCATGGTCTGCTTGAGGCCGAGCGAGATGCGGCGCTTGACGGAATCGACTTCCAGCACCTGCACTTCGACTTCCTGCGAGGTCGAAACGATCTTGCCGGGGTGCATGTTCTTCTTGGTCCACGACATCTCGGAGACGTGGATCAGGCCTTCGATGCCCGGCTCGAGCTCGACGAACGCACCGTAGTCGGTGATGTTGGTGACGCGGCCAGTGAAGCGGGCCTGCAGCGGGTACTTCGCCTCGATGCCCTGCCACGGATCGTCCAGCAGCTGCTTCATGCCCAGCGAGATGCGGTGCGTCTCGTGGTTGATCTTGATGATCTTGACCTTCACGGTCTGGCCGATCGAGAGCACCTCGGTCGGGTGGTTGACGCGGCGCCACGCGATGTCGGTGACGTGCAGCAGGCCGTCGATGCCGCCGAGGTCAACGAACGCACCGTAATCGGTGATGTTCTTGACCACGCCGTCGATGACCTGACCCTCTTCGAGGTTCTGCACCAGCTCCTGGCGCTGCTCGGCGCGGGTCTCTTCGAGAACCGTGCGGCGGGACACCACGATGTTGCCGCGGCGGCGGTCCATCTTGAGGATCTGGAACGGCTGCGAGTTGTTCATCAGCGGCGCAACGTCGCGGATCGGACGGATGTCGACCTGCGAGCGCGGCAGGAAGGCCACGGCACCGTCGAGGTCGACGGTGAAGCCGCCCTTGACCTGGTTGAAGATGACGCCGTTGACCTTTTCGTTGTTCTGGAACGCCTTCTCGAGCTTGCCCCAGCTCTCTTCGCGGCGCGCCTTGTCGCGCGACAGCACGGCTTCGCCGAGGGCGTTCTCGATGCGGTCGAGGAACACTTCAACCTCGTCGCCGACCTTCAGTTCACTGTCACGGCCGGGGCCGGAAAATTCGCGCAGGGCGACGCGGCCCTCGGTCTTCAGGCCGACGTCGATGACGGCCATGTCCTTTTCAATTGCAACCACCTTGCCCTTGACGACGGAGCTTTCCTGCAGGTTGCCGCCTGCGAAGGACTCGTCGAGCATCGCGGCGAAATCGTCGCGCGACGGGCTATAGGTATCAGCAGAAGTCGAAGCCATTTGTTCTCCAGTTGCGGATGTCGTGCCGGCCGTTGGGTTCATGGGCGCATCGCACACGCAGTGTCGGAAGGTCCGCAGAACCTTCGAGCGACCGCTCGCAGCCCCGGCTTGACACCGGAACGGCGGAAGCGGGCCGGCTGAGGCCCGCGCGTTCGATACGTGGAAATCTTGTGTCCGGAGCCTGGATCGCGCCGGTCCCGAAACAGGGACCTGACGTATCGACCTCAAAGAGCGGGAGCGGGCACTTCCTCCAATGACGGCGGCGGCTTAACCCCGCGACCGGCCCGCTCGGACGGCCTCGATAATGTCGATGGCGGCCCGGACGCCGCTCTCTATATCCAGTTGGGAGTTATCTAGCAAGTAAGCATCCGGGGCGGGCTTTAAAGGCGCAATCGGCCGGTTCTTGTCGCGTTCGTCGCGCTGGATGATATCGGCGAGCACGGCGGCTTCGTCGGCCTCCTCGCCCCTGGCCTTGGCTTCCATGGTCCGGCGGCGGGCGCGGACCTTGGGGTCGGCGACGACGAAGATCTTCACGTCGGCATCGGGGCAGATCACGGTTCCAATGTCCCGGCCATCAAGCACGGCGCCGGGCGGATCGGCGGCGAATTGCCGCTGGAAATTGACCAGGACCTCGCGAACCCTGGGGATCGCCGAGACGATCGAGGCGCCCTCGCCGGCCTTCTGGGTCTTCAGGGCGGGATTGCCGAACTTTTCGGGATCGAGCTCCAGGGCGGCCTGCACCGCGGCGGCCTCGTCGCGGAGATCATGACCTGATTGCATCAGGGCATAGGCCACCGCGCGGTAGATCACGCCGGTATCGAGATGACGATAGCCGTAATGGTGCGCAAGACGCTTGCCGAGCGTCCCCTTGCCCGAGGCCGCGGGCCCGTCGATGGCGATGATCATGAAAACTCGGCCCCTAAAGAACGCATCATCGGAATGAAGTCCGGGAAACTCGTGGCGATAAAGGCGGTGTCGTCGACGGTCACGGGCTGATCGGAGGCGCAACCCATCACCAGCGCCGACATCGCGATGCGATGGTCCATGTGGGTGGCGACGGTGCCGCCGCCGGGAACGTGGCCGCGTCCCTCGACGATGAGATCGTCGCCGGAAATGGTGACCGTCACGCCGTTGACGCGCAGCATGGCGGCGGTGGCCTCCAGCCGGTCGGATTCCTTGACGCGCAGCTCCTGGAGGCCGCGCATGATCGTCGTGCCTTCGGCGAAGGACGCCGCCACGGCCAGCACCAGATATTCGTCGATCATCGATGGCGCGCGTTCGGACGGCACCTCGACCCCGCGCAGTTTCGAGGCGCGCACGCGCAATTGCGCCATCGGCTCGCCGGCGTCACGACGGACCTCGCTTTCCTCGATCGAAGCGCCCATCTCGCGCAGCGTCGTGAAAAGACCGGTGCGCAGCGGGTTGGTCATGACATCGGACAGGACGACATCCGAGCCCTCGACGATCAGCGCTGCGACGACCGGAAAGGCCGCCGAGGACGGATCGGCGGGCACCACGACGGTGGCACCATGCAGTTCGGGCTGGCCCTTGAGCGTGATGCGGCGGCCGTGCTGGCCTTCCTGCGCCGAGGTGATGTCGGCGCCAAAATGCTTGAGCATCAACTCGGTGTGGTCGCGGCTGGCCTCGCTCTCGATCACGGTCGTGGTGCCCGGTGCGGCAAGGCCGGCCAGCAGCACCGCCGACTTGATCTGGGCCGAGGCGACCGGGGTCGTGTAGGTGATCGGCAGCGGATCGCGCGCGCCCTGAAGGGTCAGGGGCAGGCGGCCGCCCTCGCCGCCGGAAATGACCTTCGCGCCCATCTTTTCCAGGGGATCGAGGATCCGGCGCATGGGGCGGCTGCGCAGCGAGGCATCGCCGTCGAAAACCGCCGAGATCGGGCAGCCGGCGACGGCGCCCATGACCAGCCGGCAACCGGTGCCGGAGTTGCCGAAATCCAGAGGGGTCTTGGGCGTGGCGAAGCCCGCAACGCCCACGCCGTTGACCTTCCAGGCAAAATCCCCGGTGCGCTCGACCCTGGCGCCCAGCGCCTGCATGGATTTGGCGGTGTTGAGGACGTCCTCACCCTCGAGCAGGCCCGATATCCTGGTCTCGCCGACCGCGAGCGCGCCCAGGATCAGCGCGCGGTGGGAGATCGACTTGTCGCCGGGCACCCGTACTTTCCCGGTCAGGGGACCGCTGGCGCGAGACTGAAGCGGCCTCGGTTGGTCGGAATGAGTCAAGATTGTGTCCTTGGATGAGCCCTGAGGGGACTGCGGCGCAGGTACCACATGGTCCGCGCCCCGTCACGGGCATGTCGTTCTCCCGTAATGCGCTATTGACAGCGGGCCGCCAACTAGCCAAGTGAAACACCGCTTTTCAGACATTCCCAGGATTCCTGCCGTGGCCAAGTCCGAACTCGGAACCAAACGTATTTGCCCGACCACGGGCAAGAAGTTCTATGACCTCAACAAGAATCCGGTGATCTCGCCCTATACCGGCGAAGTCGTGCCGATTGCCCCGGTGGCGCCGGCGCGTATGCCCCGTGGCGCCGAAGCCCGGCACGCGGCGACAGCGGATGCTGCGCCCGAGCCGGCAGAGGTCGAAGAGGTCTCGCTCGAGGAGGCCGACGCCGAGGAGAACACCGGCAAGGTCAAGGCCGTGGTGCCCGAATCCGAGGACGATATCGAGGTCGACGAGACCCTCGACGACGACGATGACGATGATTCGACCTTCATTGCCGATGAAGAAGAGGGCGATGAGGACGTTACCGACATCATTGGTGATGTCGGAGGTGATGAAGAGACTTGAGATCAGTCCTGATCTGTGAAAAAGGGTGCACCGCGCGAGTCGCCAGGACTCGCCGGTTGGGGTGATCCACCAGATTTCACCCCGTTAAGGACTAAGGGGCCATAGCTCAGCTGGGAGAGCGCTTGCATGGCATGCAAGAGGTCGGCGGTTCGATCCCGCCTGGCTCCACCAGCCTTCGCCCGCTTCGAAGGCAAAGCCGGCTCTGGCGAAACGCTACTCCCCGATCACCGCATTCAGCCGATCCCTGAGCGCCACGATCTCGTCCTTCATCGCCACCAACTCCGACACCGAGCAATCCGACGCCGCCAGGATCGATTGCGGCACGGCACGCGCCTTCTCCTTCAGGGCATGGCCTTGCGCCGTCAGCGCGATCAGGACCTGGCGCTCGTCCTCGCTGGAGCGGGTGCGCTTCACGAGATGCGCCGCTTCCAGCCGTTTCAGCAGCGGGGTCAGGGTGCCCGAATCCAGGAACAGCCGCTCGCCGATGTCCTTGACCGGCACGTCGTCGCGCTCCCATAGCACCAGCATCACCAGATATTGCGGATAGGTCAGGCCGAGCCGGTCCAGCAGCGGCTTGTAGACGCGGTTGAAGGCATGCGCGGCCGAATAGACCGCGAAGCAGATCTGGTTGTCGAGCCGCAGCGGCGCGTCCGCTGCCGATGATTTTCGGGGCATGGGAATCTCTTTGGGACTTGTCTCATTCTGGCGCCGCGCGCCGGCACATTCAATTGCGAACAATTAAATGTGAGACGGCGAAGTTTCAATTGCGCACAATCTAATTGTCTGCGATATAGATCGCACCCCCACCCCAAGACCCCAGGGAGACGACAATGTCCGTGAACGTCCTCTACAAGACCAGCGCCAAGGCCACCGGCGGCCGCGACGGCCATGCTGCGACCCTCGACGGCGCCCTCGACGTCAAGCTCACCACGCCGAAGGAGCTCGGCGGCGGCGGCGGCGCCGGCAACAATCCCGAGCAGCTGTTTGCGGCCGGCTATGCCGCCTGCTTCATCGGCGCGATGAAGTTCGTGGCCTCGCAGGGCGGCCCGAAGGTTCCCGCCGACGCCTCCGTCACCTCGACCGTCGGTATCGGCCCGCGCTCCGAGGGCGGCTTCGGCCTCGATATCGACCTCGCGGTCTCGCTGCCGGGCCTCGCCCGCGCGGAGGCCGAAGCACTGGTCGAAAAGGCCCACCAGGTGTGCCCCTATTCCAACGCCACGCGCGGCAATGTCGACGTTCGCCTGACGGTCGTCTGATCGGAACGGCGGATTGGCCGGCCCGAGATCCCCCTCGGGCCGGCCACTTGCGTTGATTTGCCACGCCGCGGGACTGACGCTCGGCGGCGCATATGGCCCTACGCGAGGGCCCATTGCTGGCGCAAACAAACCTCGCTAGGCCTGTGACCAAAGATCGACACAGGGGAAGCGAAGGCAATGAGTTCTGAAGCCGCCACAGGTGCCATGAGCGGACTGCGCGTCATCGATCTCACGCGCGTGCTCGGCGGTCCCTACTGCACCCAGATCCTCGCCGACCACGGCGCCGACGTGATCAAGGTCGAGCCGCCCGCCGGCGACGAGGTGCGCGAATGGGGTCCTCCCTTCCACGAGGAGGACGCGGCTTATTTCGTCGGCATCAACCGCAACAAGCGCTCGATCGGCCTCGACCTCGCCTCCGAGGGCGGCCGCATCGTGCTGCTCAAGATGCTGGAGACAGCCGACGTCCTGATCGAGAATTTCAAGCCGGGCACGCTGGAGAAATGGGGCATCGGCAACGACGTCCTCAGTAGGAAATTCCCGCGTCTCGTGCATTGCCGGATCTGCGGCTTCGGCGCCGACGGTCCGCGTGGCGGCAATCCCGGCTATGACGCCATCATCCAGGCCATGACCGGCATGATCGCCGCGACCGGCTCGCCCGAGAGCGGGCCGATGCGGATCGGCGTGCCCTTGGTCGACATCACCACCGGCCTTTATGCGGCGATCGGCATCCTGATGGCGCTGTCGGAGCGGCAGCGTTCGGGCCAGGGCCAATTCCTCGAGACCACGCTGTACGAGACCGGCCTTGCCATCATGCATCCGCACACCGCGAATTATTTCATGCATGGCAAGCCGCCCTCGCTCACCGGCAACGAGCACCCGAACCTCGTGCCTTACGCGATCTTCCCGACGAAAACCGACAACATCTTCATCGGCGTCGGCAATGACGGCACCTTCCGCAAGCTCGCCAAGGAGATCGGCAAGCCCGAGCTCGGCACCGATCCGCGCTTTGCCCGCAACAAGGACCGCATCGCCAACCGCGAGGCGCTGCGCGCCGAGCTTGCCGCCGTGTTCAGCCAGCACGAGGCCGAGCCGCTGTGCAATCGCCTGCTCGCCGCGGGCCTGCCCGCAGGGCCCGTGCAGAAGATCGACCAGGCGCTGACCAATCCGCACACGATCGCGCGCGGCGATATCATCGAGAAGGACTGGTACAAGGGCGTCGCCTCCCCGATCCGGCTCGACCGCAGCAAGCCGAGCCTGCGCCGGCTGCCGCCGAAATTCAGCCAGCACGCAGCCGAGGTGCTGGGCGAGTTCGGCTACTCCAGGGCCGAGATCGACGCGATGGTCGAAAAGGGCACGGTCTGCGGCCCCGAGCGCAAGCGGTAGAGGCCACCTCCGTCCAACGAATGATGCCGCAGTGCGGCGCGGGCACGATAGTGCACCGCGAACGGAGGAGGCTGGCTGTGGCCTCTTCGCCTATTTGACGACTTCCCATTTAGCAGCGCTTGCTGCTTTCGTTTCTCCCGCTTACACAGTCATGTGAACGTCATATGGCACTGCTAGCGCAAGCGCTTCTTTAGTGACGGGCAAGGGAGGTTTTCTTGATGGCTCTTCGACATTTTGGCACGGCTGCTGCTGTTGCACTCACGGTTGGTCTCGGCGCCTCGCCGGCATTGGCCGTGACCGAGATCCAGTGGTGGCACGCGATGACCGGCGCCAACAACGACGTCATCGTCAAGCTCGCCAACGACTTCAACGCGTCGCAGAGCGATTACAAGGTGATCCCGACCTACAAGGGCAACTACGCCGATACGATGAATGCCGGCATCGCGGCGTTCCGCGCCGGCAACGCGCCGCACATCATGCAGGTGTTCGAGGTCGGCACCGCCACCATGATGGCCGCGACCGGCGCCGTGAAGCCCGTCTACAAGCTGATGGCCGAGGCCGGCGAAAAGTTCGATCCCAAGATCTACCTGCCCGCCATCACCGGCTACTACTCCACCTCGAAGGGCGAGATGCTCTCGTTCCCCTTCAACTCGTCGTCGACCGTCATGTGGGTCAATCTCGACGAGCTGAAGAAGGCCAATGTCGCGATCCCAAAGACCTGGCCCGAAACGTTTGAGGCCGCCAAGAAGCTCCATGACAACGGTCATGCGACCTGCGGGTTCTCCAATTCCTGGGTCACCTGGGTCAATCTCGAGCAGCTCTCCGCCTGGCACAACGTGCCGCTGTCGAGCAAGGCCAACGGCCTCGACGGCTTCGACACCAAGCTCGAGTTCAATGGTCCGCTCCAGGTCAAGCATCTCGAGAAGCTGGTCGAGCTGCAGAAGGACAAGACCTACGATTATGCCGGCCGCACCAACACCGGCGAGGGCCGCTTCACCTCGGGCGAATGTCCGCTCTATCTGACCTCGTCGGCATTCTTCGGCAACGTCAAGGCGCAGGCCAAGTTCGCCTTCACCGCGGTGCCGATGCCCTATTACCCCGACGCGAAGGGCGCGCCGCAGAACTCCATCATCGGCGGCGCTTCGCTCTGGGTCATGGGCGGCAAGCCGGCCGAGGAGTACAAGGGCGTTGCAAAATTCCTGACGTTCCTCTCGGACACCGATCGCCAGGTCTATATTCACAAGGCCTCGGGCTACCTGCCGATCACCAAGGCGGCTTACGAGAAGGCCAAGGCGGAAGGGTTCTACAAGGACCAGCCCTATCTCGAGACCCCGCTGCTCGAGCTGACCAACAAGGAGCCGACCGAGAACTCCCGCGGCCTTCGCCTCGGCAACATGGTTCAGCTGCGTGACGTCTGGGCGGAAGAGATCGAGCAGGCGCTCGCCGGCAAGAAGACCGCCAAGCAGGCGCTGGACGCGGCCGTCGAGCGCGGCAACACCATGCTGCGTCAGTTCGAAAAGACCGCCGTCAAGTAAGGTCACGGATGGCAGGCCGGGCAACCCGGCCTGCCACTCCTGCGGACATCATGCAAAAGCAAGCCATTTTCCAATCAAAGCTGTTGCCGTATGCGCTCGTTGCGCCGCAGCTCGCGATCGTCCTGATTTTCTTCTACTGGCCGGCCCTGCAGGCCGTGATCCAGTCCTTCCTGCAGCAGGACGCCTTCGGCCTGTCGACCACCTTCGTCTGGTTCGAAAATTACGTCGAGCTGTTCGGGGATTCCGCCTATTTCGAATCGATCCTCCGCACCTTCTTCTTCTCGTTCGCCATCGCGGTCTCGTCGCTGTCGTTCGCGCTGCTGCTCGCGGTCATGGCCGACAAGCCGCTGCGCGGCTCGATGCTCTATCGCACGCTGCTGATCTGGCCCTATGCCGTGGCGCCGCCGGTCGTCGGCGTGCTCTGGATCTTCATGCTGCATCCCTCGCTCGGCGTGATCGCGCGTTATCTGCGCGCCCTGGGCATCGACTGGAATCCGCTGCTCGACGGCGACCAGGCCGCAACGCTGATCATCCTCGCCGCCGCCTGGAAGCAGATCTCCTACAATTTCCTGTTCTTCCTCGCCGGCCTGCAGAGCATCCCGCGCAGCGTGCTCGAAGCCGCCGCGATCGACGGTGCCCGCCCGATGCGAAGGTTCTGGACCGTGACCTTCCCGCTGCTGTCGCCGACCATCTTCTTCCTCTTGGTCGTCAACATCGTCTACGCCTTCTTCGACACCTTCGGCATCATCGACACCATGACCCGCGGCGGCCCCGGCAAGTCGACGGAAACGCTGGTCTACAAGGTCTATTCCGACGGCCTGCTCGGCGGCAATCTCGGCAGCTCCGCGGCGCAATCGGTGGTCCTGATGATCATGGTCATCGTGCTCACCGGCATCCAGTTCCGCTTCGTCGAACGCAAGGTGACGTACTGATGGTCGAGGAAGAGGGCTTTCGGCGCTATGTCGCCCACGTCATCCTCTGGATCGGGATCGCGATCGTCGCGTTCCCGGTCTACATCGCGATCATCGCCTCGACGCAGGAGAACGCGCTGATCGCGAACGGGCAGATGTCGCTGCTGCCCGGCGGTCATTTCTTCGAGACCTACTACCAGACCATCTTCGTCGGCACGAGCGGCTCGACCCGCGAGCCGGTCGGCCACATGATGCTGAACTCGCTGGTGATGGCGCTGATGATTGCGGTCGGCAAGATCGCGATCTCGATCATCTCGGCCTATGCGATCGTGTATTTCCGCTTTCCGCTCCGCATGCCGATCTTCTGGCTGATCTTCATCACCCTGATGCTGCCGGTCGAGGTGCGCATCTATCCGACCTACAAGATCGTCGCCGACCTGCACATGCTCGACAGCTATGCGGGCCTCGCGCTGCCGCTGATCGCCTCGGCCACGGCGACGCTGCTGTTCCGCCAGTTCTTCATGACCGTGCCGGACGAACTCCTGGAGGCCTCGCGCATCGACGGCGCCGGCCCTTTGCGCTTCTTCTGGGATACGCTGCTGCCGCTGTCGCGCACCAACATGGCGGCGCTGTTCGTGATCCTGTTCATCCTCGGCTGGAATCAATATCTCTGGCCGCTGCTCATCACCACCCGCGACGACATGCAGACCATCCAGGTCGGCATCCGCAAGATGATCACCACCACCGACGCGCTGACCGAATGGCCGATCGTGATGGCGACCGCCGTGCTGGCCATGCTGCCGCCGGTGTTCGTCGTCGTCGTGATGCAAAAATTGTTCGTGCGCGGGCTGGTCGAGACGGAAAAGTAAGAAGCGAGTTTTCATGGCTAACGTCACCCTGCGCAACGTCCGCAAGACCTATCCCGGCGGCTTCGAGGCCATCAAGGGCGTCAACGTCGATGTCGGCGACGGACAGTTCTGCGTGCTGGTCGGACCAAGCGGCTGCGGCAAGTCGACCTTGCTGCGCATGGTCGCAGGCCTGGAGACCGTCACCGGCGGCGAGATCGACATCGGCGGCAAGGTCGTCAACCAGGTCGAGCCCGCCGATCGCGACATCGCGATGGTGTTCCAGAACTACGCGCTCTATCCGCATATGAGCGTCTACAACAACATGGCCTACGGCCTGCGCAACCGCGGCATGGCGGAGGCCGAGATCAAGACCCGCGTCGAGGAAGCCGCGCGCGTGCTCGAGCTGTCGCCGATGCTGGAGCGCAAGCCGCGCCAGCTCTCCGGTGGCCAGCGTCAGCGCGTCGCCATGGGCCGCGCCATCGTGCGCCAGCCGAAGGTATTCCTGTTCGACGAGCCGCTGTCGAATCTCGACGCAAAACTGCGCATCGCGATGCGTGTCGAGATCCGCAAATTGCAGCGCCGGCTCAACACGACGTCGATCTACGTCACCCACGACCAGCTGGAGGCGATGACGCTCGCCGACATTCTCGTCGTGATGAATGGCGGCCAGGTCGAGCAGGTCGGCAATCCCCTGGCGATCTACGAGAAGCCGGCGACCACCTTCGTCGCCTCCTTCATCGGCGCGCCGCCGATGAATCTGATGTCGACGCGGCCCGAGGAAATCCGCGCGCAGCTCGCCGGCAGCAGTGCTGCCGATGCCGGCATTCTCGGCATCCGACCGGAAGACTTCGTCATCACCGACCAGACCCCGGCGGGCGGCGTCGCCTTGCCGCTGACCGTGGAAGCGATCGAGCGCGTCGGCGCAGAAACTTTCGTCTATGGCTCGCGCGAGCAGGAAGAGCAGCACCTCGCCGCCACGCCCGGAGAGCTGCCGCCCGGCGAGATCATCGTCCGCATTCCCGGAACCGATGCCCCCGCCATCGGCGCGAAAATCCGAGTCGCTGCGGTGCGCAGCAAGCTGCATTTGTTCAGCGGCGACGGCCGGACGCGGCTCGAGGCCTGAGGGTTCCGAGGCCTCCCAAACCAAAATTACGAAAACAACCCCATGCACAGTAGAGGGGGCTTTGTTTTCGTTGGGAAAAAACCGCGACGGAAAGCCATCACGCCCGGGCTTGTCGGCTCAGCCCGTACGACATCACTGAGAGGCGTTCGGAGACATGGCTGACACATGGGTGACAGCAGAATGGACGGGCGGCCGACATGCCCCCATCCACAGCATCCAGCATCCCGGCTACCTGCTTGAACCAACACGGGAACGTGCCCATATTGCGTCTCAAGGGGCGCCTCTATGGGCCCCGACACACCAAAGTCGCTTCCGCGAGGACTTTGTAAACTATGTCTCGTGTTCCCACGTTATCCAGTCCGTTCCTTCTGGGCTTCGACGAGATTGAGCGCGTGCTCGATCGCGTCGTCAAAGGCGCCGACGGCTACCCTCCCTACAATATCGAGAGGTGCGGCGGCGCGGACGGTCAGCCCGAGCGGTTACGCATCACGCTGGCGGTCGCCGGATTCACCCGCGACCAACTCGATGTAACCATTGAGGAAAACCAGCTCGTGATCCGCGGGCGCCAGCAGGACGACAAGACCCGGCAATACATCCATCGCGGCATCGCCGCGCGCCACTTCCAGCGCACCTTCGTGCTGGCGGAGGGGATGCTGGTGCTGGGTGCGGATCTGAAGAACGGGCTGTTGTCGATCGATCTGGCCCGGCCTGAACCGGAGAGGATCGTTAAGACAATCGCTATCAATGAGCACGAATAATGGAACGAGTAGCGGACTCGACCGCTTAGTGTTCCAGAGGAGTCGAGACCATGAGTGAAGGTCACGTTGCGTTCGAATACGAAGCCAAGAACGTCTCGCCCGAGACGCTGGCAACCCTCGGCGAAGGCCATATCGCCTATGTGAAGCAGATCCGCTCGGAAGACGTGCCGGGCCTGTTTCCCGAAGCGCCGAAAATCGCGCCGGGCCTCAAGCTCTTCGCGCTCCACGCCGCCGACGGCACGCCGATCATGCTGACCGACAGCCGCGAAGCCGCGGTCGCCAACGCCTGGAGCAACGAGCTGCAAGCGGTGAGCGTGCACTGAGCGCGCGAGCGTCGCACGAAGATTAGGATTTTGAGCGGGCATGCCTTCGCAGGAAGGCGTGCCCGTTTTCATTTGTGTGATGACGTCTCGGCTTTGTCATTGCGAGCGCAGCGAAGCAATTCAGAATCCCTCCGCGGAAAGACTCTGGATTGCTTCTGCGCTCGCAATGACGGCGTATAAGGCTATCGCACGCTCAGCTCTCGTGCCCCGGACGCAGCGCAGCGTCCCTTCGACGGTGCGCTGCAGAGCCGGGGCCCATGCGGCTGACCGCAATCCGTGAGGCGCTGGGTCCCGGCTCTGCGCAGCAACGCTTAAGCGTTGCTGCTGTCCGGGACACGCGCCACTCTCATTCACTTCAGAAAGCCAAGCCCTTCGCGCGCGGTGTCGACCGCCCATTTGTCGTTCGGCGGCAGCGCGAGCACGTTGTTGAAATCGGCGCGCGCGTGCTTTGGATCCGACATCATCATGTAGAGGAGGCCGCGATTGGCCAGCGCGACCTGGTTCTTCGGATCGAGCCGGACTGCGTCGTTGTAGTCGGCGAGCGCACGCGTGTGCTCTCCCATGTCGCGAAGCAAGGCGGCACGGTTATTGTAGGCCGCCGAATTTGCCGGCTCCAATCGAACCGCTTCGTCGCAATCGGCGAGGGCGCGCTTGTCGTCACCCTTCCTGTGCCAGGCGAGGGCACGAGCGAGATGGGCTCTCGCGAAAGCCGGGGTCATCCGCGTGACCTCGTCAAACTCCCGGATGGCCCCGTCGGCATCGTCCTTTTTCAGGAGGATGACCGCCCGGCAATAATGGCCGCCGGCTTTGCCCGGCTCGAGGCGAACGGCGCTGTTGCAATCGTCGAGCGCCGCGTCGATTTCGCCGTTCCCGACATGGATCGTGCTGCGCAGCTCGTAGGGCCAAGCGGCGGCGGGGTTACGCCGCATCGCCTCGTTGTAATCGGCGACGGCGCGGTCGGTGTCGCCCTTCGCGGCGTAGGCTTCACCTCTCATGACGGTGGCAAAATAGACCTGCTTGGGATTGCGTTCGATCGCCTCGGTGAAGCCGACGATCGCGCCCTCGAAGTCGCGCTTGTTGAAATATTCCTGGGCACGCGAGGTGTAGGATGGCCCATAGCCGGGATCGAGACGAATGGCTTCGTTGTAGTCGGCCATGGCGTGATCGCGATCGCCTTTGGCGGAATAAGCGCGGCCGCGGCAATTATAGGCCCGGCCGAAATTCGGATCGATCCGGATCGCGGCACTGCAATCCTCGAAAGCGCGATTCCAGTCGTGCTTGAGGTAGTAGGCTTCGCCACGCAGTTCGTAGGCGACCGCGTTCGTCGGGTCGGCCGCGATGATCTCGGACTTCTCCGCGATGACGCGGTCGTTGGAGGCCTCGTCAGCATGCGCTGCGGCCGTGGTGATCACGGACACGGAGCAAAGCAGACCAAAAACCCGGCCGATCGAACCGCACATCATCTCTGAAAATTCCCGCGCCAAATCGGCGCCGGGACGCACAACGATCAGAGCTGACGGAGACATGTCATGGCGCCCGGCCTCGACATTAGGTCGCAGCCGGCGCGGCTCGGGTTCGAACCGGAAGACTTACGCCGCGGTCGCCGGCGGCAGGGCCAGCACCGAATAGATCGCCTGCGCATCGCGCGAGGCGCGGAGCTTCTTGGCGATGTCCTGGTCGCGCAGGAGGCGGGCGATGCGGGCGAGGGCCTTGAGGTGATCGGCGCCGGCGCCTTCGGGGGCGAGCAGCAGGAAGACCAGATCGACCGGCTGGCCGTCCATGGCCTCGAAATCGATCGGGCGGTCGAGCCGCGCGAACAGGCCAAAGATCTTTTCGAGCTTGGGCAGCTTGCCGTGCGGGATGGCGACGCCATAGCCGACCGCGGTGGTGCCGAGCTTCTCACGCTGCAGCAGCACCTCGAACACCGAGCGCTCGTTCTGCCCGGTCAGCTCGGCGGCCTTGGCCGCGAGCTCCTGCAAGGCCTGCTTCTTGCTGTTGACCTTCAATGCCGGGAGAATCGCCTCGGGTGCGACCAGATCGGTAATCGGCATGGAGGCTTTCCGAGGTGAATTAAACCGTCAGGTTCCGAATTGGCCAGCTTGATAGACCAAGCCGAGCCAGCGTCAATAACGTGAAGCAGGAAGGGGACTTAGCCCAAAGTCCTGCCAAGTCCAGATGTGGGGGGCTTCTACTCCAACGCAATCCCGGTGCCAACTCCCGCGTGCGGCTTTGCCACGGTCATTGTTAAGGGCCGGGATCGTACGGAGCCCGCCCCGCCTAACCGCCCGCCTTGCCATCGACCTTGTCGTCCACCTTGGCCCCCGGCGGATCGATCCAGCCGACATTGCCATCCGCCCGGCGGTAAATGATGTTCACCCGGCCCGAAGAGCCATGCTGGAAGACCAGGCACGGGGCTCCGCTGAGGTCGAGTTCCATGACCGCCTCGCTGACCGAGAGCTGCTTCAACGAGGTGGTCTGCTCGGCGATGATCACGGGGCTGTAGCCGGTGACGTCCTCTTCGCCCTCGCCGGGCGCCTCCAGCACGTAGGCTGTCGCGTCGAGCGCAGCCATGGCCTCGGAGGCGACATGGGCCTTGCGGGCGGAGCGGTCCTTGAGCCGGTTCTTGTAGCGGCGCAGCCGCTTCTCGATCATCAGCAGCGCCTGGTCGGCGCTGGCATAGGCATCCGGCGCGTTCGAATCGGCCTCGAGCGTGATCCCCGAATCGAGGTGCAGGGCGCAATCGGTGCGGAAGCCGAAGCCGTCCTTGCTGAGCGTGATGTGGCCGGAATAATTGCCGTCGAAATATTTGCGCAGCACCTCGTCGGTGCGGTCGGCGACGCGGCCGCGCAGGGCCTCGCCGACGCTGATGCTCTTGCCCGAAATCCGAAGAGTCATGGGATGCCTCGCTTGATTTGCTCATCAGCCGCGACGACGCGTCACCGCAGCTGAAGTCGTTCCCTGCGCATGATCTCCCCACGAACCCGTTCCGCGTTGGTCGCGAGAGGAGACCGCTGTGCACTTTTTCGAATCATGCGCGTGCTTGGATGGGTTGCAAAGGGGAGCCGAGAGTAGCGCGATTTCGCGCCAGTGCAATCAGGCCGGTTCGGGATTGCGCGAGCGATCGGACAAGGCGGTGGAGAGGACGTTACCAAGGGCGCTCTGCTTGTCGCGGCGGCGTTGCACCGAGGAAGGAATGCGCATGGCTTCGCGGTACTTCGCGACCGTGCGGCGGGCAATATCAATGCCCGAAGCGCGCAAGCGTTCCACGATGGTGTCGTCCGACAGGATCGCGCTCGGCTCCTCCGAATCGATCAGCTGCTTGATGTGATGGCGCACCGCTTCGGCGGAATGCGCCTCGCCGCCGTCGGCCGAGGCGATCGAGGCCGTGAAGAAATATTTCAGCTCGAACGTGCCGCGGTTGGTGGCCATGTATTTATTGGCGGTGACGCGGGACACCGTGGATTCGTGCATCTGGATGGCGTCGGCGACGGCCTTCAGATTGAGCGGCCGCAGATGCGCCACGCCATGGGTGAAGAAGCCGTCCTGCTGGCGCACGATCTCGGTTGCGACTTTCAGGATGGTGCGGGCGCGCTGGTCGAGCGCGCGCACCAGCCAGGTCGCGTTCTGCAGCGCGTCGGTGAAATAGGACTTGTCGCCGTCCTTGCCGATCTTCTTCGAGAGCTGCGAATAGTAGGTCTGGTTGACCAGCACGCGCGGCAAGGTGTCGCTGTTGAGCTCGACATGCCAGCCTCCGTCGGGACCCGGGCGGACATAGACGTCGGGCACCATGGTCTGCAGGCGCGCCGAACCGAACTTCATGCCGGGCTTGGGATTGAGGCGGCGGATCTCGCCGATCATGTCGGCGATGTCCTCGTCGTCGACGCCGCAGAGCTTGCGTAAGGCGGCGATGTCGCGTTTGGCGAGGAGATCGAGATGCTCGACCAGGGCCTGCATCGCGGGGTCGTAGCGGTCGAGCTCGCGGAGCTGGATCGCCAGGCATTCGCTCAAATTGCGCGCACAGACGCCGGGCGGATCGAACTTTTGCAGCACGGCAAGGACGCCCTCGACGTCGGCTTGCGATGCGCCGAGGCGCTCCGCGGCCTGGCCGAGATCGGGCGGCAGATAGCCGGCCTCGTCGACGAGGTCGATCAGGTACTGGCCGATCATGCGCTGCGCGGGCGCGGTGAAAGCCACCGAGAGCTGCTCGGCGAGGTGGTCGCCGAGTGTCATCTCGGCGGCGACGAAAGCTTCGAGATTGTAGTCTTCGTCACCGGAGGCGCCGCCGCCCCATTCGGTGTAGGTGGTCGGCGCGGCGTCCTGGGCGTTGCGTGCCGCGGCCTCGGCCGGCTCCTCGGAGAAGACGTTGTCCAGGCCCGTGTCCAGGGTCTGCTCGATCTCGGCGCGGGTGCCGAGATCCTTGCTCATCCATTCTTCCTGGCCCGGCTCGAACGCCTCGCCGGGACCGCCGCCGGGCTCATCGGCGTTGCCGCCGCCGAAATCGTCGCTGTCGCTGAACTGGCCCGCATCCGTGGGGGTCTCACCCGCGGGGGCCTCGTCACTGGCCCGTTCCAGCAGGGGGTTACGCTCGAGTTCCTCTTCCACGAAGGTCGTGAGATCGAGATTGGACAATTGCAGCAGCTTGATCGCCTGCATCAGCTGCGGCGTCATGACCAGCGACTGCGACTGCCGGAACTCTAATCTCTGCGTGAGCGCCATGAAGCTAGAACCGATCCCAAAAAGTTGGTCCGATTTTTGCTTATCCTAGTCCGGGCCCGATGTACACGTCTTGACGAAACGCAAAAACGGGCTAGAGGCGGAATTCCTCGCCAAGGTAAAGGCGGCGCACGTCCGGATCGGCCACGATCTCATCCGGGCTCCCCTCGGTCAGGATTTCCCCGGCATAGACGATGTAGGCGCGATCGGTGAGGCCGAGCGTCTCGCGCACATTGTGGTCTGTGATGAGCACGCCGATGCCGCGATTGGTGAGATGGCGGACGAGGTCCTGGATGTCGCCGACCGCGATCGGGTCGATGCCGGCGAACGGCTCGTCGAGCAGCATGTAGTTCGGCCGCGTCGCCAGCGCGCGCGCAATCTCGACGCGGCGGCGCTCGCCGCCGGACAGCGCGATCGACGGCGATTTGCGCAGCCGCGTGATGTTGAATTCGTCGAGCAGCGAGTCGAGCTGCTGCTCGCGCTTCTTGCGCGAGGGCTCGACCACTTCGAGCACGGCGCGGATGTTCTGCTCGACGGTGAGGCCGCGGAAGATCGAGGCTTCCTGCGGCAGATAGCCGATGCCGAGCCGCGCGCGCTGATACATCGGCAGTTTCGTGACGTCGTGGCCGTCCAGCTCGATCGCGCCGCGATCGGCCTTGATCAGGCCCGTGATCATGTAGAACACTGTGGTCTTGCCGGCGCCGTTCGGACCGAGCAGGCCGACGGCTTCGCCGCGGCGCACATAGATGCTGACGCCGCGAACCACCTGGCGGCTGCCGAAGGCCTTTTCCACGCTATGCACAGCCAGGAAACCCGGCCGCTTCAGGAGCTGAGGCGCGGTCGCGCCATTGGACCTGCCGGCAGCCCTGACCGGGTGAACCGCCTGCGGGCGGGGCTCGGCTCGATAATCGGCTTCGTAGCCGTCCTGATAGTCAGCCTGGAACTGATCGGGCGCACGCGCCGGGTCGCGGGCGAGCGGCGGCGCATCGCGGATCGGGCTGGCCACGAGCCCGCCGACACTGTCACCGAGCGCGGTGATGTCCTGGCGCGCAAATCCTGGCCGGCCGCGCTTGGCGGGGCGCCGACGGAACATGCTGAAGAGATCGACCATCCCCGCCTTCTAAGCCTTTCGCGACGATCCTGCGCGACGATCCCGCGCGAATTTGCGCGATCTGCCGCATCGGGCTTTCGATTCGCCGATGCAGCATGAGTGAAGGGATGTCTCATGCCCAGTGAAACACGCCCGAAAAGCGGCCGACCCCGCTTCGAAAGCCCTGGGCGCTAGATACAGTCTCGCCCGCCAAGCTTCAACCTCGGTTCGGTTGCATCCGAACCAAGTCTTTGAATTTATTTCGGTTTACTTGCACCAGGCAATTGCAGAGGCGCTGCTCCGCCGCCCTTGCCCGAACCGCAATCATTGCCGGCGCCCTGGGGCAGCAAGACCTGAACCCTCCCGCTATCAGATTCCACCCGCGACACGCCGGTCGTCATGTCGACCTTCAGCCGATCGCCACGCATCACGTTCTTGCACTGCGTCATGACCACCTGCCCAGCGCCGCCGCCGAACATGGTGATGAGATTGGTCTTGGTGTCGAATATGGCGGTCTCGCCCGTCACCACCTGGTCTTTCTGGGTGACGACGACATTGCCGTGCGCCTCCAGTCGCTTGATCGAGGAACTGCCGCCAGGGCCTGGCTGCGCCGACTGCATCGGCGCCGTCGACTTCGCGCCCTTCGCGGGCTGCGGCGGCGTGGCCGGCTTGTCGCCGCCCGATTCGTAAAACACCACCAGCGTCTTCGAGGTCATGGTGGTGTCGCCCTGGATGACCTTCACATTGCCGGCGAAGGTCGCCTCCTTCTTCTTGTCGCGCATCTCGAGCGAAGCGGCCTCGATCTGAATCGGCTGATCGCGGTTCTGCGAGAAGCCCTGCATCGCGTTGGGCACGCCCTGCATGGTGTTCTGCGCGATGGCCGCACCTGTGGCGACCAGAACAATGCCGACGGCAAGTGCAGCCGCGCTGACGATGGCGCGCCGCTGGTCGTCGCTGCGCGAAAAGATCTTGGTCATGAAAATCATCTTGAGTTGGCAGACTTGTTCTGAGGAGGACGTGTCTTTGCCGGCGGCGCGGGCTCGGGTGGCGCAGGCTGTGCGGCGGCGGGGTCATCCAGCTTGTCCAGATGCATGACCACATTGCCTTCGAAACGGATGACGTCGCCGCCTTCCGTAATTCGCAGGCGATCCGCGGTCAGCGTGCCGTTGGTCAGCTTGACGTCGACACGCTCGTCCGAGGAGACCGTGCCCTTGTTCATGTCGACGAAGGCGGAGTTCAGCCGCGCCTCGTAGCCGGTGGAGGTGCGCAGGAAGATGTCCTTGTGCAGATCGAGCTGCTGCTGCTTGTTGTCGAAGCGGCCGGTGCGGGCATCGAGGAACAGGGTGGATTGATCCTCCATCAGCACTTTCGCACGGAGGTCGTTGAGATCGACGTGATCAGGATCGGTGATGTCCTGCGTCGCGGTCTTGGCCCAGAGCTCATAGGGCCGCTGATCCGGTGTGAAGCCGGACAGATGCGGCGATTCCATCGTGATCTTGGTGCCCGACACCACCATGTTCTCGACGGTGAGCGGCAGCTCGGGAATCCGGAATTTGTTGAAGAACGCGATGTAGATGATCACGGCCATGGCCACGACCACCGTCGCGGGGACCCAAACCCTGAGAATCCGCACCAGGCGGCTGTGGCGCGCCGCGCTGGCAAACTTCGCCGCAAGCGCGGCGTCGTAGGTGGGATTATGGGCCGAATTCACCTGAGCTCCTGAGGTGTCGCTCGCCAAGCCGGATCGAGGGTCGTCCTATTGTACCCCTCACCGCGCCAATATGCAGCCGTGGACGTCGCTGGCTGGCGTTGCAGGCTTGGCGTGGCCTGGACAGACCGCGCGAAAGTGTCCGAAACGGGGCGCGGTCCAGGGTCTAACCGGGGACCCGGGGCTCAGGAATGCGCGAAAATGTCCTCCTCCGCCCAGCCCTGGAGGTCGAGCAGGGCACGGGTCGGCAGGAAGTCGAAACAGGCCTTGGCGAGCGCCGTGCGGCCTTCCCGGACCAGCATGGCATCGAGTCGTTCGCGCAAGCCATGCAGATGCAGCACGTCCGAGGCGGCGTAGGCGAGCTGCGGCTCGGTCAGGCTGTCGGAACCCCAATCGCTGGACTGCTGCTGCTTGGAGAGATCGACATTGAGCACCTCGCGCACGAGGTCTTTCAGGCCGTGGCGGTCGGTGTAGGTACGGGTCAGGCGCGAGGCAATCTTGGTGCAATAAATCGGCCCGGTCATGACGCCGAAGGTCTGGTACAGCACCGCGACGTCGAACCGCGCGAAGTGGAAGATCTTCGTGATGGCGGGATTGGCCAGCAGGGCCTTCAGGTTCGGCGCGTCGGTGTGCCCCTTCGGGATCTGCACCACGTCGGCGCTGCCGTCGCCGGGCGAGAGCTGCACCACGCAGAGCCGGTCGCGGTGCGGGTTGAGCCCCATGGTCTCGGTGTCGATCGCCACCGCTGTGGTGTAGCGCGTGAGGTCGGGCAGGTCACCGCGATGCAGGCGTACGGTCATGGCGTTTCAAAACCTCGGGTCGAATCGGTTGCGTCGGCACAATAGCTAATTCGGATTGCCCGCGATGTAGCCATTGCCGGCGGGCCGCGCAAGCACGCGGTTCGGTCAGATCGCCGGCAGCATGATGCAGATCATCGCCGCGACCGTGATGCGGCCGCGCCCGCGCAACCCCCTCAGGGCGCCTTCTTCTGCGCAGGCACGGCGGGCTTGGCAGGCGTCACCTGGGCATGCGGCTGTGCCGGTGCAGCTTCCGGCGTCGCGATCGCGATCGCGAACAGGCGCCATTGCCCCGCAACGATCTGAAACGTCAGATCGAACTGGATCTGCTGCGGCCGGGTCGGAATGTAACCTGCGAGGCGCAGCATCCCGCGCTGATCGAGCGCGGGCGCTTCGCTGAATTGCGGCGCCAGCAATGCCGCAGCATAGAGATCGAAATTGCGGCGCCGCAGGTCGAGAAAATTCAATCCGAGATCTGCGGCGGTGTTGCGCGCCTGGAAGTCGGGCGCCGCGAGGTCGCGCAGCACCGTGTAATTGCCGGTGCGGTTGGCATCATTGAGCGTGAGCAGCGTCGAGCGGATCAGATAGAGCGCCTTCTCCAGCGTGACGGGCAGCGACGGCTGCGCCGGGGCCGGCTCGGGCGTCTTCTGCTGCGCCATCGCCCCGCTGCCGCAGGACAGCAGCAACGCCAGTGCAATCACGGCTCGCACGATCAATCGCATGGCACGGCCCCTTGCATGAAGTGGCCTGCTGCCTTCACCAGCCGACACGCATGCCGACGCGGCCGCCCAAGCCGCCGCCGTTCGTGCCATAGGTCAGCCCGCCGCTGGCCTGCACGTGCTCGCTGACACGCAGCGCCGCACTCATGGAGAGCGCATTGGTGTTCTGAAACGTGCCCCAGTTCATGCTCATCGCGATCTTCTCGGACGGCATCAGCCAGGGCGAGCCGGACATCGCGAAGGCCATCGCGACACCGTTGACCGCCTTGCCGGTCCTGCCGTCGAGGTCGTTGAGCCGGGCATTGATGCCTGCGAGCTGGCTGTTGATGCCTGCGATATCCGCGGGGCTCGCAAACCCGAGCGCGCTGAGCGAGGTGGATGCGAGATTGCCGGCAGCGTCAGTGGTGACGAGCTGCACGGGCCCTGACTGCGCGGCCGTGCTCGCGGCCGAGGTGACGCCTGTCATCGTGTAGGTATTGCTCGCCGTCCCGTAAACCTGCTGGTTCGCGCGCGTCGCGGTGGCGCCATTGCCGATCGCGGTGGAATTCCCGAAAGTTGCTGATGCGCCATTGCCGTAGGCCGACGAATTCGCGCCGGTGGCATTGGCGCCGTTACCGACCGCGGTGTTCGCGACACCGTTTCCGCTCGCATTGGCGCCGTTGCCGACCGCAATGTTGAAGCTGCCGGTCCCACTGGCATTGGATTGCGTGCCGTTCGCGATATTCGCCGAATTGGCGCCGCTGGCATTCGCCAGATAGCCGGCCGCCGCGTTGGAGCTGTTGGCGCCAAATGCGTTGGCGGCGTTGCCGGTGGCGACGTTATTGCTTCCGGACCCGCTCGCGTTGGTATTCACGCCGGTCGCGATATTGAAGCTGTTGTCGCCGGTCGCGTTGGAGTTGGGGCCGGTCGCGATGTTAGCGCTGCCGTTGCCGTAGGCGTTGGCGTTGGTCCCCGTCGCGGTGTTGAAGCTGTTGTCGCCGTAAGCCCTGGCGACAAACCCGGTCGCAACATTTCTGCTGTTGTTGCCGGAGGCATTGGAACTGCGCCCTGTCGCAACGTTCCTGCTGTTGTCTCCGTTGGCGAGGGCTGTCAGCCCGGACGCAAGATTGCCGCTGTTGTTGCCACCGGCGTTGGCTCCGGCGCCGGTCGCGATATTGTTGCTGTTGTCGCCGCTGGCCTGCGCGTTGTTACCGGACGCGATGTTTTTGCTGGTGTCACCGCTGGCGATGGCTCCCGCTCCGGTCGCGCTGTTGAAGCTGTTGTTGCCGCTGGCGTTGGCATTGTTTCCGGTCGCCATATTGGAGCTGCTGTGGCCGCTGGCGTTGGCGGAACCGACGGCAATATTGCTGCTGGCATTTCCGTCAGCGTAAGCGCCGCTCCCGATCGCGGAGTTGTTGCTGCCCGCACCCGGAGCGGAGGCGGAGGGCCCGCAGGCAAAATTGCCCGCTGAGCCGGCCGCACTGGCGCCTTGATCGGATAAGGCCCCATCCACGCAGATGAACTGGGCCCGGGCTCGCGGCGCGCCGGCGCAGGCCACGACGACGGCGATCAGCACCGTTGCGAGACAAGCGCTGATTCGCGCTCGCGATGAGATCATCATGTTGGTCCCCCCACCCCGTCTTCCGACCTTGCGACCGGCAAGTGGCGCACGAAGAACCAAGACCGCCGTCACTTCCAGCCGAAGGCCGCCACCACGTCAACGCGATTGACGCTTGCGCCATATGCGATACTCAAAGCATGCAGTCCATGGCTTTGGGAAGACGCGGATGCGCGACGGACCGCGCGGCATTCCGTCCCCCCATATTCATGGGGTGCGCGCGGTGCACTGCTTCTCAATCCGCGCACTCTTTTCGCAAAGAAGCGGACGGCTCGTCCGACGGGAGGCTGTTGCCCGGATCCCACAACCCGGCGCGAGTTCAGGTTCCCGGCAGCAACGAGAGCTAAGCGGCCCGTGAAAATCGTGCGGGCCCACCCCATCTGCCAGTTTCCCTCACCGCCCCCGACGAAATCGAGACCCATGACCGAACAGACGCTCGCTGCGCCTATCGACGCCCCATCGGAGCAGCCGCGCGGCTTTTCGCGCTACCAGGCGCTTCTCATCGCGCTGCTCGCGTTCACGCAGTTCACCATCATCCTCGACTTCATCATCATGTCGCCGCTCGGCGCCATCCTGATGCCCGCGCTCGACATCACGGCCACCCAATTCGGCGTCGCGGTGTCGGCCTACGCGTTCAGCGCGGGCATTTCGGGCGTGCTGGCCGCCGGCTTTGCCGATCGCTTCGACCGCAAGCGCCTGCTGCTGTTCTTCTATGTCGGCTTCACGCTCGGCACCGCGCTCTGCGCGGCGGCGCCGAACTACCACGTGTTGCTCATGGGCCGGATCGTGACCGGATTGTTCGGTGGCGTGATCGGCTCGGTGGTGCTCGCCATCATCACCGACCTGTTCCCGCTGCGGATGCGCGGCCGCGTGATGGGGATTATCCAGACGGCGTTCGCGGCGAGCCAGGTGCTCGGCATTCCCGCCGGGCTGTTTCTCGCCAATCACTGGAGCTGGCATGTCTGCTTCATCGCGATCGTCGTGGTGTCGATTGCCGCGATCGCCATCATCGCCTTCGCCATGGAGCCGGTCGATGCGCATCTGAAGCTGAGGCAGGACAAAAACCCGTTCCACCATCTGATCGCGACGCTCGCGCAGCCGCGCTACACGCTGGCCTTCGCGGTCACGACGCTGCTGGCGACCGGCGGCTACATGCTGATGCCGTTCTCCAGCGCCTTCACCGTGCACAATCTCGGCATCGACATCACGCATCTGCCGACGATCTATCTCGTCTCCGGCCTGTTCAGCATCGTCACGGGGCCGCTGGTCGGCCGAGCCAGCGACGCGTTCGGCAAATACCCGACCTTCGTGTTCGGCTGCGTGATGACCGTGATCATGGTGCTGATCTACACCCATCTCGGCCACGTCTCGCTGGTGACCGCGATCGTCGTCAACGTGCTGATGTTCATCGGCATCTTCTCGCGCATGATCCCGTCGCAGGCGCTGATGTCGGCGATCCCCGATCCGACCCAGCGCGGCTCGTTCAGCGCGGTCAGCGCCTCGCTGCAGCAGCTCTCCGGCGGCCTCGGCTCGGTGCTCGCCGGTGCGATTATCGTGCAGGCGCCCGACGGGGCGCTGCTCCATTTCGACCGGATCGGCTACGTCGTCGTCGCCACGACGATCATCACGCTGGTGATGATGTATTTCGTGCAGAAGGCGGTGGCCGAGCGGACGGGGAAGCGGGTGGTGTGAGGGGGGATTGCCCGGTTGGCGATTTGATGCAGCACCTTTCCAACAATGGTTATTGGGAGCGGCATTGGTGGAGCGAATTGTCATGGCTGCGAGCGCGGATCTCGGCGAAGCCCTTGAAAACTTTGTAAAAAATCTAGTCGCTTCGGGTCGTTATCACTCCAAGAGCGAGGTGCTGCGGGAGGGCGTCCGGCTTATCCAGGAGCGTGAAGCCCGTCTGGCCGCGTTGGACGCTGCAATCGCGCGCGGGCTTGAGGACGCCGGAGCAGGACGGGTCAAATCGAACTCTGAGGTGTTTGACCGGCTGGAAGCGAGATTGGCCGCCAAGGCTGAGCCCGCGTGATTGTCGTCATCACCGCGGAAGCGGAAGCCGACCTTGAGGAGATTGCGTCCTATGTCGCTGGGCAGAGCCCGCGGAGCGCGCTCGCGCTTATCCGCGCACTGCGCGAAAAGTGCGAATCCCTTGCTGACGCACCACGCGGCTACCCCTTGGTCCCGCGCTAGGAGCACAACGGTATTCGACGGCGACCGTTCGGAAGCTTTTTGATTTTCTACCGTGTCGGTATCGATGCGATCGAGGTGATCCACATCCTCCACGGCGCACGTGACTACGAGCCGCTACTCTTCCCGGAGGACCAGGGTGTCACGATCGACCGCTATGTGCAGCTCGCACAAGCACAAAATGGTGCCCAGGAAAGGACTGGATCGCCACCGTCGAAAAAGCCCTAATTTGCTGGGTTTTTGAGCCGCCCGGCATCGGCTTGTGTACCGGTTCTGTGTACCGGAGACAAGCGCTTGACAGCCTGAGGGACCAGACTGGTTCACTTCTGCAGACCGCTGGATCCTTAATCAGGTCGGCCATTGCTCCTTTAGTTGCTACGGGGGTTAATTTCTCCGCCTGGAGCGACAGGAGGATGCGATGCAAGCGTATGACTTGGTGGTGATTGGATCTGGAACGGCCGCTCAGGTCGTGAGCGCGAAGGTCCGAAAGGCCGGAAGGACAGTTGCTGTCGTGGACCATCGTCCGTTCGGCGGGACCTGTGCGCTGCGCGGATGTGACCCTAAGAAAATGCTCATAAGTGGTGCCGAGACCATCGATGCTGCACAGCGCATGCAGGGTCACGGGGTCACAGGCGAACTTCGGATCGGTTGGCGCGAACTCATCGCCTTCAAACGCACTTTCACCGACCCGGTGCCTCAGAAGCAGGAGGCCCATTACGCCGCACAAGGCATTGATGCTTTTCACGGCATTGCGCGGTTCACTGGCCCCGACGCTGTCTCTGTCGAAGGACAGGAATTAAAGGCGCGTCACATTGTCATCGCTACCGGCGCACGTCCCGTGCCTCTGCAGTTTCTCGGTGCAGAACACATCATCACGAGTGACCGATTCCTGGAGCTGGAGAGCCTGCCAGGGAGGATCGTACTGATTGGCGGTGGTTACGTCGCGGCGGAGTTTTCCCACATTGCCGCTCGCGCGGGAGCACAGGTAACGGTGTTCCAACGCGCTGACCGTATGCTGCCGCGTTTCGACCCAGACCTTGTCGGTTGGTTGATGGTAAAGTTTGCGGAACTCGGAATCGACGTGCGGACGCGATCAACGGTCGACCGAATCGAGCAAACGGCGAACGGTCTGCTAGTGCATGCCGATGGGCAGCAAAGCGTGGCTGCCGATCTGGTGGTGCATGCGGCGGGTCGCGAGCCTGACCTGGGCATGGACTTAGCGGCGGCTCAAGTCACGGTAAGCAAGAAGCGTCTCGAATTGAACGAATATCTCCAGAGCGTATCCAACCCTCAAGTCTACGCTGCCGGCGATGCTGCGAGTTTGGGCCCGCCCCTGACGCCCGTATCGGCCCACGATGGTAGGGTCGTCGCTACCAATATTCTGGAAGGCAACTCTCGCAAGCCCGATTATCGAGGGGTGCCGAGCGTGGCATTCACAATCCCGCCAATTGCCTCCGTGGGGCTGACGGAGAGTCAGGCCCGGACGCAAGGGTTGAAGTTCAAAGTGAACTCGGAGAACACGCCAAATTGGTATACGGCTCGTCGTCTCGCAGAACGAGTGTACGGCTACAAAACGCTGGTCGAGGAGGGAACGGGTCGGATTCTCGGAGCACATATCGTCGGTCCCCACGCCGACGAGGTAATCAATCTGTTTGGACTCGCGATGCGGCACAATCTGACCGCGAGGGATTTGCAGACGACCATGTTTGCCTATCCAACCGGCGCGTCAGACATCGGATCTATGGTCTAGTCGCCTGGCCGACCGGCATCCAGAATATCGAGCACCGGGCAATCGGGGGTTGCGCCGTCGGAGCACTGTGCGACCGTTTCCGCCAGGATGGACTCAAGCTTCACGAGGTCGGAGAGTTTCTGACGAACATTCGCCAGATGTGCACTCGCAATCCTGTGCACGTCGGCACATGGCGCACGCCCTGGCCCTCCCATGGCAAGCATGGCGCGAATTTCCTCGAGGGTGAACCCAAGGTCGCGGGATCGGCGGATGAAAGCCAATATCCTGGCTTCGGTCGGTCCGTAGACTCGCCGCCCACTAGCCGTGCGTGGTGGCGCCGGCAGCATGTCGATGCGCTCGTAATAGCGGATGGTCTCAACGTTCACGCCGCTGTGCTTCGAGAGTTCCCCGATCGAGAAGCCTTCCGCTCGCGAGGGTGTGATTGAGCGCATGAAATCGTCCTTGATCCTGTAGTGACTACAGGATGCATGGTATAGCCCATGAAGATCAATCAGACCGATCACATTGCTGATGACCGACCGCGGCAAGGCCTGATAGCGGCAGGTGGCGTCCTGGCCGCGCTTGCGGCATCGTCGTGTTGTATTCTTCCCCTAGCGATGTTTGCTCTCGGGATTAGCGGAGCCTGGATCGGGAATTTCACCCGGCTGGCTCCCTACCAACCCTATTTCATAGCGGCCACCCTCGGGTTCTTGGGGTACGGCTATTGGTTGGTCTACCGATCAGGAAAACGCGCCTGCGCCGAGGGCGAGGCCTGCGCGCGGGCCCTACCGAATCGCATCATCAAGGCAAGCCTCATCCTCGCAACTATCTTGGTTGCTGCCGCTCTAGGGCTCGACTTTATCGCTCCCCTACTCCTCAACTCATGACCGGAAACTTCCCATGAACAAAGTTCTCGCCTTCGCCGCCTTCGCTGTCACCATTATCGCTGCGCCAACGGCCATGGCTGCAGAGAGAACGATCACGTTGGCCGTGAAGAACATGTACTGCGCGTCATGCCCCTCCATCGTCAAAGGAAGCCTGGAAGCAGTGCCGGGTGTGGCCAAGGTTGCGGTGTCCTACAAGGACAAGACGGCAACGATCGTCTATGACGATGCCAAGGCCGATGTAAACCAACTGACCTCGGCCACCACCCAGGCCGGTTACCCGTCCGCACCCAAGAGCTGATCCGATGCTTCTTCAGTCGACCATCACCTGTCCGCACTGCTCTGTCGCGAAAACGGAGACCATGCCGACCGATGCCTGTCAGTTCTTCTATGAATGCACCGGCTGCGGCACGAAGCTAAAGCCCAAGTCGGGCGATTGTTGCGTATTCTGTTCCTATGGCTCGGTGCCGTGTCCACCAATTCAAGAGGTTCGCGCCGGCAAACCTGGCGCTGCCTCCTGCTGTGCGTAACAGGCGATGACCAGCGCGCCGATTCAAACCTCGCGCGACTGGCTTGGCAGTGTCCATACCAGCGTGCTGGCGTGGTGGCTGCCTAAAGCAGCCATCCTTGCCGGTTTGTTTTTCCCTGTATCTTTTCGCGCCGTGATCTGGATTATCGCACTCATCTGGATGGGCGCGGCGTGCATCCTGAATGCACGACGCTGTAATCGCACGCATTGTCGCTATACCGGGCCTTACTATCTCGCGATGATCGTGCCCGTGACGGTCCTCGGAGCGGGGCTGATCACGGTCGGCATAGTTGGATGGTTTTGGTTGGGCGTGATGATCCTCGGCGGAAGCTGGCTCATATGGTGGGCTACCGAGCGAACATGGGGGACGTTCTCCTAGCGTGAGAGCCGGACTGTGGGTCACAGGCCGACTTACCAATAGGCCCACTTCTGGGGTAGAGCGGACGTCCACTCCAAATCTTCATTGGATCTCCCCTAACATTCGTCCGATGGCGGTCGCCGCGTAGGGCTTTCCGCTTTCGCTCTTGTAGCCGGCTCTCGCCAGTTCATCGGCGATAGCCCTGAGTGAACGGCGACCGCCCTTTGGCGTCTTTCGACGCAACCGCTTCGCCATAGTGATCATCTCCCCGCCATGCTTCTCGTCATCGATCTCGCGATAGCTCTTGCGGCCTTCAACCTTCACGCCGGTGGCGCGCTTCCGATCCCGCGCGGCCTTCAGCTTGCCCACCAGCCGCGCCTTCTCAAGCTGAGCGAATACGCCGGCGATCTGGCGCATCGCGATCTTGAACGGGTCGTTCGTCTCCGTGAGATCGTCGCCCGAGCTGGTTAACACTCGAACGCCGCGCTCGATCAAAGCGATTATGCCGGCCTCCTGGACGATCAGCTGGCGCGCAAACCTCGAAGCATCCTCGACCACGACCGTCCGCACGCCATTGGACTCAATCCTGTCCAGCAAGGCTGAGAATCCCGGCCGGCTCTCTATCGGGTCCGCACCGCTAACGTCCTGGTCGTAGAACTCCTCCGTGATCTCCAGGCCGGCCCGCTTCGCAAACGCCTCGATCGCGGCCCGCTGGCGCTTGTCGCTGTCCTTGTCCGGCCCGACGTTCGCCGCACTCGACGTCCGCAGATACGCGATCGATTTCGTCAATTTCGGTGATTTTGCCACGGCTTAACCCAATTATCTGTTTCGTTATCTTGAGATATCGTAACAGAGTAGCACCAAGACGGCAACGAAAAACGATAAGTGGGGTGAAATTTTTCAATCTGATGGGTTGAATTACAGAGCGCGACAGGTTATTTCAGCACACCAAAGAGGAGGAATCGCATGCTTACAGACATTGGAAAAGAGCTGAGGAAGCTGCGGATCGAAACGGATGAGCGCTTGATGGACATGGCAAAGCGACTGGACAAGTCGGCCTCCTTCATCTCCGCGGTCGAGGTCGGCAAGAAGTCGCCGCCCTCGGACTTCGAAGAGGCCGTGATCAAAATCTACCAGCTTGCCGGCGATGCCGCTGAGGCGCTTCGCCGGGCGGCAGATCGATCGCGCAAAGCCTTCACCATTGAGCCGAGCAGCGCCCTCGGTCGTGACACTGCGGCATTGCTGGCGAGACGCATCAACAATCTGTCGGACAGCCAGCTCAAAGAAATCCGGGAGATTTTGTTCAAGGGGAGCAAGCCGGCGTGAGCGGACAAGACTTCGTCGTGCCAGCACTGAGCTGGGACCAGATCGCACAGACGACAGACAGCATCCGCGAGCAGTTCGGTCTCGGTGCGCAGCCCTACTTCCCGATCATGGAGTTCATCGAGAAGGTCCTGGACCAGCGAATGAGCGTGGTCACGTTCGAGGTCGCCGACAAGCACGAGATGGCCAATGCCGAGGGCTACACCGACCCGAATGGCGAGTTCATCATTTTACGGGATGACGTCTACTACGGCGCGTATGCCGGTGACGGCCGGTCACGGTTCACGGCAGCTCACGAGCTTGGACATCTCGCCCTTCACACCCGGATGCCACTCGCACGCGCCCGTCCGGAGCAGAGCGTCCCGCCCTTTTGCCTGAGCGAACCTCAGGCCAACCAGTTTGCAGCGGAGCTGTTGATGCCTCGCTGCTTCATGATGCGCACCGACACCGCAGCGGTGGTCATCGCGCGCCACGGCGTCTCCTATGAGGCGGCGACCAACCGTCTTAATTTCCTGAGCAGAAAGGGACTGCTGAAATAGAAAGAGGGCTTGAGCTTGGGGGCTCAGGCCCTCTTCCGTATTTCTGGTTCGGGCACAAGGGGCTTGCCGAACCGGAAGCCCACGATGCCGAATCAGGTGATCGCAAACCTCGCCTAATATGGGCCGGCAGTCGTGTCAAGGCAAACAGCGCCCCGACGGAGTGCGTGATGGCGAAGCGAAAGCTTCCTCCGCCTGCTCCGGGATATCGGTACGTGTTCCGCCCATGGCGGACATGTCCGAAGACCGGCGCCCGGCTCTACGCCAAGGCCTTCGGGCTGCGTGCGTGGCCCATCTTGGTGCCTGACGTTTAGCGTCAGGTTAACCGGGAACAAGAATTGGGATCGGCGAGCGATCGCCGATCCCTGCACCCGCTGTCCGGGCGGACTAGTCGTGGAACAAAACAAGTACGAAGTTGGTCGCGTTATGTGCCGGCGATTCGGTCCATCGGCTTACATTTGGTGTCGTTTTACACGCGGGCGCTTTGGTGATTCGGTTGCACTCGTGCTTGGGGAAAAGCCGGACGTGCGGCGAGTCCTGCGCTCATCGCGTGGACTCCGGTGGGGCGAGGCTGCACCATTGAAGGTCCAATTTTTTTCTTGCATAGGCCCCTGCCTCGGATGACCCGCTCCTACTTCGAACTTCCAAAAGACCCCTTTTCCGCGAACGACAACTTTCAAGAACTCCAATCCGAGTTCCCGGCGGACAGCAGCTGCAAAATCCCGCAAATTTCTAGGGATTCCTTACCTGAAGGCGACGAGAACCGCCTGCGACCCTCTTATATGGTTTCAGGCGCTGCTGGGGTGAAGCACACCAACAGGAGTGAGGCCCTTCATCCCGGGGCAGACCCGTTCGCGAACTGGACCAAGAAGACCAAGATCGGTCGGAGGAGCATCACCCGACAGCTGACGCTGCCCCAAGTTCGTGACCTGAAATCCGCCTGGCATCACGCGAAGACGGTCGGTCAGCCGGTGAACAGGTTCATCACGTTCAGGCCGCACGACATCAACGACCAGGATGCCGAGCAGCGGATCGATACTTGGTGGCGCTGGCGAAACAAGCTGGCCCAGTTCGCCCGCGATAACGACTTCGACTTCACTTGCCTGTGGACCAGGGAATCGGAGCGCCACACCGGGAAAAACGAACACCTCCACGTCCTGATGCATGTGCCGCGCTTATTGCAAAAGCGGTTCGACAGCGTGGTCGAGGCTTGGTGCGATGGGACTGATGAAATCGACGTGCGTGGTTGCACGTACCAGATCAGGCGCAATGAGAGGGGCGGCGAGGAGAGCGTTTTGACGTACATCGCCAAGAACAGCCCGCAGGCGAACCGGTTCTTTAACCACACGGTCCAGTACGGCGGTCCGATCTTCGGCAAGCGCTACGGGCTGTCCACCAATCTGACGGCCAAGGCTCGCGCCCGCGCCGCGGTTGCTGGTGGCCTGCGGCAGGACCTGCGCCTGCCCCGCGTCACCTCGGAGGTGAACAACCCGGTCCCGAAGCCGGCCAACGACCAGGGCCGTAAGGGGAGCCGCAACAGAGCCGCCTAGGGGCCTCGCTGGCGCGTGTGCGATTGGTCAGTAGGGTTGCCCCTTCGTCTGACGCAAAACGCATCAGCGGCTATCCTATTGAATCCTAGGGGCATTCTGGAGCCGTTCGGCGCCCGAGACGTTGCACCTTTCTTAAAAGAGCATTTGATTTGCGGGCTCCGTGACCGCGACGTCCAGTCAGCGAAAAAATCTTGGAAAATCAACCGCTTGCTATGAGTTCTAAGTCGATCGCCAAGCGTCGAAATTCCCTGGTTTTGGCTGGTAGGCCCTTCTAAGCCTTTGCAACTATTGACATTTGAATCTTTACAGTGTAAAGATTCACTCGAGCTTGGGCGCCAGCACGCCTCCCCAGCTCGCACCTCTTCAACCACTCTCATCATGGAGACCAACATGCAGGAAATCGATCTCGACCTGCTTAGGAACGAGCGGACCGTCACCATCGGTACCGTGTTCCCTGAAACCATGGCTACCGCCATCGAGGAACGCGCCAAATCCGAGCTGATCTCGCGATCATCTTGGCTGCGCCGAGTTGCTTTGGCCGAATTGCAGAAGGTCAAGTCATGACCGAAGTCATCGCAGGCAGGATCAACACCGCGACGGCGCTCCGTCAGGTGCTCGACCTTCATGGCCTTAAGCTCACCCGAGAGGGCGAGGACGCTCTCGTTGAGCGGCTGACCGATCGGCTCATCCCGGGCGGCGGTCATAGCTTGAAGTACCTCGACCAGGACGGTGCTGAAGCTGACCTCACGGCCTATCTCGCTTGCCTTTACAGCACCCCTGAGACCAGGCGCTTCTTCAGCAGCAACGGGGCGCCTCTCCGCCTGCCCCACGGAGCCTCGCTGCTCACCCAAAATCCGTTCTCGAAGCGGCATTGGAACGTCACCAAGCAGATGCTCCTCCAGCGCGACGACCCGCAATATGCACAGCAGCTGGAGCGCTACGCCGCGAGCGAGCGCAATGTTCGAAGAGATGACGGCGACCCGACAAATCCATTCAGCCGGGCCGGCTTCAACTTGACCCAGCAGATGCTGCTCGAAAAGAACGATCCCGAACGCGCGGCCATGCTGCGCAGAGAGGCCGAGGACGCCTGACATGAACCGGAATGCATCCGCCTTCTCAACCAAGGGATGGTCGTACCGCCAGGAGCGAGCGAGCATCATCCGCGATAGCCAAAAGGCTTCTGACGAGATCAGGGCGATCCGTGCCGCTCTGCTCGCGCGCAAAGACCTCGAACGGCAGCAGGAGCAGGCCCTCGCTCGTGTGGCCGACGCCCGAGCCCGGCTAGAGACGTTCGACCCGGAGAGCCATAGGGTCGTCCTTGCTGAGGCAGTCCGAGAGGCCGAACGTGTCGCCGCAGCGCTCCAGGACGTAACGCCGAGCCCTTCGCCTTCCAAGAAGGGGAAGTGACCGAGAGCCGTCGTAGGTCGCAGGAGTCTCATCCATGCGACCTATTCGGCGGCCTCTACCGTAGAACTGGCTGTGACCTCGGGGACCTGCACTTTGTTCACGAACGGGGCCTTCCGTTGGGCGGTGTAGTGGCGATACTTGTCCGCCTCCGATTTCTTCCCGTGCCCCATGATCGCGTCCGCCATACTGTCAGGCACACCCAGCGCGCCAAGCTCCGTTTTGAACCAGTGCCGAAATGCATGGTTCGGCGCCTTGCGCGGGTCCTGGAATCCCTCTTGCGATCGAATCCAGGCCCCGAGGCGATTGCACACGCTCTTCGAGGCATGCTTCCTGTTTCGATCGCCCGAGCTGCGGTTATAGAACAGCGGTCCGTCGCCACGGTCCGAAACGAAGTTTAGGAATCCTTCCTCGATGATGGCCTGATGGATCGGGGTTTCTCGTTCGCTCCAGTGGTTTTTCAGCCGACCGCCATCGTCCGCGGGCTTAATCTGCATGACCCACAGATTTCCGACCTGTTTGACGCTGGATCCCCAAAGCTGCGCTACCTCTCCAACGCGGGAGCCGCTCAACGCAACAAGCCAGGGTAGCCAGCGCAGGATCGGCTTATGCTGCCCCCTCGCGAGCGTGAGCAGCTGAGCCACTTCCTCGGTGGTATAAGGGAGCTGAGAGTCACCGGCCTGACCTCGGCTGCTCACCGAGACCTTTTCGGCCACGCTCTCGACCAGCCGGTGGTTCTCCACCTCGTAGTTCAGGAGCCTCTTGATGCAGGCCAGATAGCTGTCGTTGATGGTCTTGGCGGCTAACCCCTTCTCGACCAGGTGGTCCTTCCAGCTGACGATATCTGCCCTGGTTAGCCGTTCCACATGGTCATGTCCGACGAAACCCACCAGCGAGTCGACATGACCCCTCCAGTTCGTCACGCTGCTGGGCGCCGGCTGTGTCTCACCCCGCCATTGCTCGAACACCTGTTGTAGCGTGCGGCTCGATCGATAACGCGGATATCGCTCGCGATAGATGTCGGGGCTGTAGTCACCAATCGCGTTCTCCTTGAGCTGACGCGGTCCCGTGTCGCCGGCCTTCGCGATCGCGACCAGCAGCCGCTTCCTGGTCGCATAGTCGACGCGCAGGCATTGCTGGGCCAGAACCCAATTGCAAAGCAGACCATATCTGCGCTCCAGACCCTCGTCGCCGTTCTCCAATCTTGGAAGCGCGTTGATGCCGGCGGTGAGATCATCCCCGAACTCGTCGAGCGCAAGCTGCTGCTCGTTCGGCATCTGGCCAGGGATGATCGGCGGGACGTCAACCAGACGACCTTCCCGCACGGCTCTGTTCACCGCCTTGTGCGCGATCCAATCCGCCCGCTCGCCTGGCTCTTGCTGAAACGTTTCGACGTAGAGGTCGTGCACGAGACCCGCGAGACCCATGATCTGCATGAGGTTGAGCCGCTTCGGCTCCGACCTTTTGGCAGCCCAGACTTTCGCCAACTGCGCCAAGGCTTGGGCTTTTCGAATTTCGGCCACCGCCGCGTTGCGGGTCCGTAGTGAGAGCTTCACGACCGCTCCAATGCGAACCTGTGCCTCAAAACCTGGTTCGCCCATGCACCTGTCGAACACCATCAGCAAGCGGTCGTCGTCGAGGATTCGAAGTACGTCTGTGGGTGTCCGCAGCCGGAAGTTCCAGTGCGAGGAATCGGTGTCGAGATAGATGTAGGCCATGCGATAGTTCATACACGCTGTGTCCCGGTTTTGTGTACCGGTCAGCGGCTCAAATTCCCTGCAAATGAGCGATTTCAACCACTTGGGTTGGGGATGGTGCCCAGGAAAGGACTCGAACCTTCACGGCCGTTAAGCCACTGGCACCTGAAGCCAGCGCGTCTACCAATTCCACCACCTGGGCATGCCGTTTGGGGCACGGAGGCGGTTACTACGGTTCGGTGACGCCGTTGTCAATTCATGCTTGCGGCCCGGTCGGGATGCCGATTGCGCATCGCAAACCGGCCCGATACAAGCCTGACAAGACGCACTCTTTTCCGCAGGATTGGCTCCCATGGCATCGAATCTGGAAACTCTCGTCACGGTTTTCGGCGGATCGGGGTTTTTGGGCCGGAATGTCGTCCGTGCCTTGTGCAAGCGCGATTATCGGGTCCGGGTCGCGGTGCGGCGGCCGGAACTGGCGGGCTTCCTCCAGCCCTCCGGCAGGGTCGGGCAGGTCCACACCGTGCAGGCCAATCTGCGCTATCCGGCCTCGGTCGAGGCGGCGCTGCGTGATTCGCATGTCGTGATCAATCTGGTCGGCGTCCTCACTGAAGCCGGCGAGCAGACGTTCGACGCGGTCCAGGCCAGGGGTGCCGAGACGGTCGCCAAGGCGGCGGCCGCGGCAGGGGCCCGCCTGGTGCATGTCTCAGCGATCGGGGCCGACGCCGAATCGCCCGCGCGCTACGCCAGGGCCAAGGCGGCCGGCGAAGCCGCGGTCTTGGCCGCGGTGCCCTCGGCCACGATCTTCCGCCCGTCCATGATGTTCGGCCCCGAGGACCAGTTCACCAACCGCTTCGCCGCGCTGGCCCGGATCTCGCCGGTGCTGCCGCTGATCGGCGGCGAGACCAAGATGCAGCCGGCCTATGTCGGCGACGTCGCCACCGCGATCGCGGACGCCGTCGACGGCAAGGCCAAGGCGGGCGCCACCTACGAGCTCGGCGGGCCTGAAGTGCTGACCATGCGCGAGATCATCGAGGCCATCCTCGCCATCACCGATCGCGAGCGGATGCTGGTGCCGCTGCCGTTCGGCCTCGCCCGCTTCAAGGCCGCCTTCCTGCAATTCGCGCCGGGCGCATTCAAGCTGACGCCGGACCAGGTCACGCTGCTGGAGCGCGACAATGTCGTGTCCGACGCGGCGAAGGCCGCCGGCCTGACGCTGGAAGGGCTCGGCATCCAGGCCGATTCGCTGGAAGCGATCGCCCCGCAATATCTCTGGCGTTTCCGCGCCGCGGGCCAGTTCCAGCGCAAGAGCGCGTGAGGGGTCGCCAAGAACGTCGATGCCCGGCACAAGGCCGGGCATGACGAGCTTCGACGTCGCGACTGCCGTTACCTGAACTTCGCGCCTACCGGCCGAGCGCCAGCGCGATCAGGCCGAGCGTGCCGACGATGACGCGCCACCAGGCGAACACCACGAAGCCGTGCCGGGTGACGTATTCCAGGAACGTCTTGACCACGATGATCGCGGTGATGAACGACACCACGAAACCGATCGCGACGATGCCCATATGGTCCATCGTCATCTCGGAGCGGTTCTTGTAGAAGTCGTAGGCGAACGCGCCGATCATGGTGGGGATGGCGAGGAAGAACGAGAACTCCGCCGCCGCGCGCTTGTCGGCACCCAGGAACATCGCGGCGACGATGCTGGCGCCGGAACGCGACACGCCCGGGATCATCGCCACGCACTGCGCGATGCCGATATAGAGATACATCAGCAGCGGAAACCTCGTGGCGTCATGCTCGCGCGGCTTGAGATCGAGCTTGTCGACCCAGAGCAGGATGGCGCCGCCGACGATCAGCGTGAAACACACGACCCAGGGATTGAACAGCACGCTCTTGATGTATTTGCCTGCGACGAGCCCGACGATCACAGCGGGCAGGAACGCCACCAGCACGCCGAGCACGAAGCGGCGCGAATAGGTGTCGCCGGTGAAGAAGCCGATCACGACGTCCCAGAGCTTCTTGAAGTAGAGGCCGACGATGGCGAGGATCGCGCCGAGCTGGATCAGAACCGTAAACGAATCCCAGAACGCGCCTTCGCCGAGATGGAAGAAGCGCTCCGCGAGCAGCAGATGGCCGGTCGAGGATACGGGAAGGAACTCGGTCACGCCCTCGATGATGCCGAGGATCACTGCCCGTATTGCGTCTGACATATTTACGGTCCATTTCGGCTTGAAAAGCGGGGCTCTTCTCGCCTATTCGCCCCTATGCCGCAATCGCAAAATGCGACATCACGCCCTTGCCTCGCGGTTTTGAAGGACTAGTGTGGCGCTGCACAAACATTGATGGATTCTTAAGCACCATCAAATAGTCAAAGGCTTCATGTTTACGCTGTTTCATCATCCGTTCTGTCCGCATTCGCGCTTCATCCGCTTGATCGCGGGCGAGTACGGGCTCGACCTGAAGCTGGTCGAAGAGCGCAGCTGGGAACGGCGCGAGGCATTTCTGCTGCTCAACGCGGCGGGGACGACGCCCGTCATGGTCGACGACGAGCAGCCACCCGTCCCGGGCGCGGCGATCATCGCGGAATATGTCGACGAAGCCTATGGCGCCGAGATGGGACCCAAGCGCCTGATGCCGGAGACGATTTCCGAGCGCGTCGAGGTGCGCCGGCTGATGGCCTGGTTCAACGAAAAGTTCTTCGAGGAGGTCTCGCATCCCCTCGTCACCGAGCGCATCTACAAGCGCTTCATGAGCGAGGAGAACGGCGGCGGTGCGCCTTCCGCCGACGTGATGCGCGCCGCCAAGGCCAATGTGCGCTATCATCTGGCCTATATCGGCTGGCTGGCGCAGACGCGCAATTTCCTCGGCGGCGACCGGCTCACTTACGCGGACCTCGCCGCCGCGGCGCATCTTTCGGCGATCGACTATCTGGGCGACGTGCCATGGAGCGAGGACGATTCAGCAAAGGCGTGGTACGCGCGGGTGAAGTCCCGCCCGTCGTTCCGTCCGCTGCTGAGCGAATGGCTGGCCGGCGTGCCGGCATCGCGGACCTACGTGGACCTGGATTTCTGAGCTCCGATCCGACTGAACTGAAAACGGCGCTCGCACGCGAAGCGCGTGAGCTCGGCTTCGACTGCATCGGCGTTACCGCACCCGGCACGATCGAGAACGCCGGAAGATACTTCCTCGAGTTCATCGCATCCGGCGGCCATGGCGACATGGACTGGCTGGCCGCGCAGCCGGAGCGCCGCGTCGATCCACGCGGGCTGTGGAGCGACGTGCGGAGCGTGATCATGCTCGGCGTCAATTATGGTCCCGACTCCGATCCACTGGCGATCCTGAAGCAGCGCACGCGCGCAGCGATCTCGGTCTATGCGCAAGGCGACGATTATCACGACCTCATCAAGAAACGACTGAAGGCGCTGGCGCGCTGGCTGGTCGCGACCGCGCCGTCGGACGTGAAAGTGTTCGTCGACACCGCGGCGGTGATGGAGAAGCCGCTGGCGCAGACCGCGGGTCTCGGCTGGCAGGGCAAGCACACCAACCTCGTCTCGCGCGGGTTCGGCTCATGGCTGTTCCTCGGCGCGATCTACACAACGCTGGAGTTGTCGCGCGACGCCGCGGAGATCGATCATTGCGGCTCGTGCCAGGCCTGCCTCGACATCTGCCCGACCGCGGCATTCCCCGCGCCCTACAAGCTCGATGCGCGGCGCTGCATCTCCTATCTCACCATCGAGAACAAGGGGCCGATCCCGATCGAATTCCGCAAAGCCATCGGCAATCGCATCTATGGCTGCGACGACTGTCTCGCCGCCTGTCCATGGAACAAGTTCGCGCAGGAGGGACGCGAAGCGAAGCTCGCCGCGCGCGATGAGTTGCGCGCACCGTCACTTTCCGAGCTGGCGCGGCTCGACGACGCCGCGTTTCGCGCGCTGTTCACAAAGTCACCGGTGAAACGCATCGGCCGCGACCGCTTCTTGCGCAACGTGCTGATCGCGATCGGCAACTCCGGCGATACAGCGCTGGCGGGCGAGGTACGGCGATTGCTGGAGGACGCGAACCCGCTGGTGCGTGGGGCGGCGGTGTGGGCGCTGGGGGAGTTGGTGGAGCGCGAAGAGTTTGTTGCGTTGAGGCATGCTGCGTTGGACAAAGAATCCGACGAGAGTGTGCGTGAGGAGTGGCGCGTCGCCTCCTAATCCACCGCTGTCATGCCCCGGCTTGACCGGGGCATCCAGTACGCCGCGGCCTATCGAGTAAACCGCTGCCGTCTCGGAGTACTGGATCGCCCGATCAAGTCGGGCGATGACACCGCTTTTGTGGCCACGCCTCATCACCCTTGATTTCTCCACTCATTCCCGCAATCTCGCGCGCATGACAAACATGCCTTTCTTCACCCGCGACGGCGACACATTCCATCCGACGGAAGTCGCGAACGGTCCATGGGATCCGAAATCGCTGCATGGTCGCGTCATCGTCGGCCTGCTGGGCTTCGCCATCGAAGAGCGCCATTCCGGTCCCGACCTGGTGCCGGCGCGGCTCACCGTCGACATGTTTCGGCTGCCGACCATCGACAAGCCGATCGAGGTGACGACGCGCCTTGTGCGCGACGGGCTGCGCATCCGCGTGGTCGAGGCGGAATTCGTCTCCGGCGGCGTCAGCATGGCGCGCGCCTCCTGCCAGCTGCTGCGCAAGACGCAAAATCCCGACGGCAATGTCTGGTCGCCGCCGAACTGGGACGTGCCGAAGCCGTCAGACATTCCAAAACCTGCCGATCCCAGGCTCGGCATGAACGGCAAATGGACGACGCGCCCGATCGTCGGCCACATGGGCTCGCTCGGGCCGCGCCGGCTCTGGATGAGCGAGGTGCGCGAGCTCGTTGCCGGCGTCCCGATGACGCCGTTCGTCCACGTCGCCACCGGCGCCGATTTCGCAAGCCCCTTTGCCAATGCCGGCGACAAGGGTCTCGGCTACATCAACAGCGACGTGACGATCTATCTGCATCGCCTGCCGGTAACGGAGTGGATCGGTTTCGAGGTGGTGAACCATCAGGCGACCGACGGCGTCGCGATCGGCGAATGCTGGCTCTATGACGAAGCGGGCCCGATCGGCACCGCAACGGTCGCCGCGCTGGCGCAGCGCAAGCCGATGGCGAATCCGTCGAAGCGGTAGGGAGCGCGCGCCTTTCTCCGCTCGTCATTCCGGGATACGCCGTCAGGCGCAGACCCGGAATCCATCGGGCTACAGGCCCGGAGGAGAAATGGATTCCGGGTTCGCGCTTCGCGCGCCCCGGCATGACGGTCAGGTGAGATGCCGCTGCATCTCCGGCCGCTGCTTCAATTCCATGCCCTGCTTGGCGACGATCTTCGCGATTCTTTCCGGCGCGAACTTCAGATCGACGAACGCCGGCGCCGTGTTGGCGACCTCGTGATAGCTGACGATCTGCCCCTCACGAAGCGTCATGATCGCCACGCCCTCGAACATCGCACGCGCACCATTCGCTTCCGGCAGCGTCGAGCGATAGCTGAAGGTGTACCGCGCATAGAGCGTGGCGCCGTCAGTGACGGGGTCATGCATGTCCCAGCGAAAATCGGTCGCCGTGCGATAGAACCAGTCGTCGATCATCGCGGCGATCTTTTCGCGGCCTGCGAAGGCGCCGTAGAAGACGTCGTGATAGACGCCGTCCTCGGTGAAGAGCTCGGCAAAGGCGCGGCCGTTGCGTTGCTCGACGGCGTCGCAGAAAGCGCGCAGCATGGCGATGGTGGTCATCGTGTTATCCTCCCGGCGCTCTTCTTTCCCTCTCACCTTGTGGGAGAGGGGGGAACAGTTTCACCCGATCTCGGCCACCGCGGCAAGAATGCGCGCGATGTCTTGCGGGCGGGAGAGGCGGTGGTCGCCGTCCTGGATCATGGTCAGCACGACGTCGTCGGCCGGCAGACGGTGCGTCAGCGCGAAGGCGTGCTGCCAGGGCACATCCGGGTCCTGGGCGCCCTGCAGGATGCGAACCGGGCAGCCGAGATCGATGGCGCTGCCGAGCACGAGATGGTTGCGCCCCTCCTCGATCAGCTTCCGCGTGATCGGATAGGGCGAGCCGTCGCCATAGTCCGACGGCCGCATCCAGACGCCCTTGGTCTCGATCTCCTGCTTCGCAGCAGGCGAAAAATTCTTCCACATCAGCTCTTCGGTGAAATCGGGCGCCGGCGCGATCAGCACGAGCCCCGCAAGCGAGGCCTTGGCTTGTTGTTTCTCCTGCCGCTTCTTGATCTCGCGCGCGAGCAACAGCGCCATCCAGCCGCCCATGGAGGAGCCGATCAGAACCTGCGGCCCCTCGCAAAAGCGCCCGAACACCGCGACGCTGTCCTCGAGCCAACTGCCGATGGTTCCATCGGCGAAATCGCCGCCGGATTCGCCGTGACCGGAATAGTCGAACCGGACGATGGCGCGGCCGTGATCCCGGGCCCAGGCATCCAGTGCCAAGGCCTTGCCGCCCTGCATGTCCGACTTGAATCCGCCCAACCAGACCAGGCCAGGCCCCGAGACATGGTCCTTCCCGGCACGGCGGCGCACCGCGATCCTGCGTGCGGACGGCCCCTCGCCCACGTTGATGAAGTCGGGCACGGCATCGGGAATTGCTGAAGTCATGGAACGTTTACTCTGGCTGTGCGGTTTGAGCTGTCCGGGGTGCCTCCTGCGACGCAACCGGGATGCGGCTGCGCCCTTTGGGACGCTTGCGGAACAGACGCAAGGTGTCTATGTCGGTCAGCGTGCCCGGGCGTGGCCAAAATACCTCGCATTTGAGGGTTTTTCGCGTCCCGCACGAGCGACTTGCTTGCCGGCAACCGCGACTTCCTTCAAGATGGCCGCTTCTTTCACAACTTTGGAGAACCACCCATTCGCCGTCCTAATAAAGCTCCGCCCGCTGCCAGCAAAGACGGGCCGCGCATCAATGATGATATCCGCAATGCGCAGATCCAGCTGATCGACGCGGCCGGTGACAACAAAGGCACCGTCGAGACAGTTATGGCAATCCGCATGGCTCAGGAAGCCGGCATGGATCTTGTCGAGATCTCGCCGAACGTCAGCCCTCCCGTCTGCAAAATTATGGACTACGGGAAGTACAAGTATTCGGCACAGAAGAAAGCCGCCGAAGCCCGCAAGCGGCAGAAGACCGTCGAGATCAAGGAGATCAAGCTCCGCCCGATGATCGACGATCACGATTACGACGTGAAGATGCGCGCGATGCAGCGGTTCTTCGAAGAGGGCGACAAGGTCAAGATCACGCTGCGCTATCGCGGCCGCGAAATGGCGCACCAGGAGATCGGCACCAAGTTGCTGGACAAGATCAAGACCGACGTGGCCGAACTCGCCAAGGTCGAGCAGGACGCGCGATTCGAGGGCCGCCAGGTCGTCATGGTGCTGGCGCCACGCTGATTCCAGCACGTTAGGACGTTAAGAGGTTCAACGGCCCGTCCGGATTTCCGGCGGGCCGTTTTGTTTTGGCCAAGGTGCAGGCCGCGAGCGCTGCTGCACCTCGCTCGCTTGCGGGAGAGGGAGCGCACCGAGCGTCTGACGACAGCTAGGTCCGTGTCGCCTGCCAGGTGCCGCTGCAGGCGTCGCCGGAAATGACGCCCTTCCACGAGCCGGCGCCGTTGACCCCGGCGAGCCGGCCGCCACCGTTGGCATGCGACGCGCCGACCGAGACCTGGACCGCGACCGCGCCGCCGCGCCTGACCGTGCCGGAGACCCGGCCGCCGCCGGCGGACGAGACCCGGCTGCCCGTGACGGTGAAGGGCACGCTGTAGCCCGAGCTGCAATTGCCCCTCGTGGTGGCGAAGGTGACATTCCAGGTGCCGTCATAGCCGCCGGCACGGGCATCGGCGGTCGATGGCAGCGCGGCCGTGGCCAGCACAGCGAGCAGCGCCAGATGGCGCGGGCGGGCGAAACCGGTCAGAGACGAAAGCAATTGGGAAAAATGGGCCATTGTGGTCCTGCTCCAGGCGACAAACTTGGACATGAGGGCAGCATTTCCGGATAGTCGCGGGGCGGGTTCCGGTGGTTCATCGTTGCCAATTGGCTTGTCCTCTGCCATAAGCCCAGCCTTCATCGCCCGGCTGATTAAGGGCTGCCGTGGCGGTGTTTCGTGCGGGTTTCGCGCTTGTTCGTAAAACCTGAGCACAATCAACGCTCTAACGAGCATTTTTGACGGCCAGCCGCCTTCGCGGGCGGAACTCTGTGGCCATTAGGAGAGCCAAATGCCCAAGCTGAAGACCAAATCGGGCGCTAAAAAGCGCTTCAAGGTGACTGCCACCGGCAAAGTGATGCACGCCCAGCGCGGCAAGCGTCACGGCATGATCAAGCGGACGAAGAAGCAGATCCGTCAGCTCCGCGGCACCCGCGTGCTGTTCAAGACCGACGGCGACAACGTCAAGAAGTACTTCTTGCCGAACGCCTGATCGCGTCCCCGATCATTGCCAACCGTGCCGCATCTCGCGGCAATCCGATAACCAAAGTCATCTCTGAAGGATTTCGTCATGTCTCGCGTCAAACGCGGTGTGACCGCCCACGCCAAGCACAAGAAAGTCTACAAGGCCGCCAAGGGCTTCTACGGCCGCCGCAAGAACACCATCCGCGCCGCCAAGCCGGCGGTCGAGAAGGCGATGCAGTACGCCTTCCGTGACCGCAAGCGCAAGAAGCGGACGTTCCGCGCGCTCTGGATCCAGCGCATCAACGCTGCCGTCCGTCCGTTCGGCATGACCTACAGCCGGTTTATCGACGGCATGGCCAAGTCCGGGATCACCGTGGACCGCAAGGTGCTGTCGGATCTGGCGGTCAACGAGCCCGCCGCGTTCCAGGCGATCGCCGAGAAGGCCAAAGCCGCGCTGGCGGCCTGATACCGGCGCAAGCCGTCCTCCACTGTGCTCTGCGCAGCATTCAGCTTGTGATGGCCCCGGGCAGAGGCGCTTCTTGCGCCTTGATGCCCCGGCCGTCTCTCGCGCAAACACTTCTCCGACGTGGAAGCCCGGCGCATTTACGCGAAGACGCGCTTCGCGCTTCTGGGCCGGGCGTAACGGGCTAGGATCATCGGCTCAGCATCCTGGCCAAAAGGGATTGCCATGACCGATCTTGCCCAGCTCCAAGCCCAGATCATCGCCGACATCGCCGCCGCCGCCGACGAGGGCGCGCTCGAAGCCGTGCGCGTCGCAGCCCTCGGCAAGAAGGGTTCGATCTCCGCGCTGCTCGCAACGCTCGGCAAGATGTCGCCGGACGAGCGCAAGTCGCAAGGGGCCGCGATCAACCAGGCCAAGGACGAAGTCACCCAGGCGCTCGCGGCAAGGCGCGACGTCCTGAAATCGGCGGCGCTCGATGCGCGGCTGGCGTCCGAGACCGTCGACGTCACGCTGCCGCTGCGCGAGGCTCAGGCCGAAGCCGGCCGCATCCATCCGCTGAGCCAGGTCTGGGACGAGCTGACCACGATCTTCGCCGACATGGGATTCTCGGTGGCCGAAGGTCCTGACATCGAGACCGACGATTACAACTTCACCAAGCTGAATTTCCCGGAAGGCCATCCCGCGCGCGAGATGCACGACACGTTCTTCTTCCATCCGAAGGAGGACGGCTCGCGCATGCTGCTGCGGACCCACACCTCGCCGGTGCAGGTGCGCACCATGCTGAGCCAGAAGCCGCCGATCCGCGTGATCTGCCCGGGCCGTACCTACCGCATCGATTCGGACGCGACCCACACGCCGCAATTCCACCAGGTCGAAGGCCTCGTCATCGACAAGACCTCGCATCTCGGCCACCTCAAATGGATCCTGCACGAATTCTGCAAGGCGTTCTTCGAGGTCGACCACATCAACATGCGCTTCCGGCCCTCGTTCTTCCCGTTCACCGAGCCGTCGCTGGAAGTCGACATCCAGTGCCGCCGCGACAAGGGCGAGATCCGCTTCGGCGAGGGCGAGGACTGGCTCGAGATCCTCGGCTGCGGCATGGTGCATCCGAACGTGCTGCGCGCCTGCGGCATCGATCCCGACGAGTACCAGGGCTTCGCCTGGGGCATGGGCATCGACCGCATCGCCATGCTGAAATACGGCATCGCCGATTTGCGCCAGCTGTTCGACAGCGACGTCCGCTGGCTGAGCCATTACGGGTTCAAGCCGCTGGAGGTGCCGACGCTGGCTGGGGGGTTGAGCACGTGATGGCTGTGATTGGCCATACGAAAGCTCTCTCCGTTCCCTCCCCCCTTGTGGGGGAGGGTCAGGGAGGGGGGTAGCCGCGGATGCCGCACGCAGTTGTGAGCGAGCGTCAGCGCAGCAAGGCGAAGGATCTTCGCCGAGCGATGACGCGCGCCGAAACACTGCTGTGGCGTTACTTGAAAGCTAACCGCATGGATGGCGTTGGGATCCGTCGCCAGACGCCGATCGGAAACTACATCGCTGACTTCGTGTGCTTCTCCTCAAAGCTCATCATCGAACTCGATGGAGAATCCCACAATTTCGAGGAACGTCAGAAGAAGGACGAGCGTCGTGACGCGTTCTTCGCAGCTGAGGGCTTTCAGGTCCTGCGCTTCAACAACGATCAGGTGATGACGAACCTTGAGGGAGTTGTTGAGGCAATTCGCCAGGCAGCTTCCGCCGGAGCCCGCGGCTCACCCCCCTCCCTGACCCTCCCCCACAAGGGGGGAGGGAACACTGGCACCGACCAAGATCAATTCGTAAACACCGACAAGAGCCGAGGCACACAGCCATGAAATTCACCCTCTCCTGGCTGAAGGATCATCTCGAGACTGACGAGCCGCTCGACAGGCTTGCCGAGAAGCTCACCATGATCGGACTCGAGGTCGAGAACATCGAGGACAAGGCGAAGGCGCTCAAGCCCTTCACCATTGCGAAGGTGATTTCCGCCGAGCAGCATCCGAATGCGGATCGTTTACGCGTCTGCATGGTCGACACCGGCGACGGTGGCGCGCCGGTGCAGGTCGTGTGCGGCGCGCCGAATGCGCGTGCGGGTCTGGTCAGCGTGTTCTCTCCGCCCGGCACCTACATCCCCGGCAAGGACATCACGCTGGGCGTCGGCACCATCAGAGGCGTCGAGAGCCGCGGCATGCTGTGCTCGGCGGCCGAGCTGCAGATCTCCAACGATCATGACGGCATCATGGAATTGCCGGCGGATGCGCCGATCGGCGCAGGTTACGCCGAATGGGCGGCGCTCGGCGATCCCGTGGTCGAGATCAATTTGACGCCGAACCGGCAGGACTGCACCGGCGTGCACGGCATCGCGCGCGACCTCGCCGCCGCCGACATGGGCAAGTTCAAGGACCCGACCATCAAGCCGATCAAGGGCGAATTCCCCTGTCCTGTGAAAGTCACGGTTGAGGACACCTCGCTCTGTCCGGGCTTCGCGCTTCGCCTCGTGCGCGGAGTCAAGAACGGGCCGTCGCCGGAATGGCTGCAGAAGCGGCTGACGGCGATCGGCCTGCGTCCGATCAACGCGCTGGTCGACATCACCAACTTCATGACCTACGACCGCGCGCGTCCGCTGCACGTGTTCGACGCCAAGAAGGTGAAGGGCAATCTCGTCGTACGCCGCGCGCGCGAGGGCGAGAGCCTGCTGGCGCTCGACGGCCGCACCTACAATCTCGATCCCGCGATTTGCGTGATCGCGGACGAGCATGGCGTCGAATCGCTGGCCGGCATCATGGGCGGCGAGGCCTCGGGCTGCGACGAGACCACCACCGACGTGCTGATCGAATCGGCGCTGTGGAACGAGATCAACATCGCGCAGACCGGCCGCAAGCTCGGCATCAATTCCGATGCGCGCTACCGTTTCGAGCGCGGCGTCGATCCGGCCTTCATGGTGCCCGGCCTGGAGCTTGCGACGAAACTCGTGACGGAGATGTGCGGCGGCGCGCCGTCCGAGACCGTCGTGGTCGGCAAATCCTTCGGCGACGACCGCGTGATCGATTTCCCGGTCACCGAGGTGAAGCGTCTCTCCGGCATCGACGTGCCGCAAGCAGAGATGAAGCGCATCCTGACCCATCTCGGCTTCATGATGGCCGGCCCGGGGCCGGTCGTGAAGGTCGCTGTGCCGTCCTGGCGCTCCGACGTGCACGGCAAGGCCGACATCGTCGAGGAGATTGTCCGCATCTTCGGCGTCGACAAGGTCCCGATGACGCCGTTCGAGCGCGGCGAGGACGCGCGCAAGCCGGTGCTGACGCCGCTCCAGCTGCGCACGCGCCGGGCCAAGCGCGCGCTCGCGGGCCGCGGCATGGTGGAGGCGGTGACCTGGTCCTTCATCACCAAGAGCGCGGCACAGTTGTTCGGCGGCGGCCAGCGCGAGCTCGAGGTCGCCAACCCGATCGCGTCGGATCTCTCCGACATGCGCCCGACGCTGCTTGCGGGCCTGATCGCGGCGGCACAGGCGAACGCCAACCGCGGCGTGAACGATGTCGCGCTGTTCGAGGTCGGCCAGGTGTTCAAGGGCGATCGCCCGCAGGACCAGTTCATGGCCGCGAGCGGCGTCCGCCACGGCATTGCTTCGTCCGAAGGCCTGGGACGGCACTGGACCGGCTCGGCGCAGGCCGATGTGTTCGACGCCAAGGCTGATGCGCTGGCGGTGCTGGCAGCAAGCGGCGCGCCGATGCAGGCGCTGCAGATCGTGTCCGGTGGACCGTCCTGGCTGCATCCGGGCCGCTCCGGCACCATCCAGATCGGGCCGCAGAACGTGCTCGGATATTTCGGCGAGGTGCATCCGCGCGCGCTCGAAGCGCTCGGCGCCGACGGCCCGCTTGTCGTGTTCGAGGTGATCCTGGACCGTATCCCGGAAGCGAAGAAGAAGCCGACCCGCGCCAAGCCGCTGATCGAACTCTCGGCGTTCCAGCCGGTATCGCGCGACTTCGCCTTCATCGTCGATCGCACCGTGAAGACGGGCGACATCGTGCGCGCCGCGCAGGGTGTCGACAAGAAGCTCATCACCGGCGTCAACGTCTTCGACGTCTATGAGGGCAAGGGCATCGACGAGGCCAAGAAATCGATCGCGATCGCGGTGACGCTCCAGCCGCGCGAGAAGACCCTGACCGATCAGGAGATCGACGCCGTCGCGGCGAAGATCGTCGCCGAGGTCACGAAGAAGACCGGCGGCACGCTCCGCGGATGACGCTCGCTGATTTCCTCCCCAAGGACGTCAGCCTCACCATCGCGATGGCGCTCTGCGCCGTCGCTTTCGTTTCGGGCACCGCCCGCGGCTTCTCCGGCTTCGGTTCGGCGCTGATCTTCATGCCGCTCGCGAGCAGCATCGCGGCGCCGCGGCTCGTTGCGGCGCTCCTGCTCGTCATCGATTTCGTCTCGGCGGCGCCGCTGCTGCCGGACGCGTGGCGGAAGGCTGACCGCAAGGCCACCGCCGTGATCGTGCTGGGCGCGCTGGTCGGCGTCCCCGTCGGCACCTATTTCCTCAGCGTGCTCGAGCCCGTCACCACGCGCTGGATCATCTCCTGCTTCGTCACCGCGCTCCTGCTTCTGCTGCTGTCGGGCTGGCGCTATCGCGGCAAGGACCATTCCTGGCTCTCGGTCGGCATCGGCGGGCTCTCCGGCTTCTGCAGCGGCCTCGCGCAGACCGGCGGCCCGCCGATCGTCGGCTATTGGCTCGGCCGACCGATCGCGCCGATCGTCGCGCGCGCCAACATCGTGCTGTTCTTCGGCGCCTCTGATTTCTTCTCGATGATCAGTTACGCGACCACGGGCCTGATCAGCCGCGAATCGCTGGTGCTCTCGCTGATCGTCGGCCCGGTCTATGCGATCGGCGTCGCGTTCGGCGCCTCGCTGTTCGGGCGCGCGAGCGAGAAGGTGTTTCGCGGGATTTGCTACGGACTGATTGCGTTGGCGGTGATTTTTGGATTACCGGCGCTGGACGGGGTGTTGCGCCGATAATCTCCGCTGTTTTGAGGCGGAGTGCCCTATTGCCGCGGCACTCGCCGCTTCTTGGTCGATTGCGTCGGCACATCCGCCGGGTCGTCCTTGAGCGCGCCGATCTTGCGCAGGGCGGCATCCGCGGCACGCTCGCCACTTTCCCAGGCGCCGTCGACGGTGCCCCACAACGTCTCATGGGTGGCTTCGCCGGCGAGGAACACATTGCCGATCGGCTCGGTCAGAATTTTTCGCGAGAGCTGACCGCCGGGTGACGCCGCCGACATCGCGCCCATCACGTAGGGCGAGGCGTTCCAGCGCGTGACGCTGGTCTTCTGCACGGCGGCCGCCGCCTCGCTGCCAAACAGCTTCGTGATCCATTCCCTGGCAAAGGCGACCATGGCCTTCTCGCCCTGCTCGGACAGTTCGCGGCCGAACGCGCCGCCGACATCGATGGAGCAGAGCGAGGATCCCCCGATATTGGCGAACATCAGCGCCGTGCGTGTCGAATTGCTCTGCTCGATCAGGCTGTCGTCGCGCGACAGGCCGAGCGGATTGCCCGGCAATTGCAGCATGATGCGATCATAGCTGCCGAGACCGAGTTTCGACGCCGCGTCCAGCGTGCGCTTGGGAATGTCAGGCGCGAACTTGATCGCGCCAGATGTCAGCACGTTGGTCGAGACCGTGACGATGACGGCGCGCGCGGCGATCTTGCCCGCTTGCGTCTCCACACCAACGTCGCGGCTGCTCCAGGCTATGCGGCTCACCGGGCTCGACAGCGCCACCGGCGCCTGCTCGCCGAGCCTGGTGATCAGCGTGCCCAAGCCCTGACGGCAGGCGATCGCCGCGTTGCGGTCCTGCGCGCGGCCCTTGTCGATCGCGGACAGCTCCTTCAGATCCTTGCCGGCGAAGCTCGCGCCCAGCATGAACTCGGCCGCGCCCGCCCAGTCGCCGAGATCCTTCGGCAGCACGGACGCGCAGGAAGTATCGAGCTTGCCCCGCGCCGCCTCGTCGATGGCGCGGTTGGCGCGCACCAGCGCCGCCAGGAACTGCTCGGTTTCGCCCGCACGCGCGTTGCGGCGGCCGATACGCATCTTCTGGCCGGACGGCGCCGGCAGCACGTCGAGCCCGGCGCTGCGCGCCAGCCGGATCATCGGATTAGTGTCGGGATTGTGCATCCAGCGCGCACCGCGGTCGAACGGCGTGTCGAAGGTCGTGCTGTCGGTGATACAGCGGCCGCCAATTTGCGATGCCGCTTCCACCACGACGACCTTGCGGCCCGTCGCCATGATGCGCCGCGCCGCGGCGATGCCCGCAGCCCCCGCCCCGACCACGACGATGTCGGCCTCGCGCGGCAAGGGCGCGGCGCTTGCGCGCAGGACCGGCATCGCGGCAAGGCCCGCCGACGCGACAAGGAAACCGCGGCGCGTGATTGTCATGTCATGGTTTCCGAGGACTTGCGGCAAACGGGAACAGTCAGCGAACCTTGCCGCATCTGATGTTGCACGGCAACCATCATGGTGAATCAATCGTGCTTGACCTCACGGATTGATGAACCGAATGGCAACACGTTTCGACCATGATAGAGAAGGGAAAAAGACGGCCGGAAAAGGCCGTGGGGGGAGCTTGAAATGGGGACGGTCCTAGATTCAGTCGGCAAGTTGATTGCCGCGTACCTCTCCAAGGAGGTGCCCGGCTATGAGCCGTTCACGCCAAGCGACCCCGAGCACCTGCGCGGCGTCATCGAGCCCGGCGACGTGCTGCTGGTCGAGGGCAACAACCGCATCTCCGGCATCATCAAATATCTGACCCAGTCGACCTGGTCGCATGCCGCGCTCTATGTCGGTCCGGTCGAAGGCGCCGCGGAGCCCGATGGCGAGCCGCACGTGCTGATCGAGGCCAATATCGGCGAAGGCGTCACCTCGGCGCCGCTGTCGAAATATTTTCCGTATCACACCCGCGTCTGCCGCCCGGTCGGGCTGTCCTATGAGGATCGCACCACGGTCTGCCGCTATGCGATCAACCGCATCGGCTTCGGCTACGACACCAAGAACATCGTCGACCTCATGCGCTTCCTGTTTCCGCTGCCGGTGCCGCAGCGCTGGCGGCGTCGCATGATCGCGATCGGCTCGGGCGATCCGACCAAGATCATCTGCTCGGCACTGATCGCGCAGGCCTTCGACGCCGTGCGCTACCCGATCCTGCCCAAGATCACCAAGGCCGGCAGCCGCGCCGCCCGCCGCGAGATCCTGCACATCCGCGATTCCTCGCTCTACATGCCCCGCGACTTCGACATCTCGCCCTATTTCGAAGTCGTCAAACCCACCATCGTGCACGGGTTCGACTACACCGCCCTGCACTGGGCCGACAAGCAGAAGCCGCTCGAGGAGGTAGCGGGCACATTCAGTGTGTTTCCAGAAACGATCAGTGCGCCGCCGCTCGTTCCTGAAGCGATTGACCAAGAGGCGCCGGATGAGATTCCGGCTGAGCAAGTGAGTGCGGATGTTGCAGTGGCCGGAAGCGTCACTGCTTCCGAGCATGTTCCGCTGCTGAAGAAGCTGGCGATGTACCGCCCGCGTCGGCGTGGCCGCGCAAGAGAGAAAGCGGCATAGCCGCTGCGGCCCTTCCGTTCGCAGGCACGACACCGAGTGTGTTGCGGGACTTCTCCTCACGGACCGTTATTGCGATGGGCGTAGCGACGAAGCTGCGCTCGCGACAACGGTGAAAACCTACCGCTCCGCCCGTCCGATCACCGCCATCAGCTCCGCGATCTTCTCGCGCTGGTCGGTCTTGTCGCCGCTCGCGATGGCGTGCTCGACGCAATGGGCGACGTGATCCTTCAGGACTTCCTCCTCGACCCGGCGCAGCGCGGCACGCACCGCCGAGATCTGCGTCACGATGTCGATGCAGTAGCGGTCCTCCTCTACCATTTTCGAGAGGCCGCGAACCTGGCCCTCGATCCGGCCCAGGCGTTTTCCGACAGATGCCTTGATGTCCTTGCGCATGAGGTCTATATACCCCTACCGGGTATGGGTTGCAAGCCCGGATACGGGACCAGGCACAAGGGCCGGAGCATGGCAATGAACAACAACGAGCACGGGCATCATCACGACACGAACAAGCCTTCCGGATGCGGTTGTTCGAGCAAGGCGGCGCCGGCCGCCAAGCCCGCGACCTCCTCGTGCTGCGGGGGTCACGGCGATCATTCCGGCCATGCCCATCATCACACCCATGACCGCGGTGACGCCTTGACGGGGGTCAAGGACCCCGTCTGCGGCATGAGCGTCGATCCCGCGACCTCGAAGCACCGCTTTGACCATCACGGCGAGACCTTCCATTTCTGCTCGGCCGGCTGTCGCACCAAGTTCGCCGCCGATCCCGCCAAATATCTCGCCAAGGAGAAGGCGCCCGAACCCGAGATGCCCGCGGGCACGATCTACACCTGCCCGATGCACCCCGAGATCCGCCAGGTCGGTCCCGGCAGTTGCCCGATCTGCGGCATGGCGCTGGAGCCGGAAGTCGCGAGCCTGGAGAGCGGACCCAACCCCGAGCTCGCCGACATGACACGCCGGTTCTGGATCGGCGGCGCGCTGGCGCTGCCGGCCGTGGTGCTGGAGATGGGCGGCCATCTCACGGGTCCGCACAACTGGATCGACGCGACGCTCTCGAACTGGATCCAGCTCGTCTTCGCCACGCCGGTGGTGCTGTGGGCCGGCTGGCCGTTCTTCGTCCGCGGCTGGCAATCGCTGCTGACGCGCAACCTCAACATGTTCACGCTGATCGCGATGGGCACGGGCGTTGCCTATGTCTACAGCGTCCTCGGCACCGTCACGCCGCAGATCTTCCCTGCGACGTTCCGTGGCCATGAAGGCGCGGTTGCCGTCTATTTCGAGGCGGCCGCCGTCATCACCGTGCTGGTGCTGCTCGGCCAGGTGCTGGAGCTGCGCGCGCGTGACGCGACCTCGGGCGCGATCAAGGCGCTGCTGCAGCTCGCGCCGAAGACCGCGCGCCGCGTCGATGCCGATGGCAGCGAGCACGAGGTCGAGATCGATACGCTTCATGCCGGCGACCGCTTGCGCGTTCGTCCCGGCGAGAAGGTGCCGGTCGACGGCATCATCCTGGAGGGGCGCTCCTCGCTCGACGAATCCCTGGTGACGGGCGAGTCCATGCCGGTCACCAAGGAAGCCGGCGCCAAGGTCATTGCCGGCACGCTGAACCAGTCGGGCAGCTTCGTGATGCGCGCCGACAAGGTCGGCCGCGAGACGCTGCTGTCGCAGATCGTGCAGATGGTCGCGGACGCGCAGCGCTCGCGCGCGCCGATCCAGCGCCTCGCCGATCAGGTCGCCGGCTGGTTCGTTCCCACCGTGATCGTCGTCGCTCTCGTCGCGTTCGGCGCATGGGCCTGGTTCGGACCGGAGCCGCGGCTGGCCTTCGGCCTCGTCGCGGCCGTCAGCGTGCTGATCATCGCCTGCCCCTGCGCGCTGGGCCTTGCGACCCCGATGTCGATCATGGTCGGCGTCGGCCGCGGCGCGCAGGGCGGCGTGCTGATCAAGAACGCCGAAGCGCTGGAGCGGATGGAGAAGATCGACACGCTGGTGGTCGACAAGACGGGCACGCTGACCGAGGGCAAGCCCAAGGTTGTCGCGATCGTGCCGGCCGCCGGCTTTGCGGAAGATGACATCCTGCGGCTCGCGGCCAGCGTCGAGCGCGCCAGCGAGCATCCTTTGGCTGACGCGATCATGCGCGCGGCCAAGGAGAAGCAGCTCGCGCTCGGCCAGGTCGAGCACTTCGACTCGCCAACCGGCAAGGGCGCCACCGGCAAGGTCGACGGCAAGACCATCGCGCTCGGCAACGCCAGATATCTCGCCTCGATCGGAATCGACACGATAGCGCTCGACGCCGAGGCCGAGCGGCTGCGCCAGGACGGCGCGACCGTGATCAACATGGCCGTCGACGGTGCGCTTGCCGGCCTGTTCGCGATCGCCGATCCGGTCAAGGCCTCGACCCCGGAGGCGCTGAAGGCGCTGGCGGACGAAGGCATCAAGGTGATCATGCTGACCGGCGACAACCGCACCACGGCGGAAGCGGTGGCGCGCCGGCTCGGCATCTCCGAGGTCGAAGCCGAGGTGCTGCCGGACCAGAAGAGCGCGGTGGTGAGCAAGCTGCAAAAGGCCGGCCGCGTCGTCGCCATGGCCGGCGACGGCGTCAACGACGCGCCGGCGCTGGCCGCCGCCGAAGTCGGCATTGCCATGGGCACCGGCACGGATGTCGCGATGGAGAGCGCCGGCGTGACACTGCTCAAGGGCGATCTCGTCGGCATCGTCCGCGCGCGAAAACTGTCGCAGGCGACCATGAGCAACATCCGGCAAAACCTGTTCTTCGCCTTCATCTACAATGCCGCCGGCATCCCGATTGCGGCCGGCATCCTCTATCCGGCGTTCGGCCTGTTGCTCTCGCCGATCATCGCCGCGGCGGCGATGGCCCTGTCCTCGGTGAGCGTGGTCGGGAACGCGCTGCGGCTGCGCGCGACGCGGCTGTAGGGATGGCGGCGTAGCCCGGATGGAGCGCAAGCGAAATCCGGGGGCCTGCCCTCTTATTGGCACCGTCCCGGATTGCGCTTCGCTCCATCCCGGCTACGGTTCAGGGGGACACAGGCGGGAGCATCTGATGCAGCGAATTACGATCACGATCGAGGACGATCTGCTGGCGGAGATCGACGCGGCGGCAGAGGCGCGCGGCTACCAGAATCGCTCCGAGATCATCCGCGACCTCGCCCGCGCCGGCCTGCAGCAGAGCACCGAGGACACCGCGCAAACAGGCCAATGCGTCGCCGGCCTCGTCTATGTCTACGACCACGCCGCCCGCGATCTGTCGAAACGACTGGTGCAGGAATTTCACGGCCATCACGACCTCGCGCTGGCGACCCTGCACGTCCATCTCGACGACGACAATTGCATGGAGATGACGGCGCTGAAGGGCGCTGCCGACGAGGTCAAGCATTTCGCCGACCACATCATCGCCGAACGCGGCGTGCGCTATGGCCGCGTCGTGATGATCCCGACCGGGGAGCGGAAGCCGGCGAAGGCGCGGAAGCACGGGCACCGGCATGGGTAGACCGGAACGAGTGTGCGGGCAGTGCAAACCCTCTCCCCCTTGTGGGAGAGGGTGGCTTGCCGCGTAGCGGCGAGGCGGGTGAGAGGTATCTATCTGCGATTCCAATTCTCATTTGGACTCGCGGATAGATACCCCTCATCCGGCGCTTCGCGCCACCTTCTCCCACAAGGGGGAGAAGGGAAGCAGCCGCTCTCCCTTGCCGAAGCCGCAATCGGTGTCTACCTCTCGCGAGTGATTTCGTGAAAGGGTCTCCCATGCTGGATGCCGCCGTGAAGGCGCTGTCGCAAATGATGTCGCCGCCGATGCGCTCGATCCTGTGGCGGTCGATTGGGCTCGCGCTGGTGCTGATCATCGTGCTGGCGATCGGCTTGCAGCGGCTGCTCAGCTGGTTTGCGACCTCCGGCGAGGTCTGGCTGGAAGGCCTGCTCGGGCCGGGCTGGCATACGTCACTCGACGTCCTGTCCTGGATCGTCTCGATCGCGGCGGGCCTCGGCGTCGTGTTCGGCGGCATCTTCCTGATGCCCGCGATCACCTCGCTGGTGGCGAGCCTGTTCGTCGACGACGTCGCCGATGTCGTGGAGCGCGAGCATTATCCGGCCGAGCAGCCGGGTCTCGCGCTACCCTTCAACCAGGCGATCTTCGAAGGCATCAAGACCGCGCTGCTGACGATCTTGGTCTACCTGATCGCGCTGCCGCTGGTGCTGTTCGCCGGCGCCGGATTCCTGATCTTCTTCCTCGCCGCGGCCTGGCTGCTCGGCCGTGAATATTTCGAGCTCGCGGCGATGCGCTTCCGTTCGCCGGAGGAAGCCAAGGCGATGCGGCGCGACAATGCCGCGACCATCTTCACCGCCGGCCTGTTCATCGCCGCCTTCGTCTCGATCCCGATCGTCAATCTGGCGACGCCGATCTTCGGCATGGCCTTCATGGTCCACATGCACAAGCGGCTGTCAGGCCCGCGGCCGGAGCTGATCGAACCGGCGCGGCAGATGCGCTAACGGCGCCGTCTCAGACCGTCTTCTCCGGCCACCGGCAGAGATCGTTGATCAGGCAGACCTCGCAGCGCGGCTTGCGCGCGAGGCAGGTATAGCGGCCGTGCAGGATCAGCCAATGATGGGCGTGCAGCATGAACTCGGCCGGGATGACCTTCTCGAGACCGAGCTCGACCTCCAGCGGCGTCTTGCCGGGCGCCAGGGCAGTGCGGTTGCCGACGCGGAAGACATGCGTGTCGACCGCCATGGTGTGCTCGCCGAAGGCCATGTTGAGCACGACGTTGGCGGTCTTGCGGCCGGCGCCGGGCAGCGACTCGATCTCGGCGCGGGTGCGCGGCACCTCGCCGCCGAACTCGCTGAGCAGCTTTGCCGACAGCGCGATCACGTTTTTCGCCTTGGTGCGGTAGAGGCCGATGGTCTTGATGTAGTCGCGCAAGCGCTCCTCGCCGAGGTCGAGCATCTTCTGCGGGGTATCGGCGATTTCGAACAAGGCGCGCGTCGCCTTGTTGACGCCGGCATCGGTCGCCTGCGCCGACAGCACCACGGCGACCAGCAGCGTGAACGGATTGACGTGCTCGAGCTCGCCCTTCGGTTCCGAGTTGGCCTTGCGGAAACGGCTGAAGACCTCGCGGACCTCGGCGGGCGTCCAGGGTCTGATCGCTTTGAGTGATTTTTTCGCTGGAGCCGTTTTCTCGCCGGGCTTGGGCTTCGCGACAGCGGCCCTTGCCTTTTTCGGCGCGGCGGCCTTGCGCGGGACCGGCTTGCGGGTGATTTTCGCCATGATCGGGATATACTGACGGACGATGAGCACAGGCAACGAAATTGAGCGCAGCGATCGTGATCCGCGCGACGTGCAGATCTTCTCCGCGCTGCTGACGCCGCACCGCTCGCTGAACCGCACCGGCTTCCTCGCCGTGATGCTGTTCGTGAGCGCGGTCAGCTTCGTCACCGGCCTCGTCTTCCTGATGATGGGCGCCTGGCCGGTGTTCGGTTTCTTCGGCCTCGACGTTCTCGTGATCTGGTGGGCCTTCAAGGCCAATTTCCGCGCCGCGCGGGCCAGCGAGGAGATCGTGATCACGCCTTCGGAGCTGCGCGTGCGCCGCGTCAGTCACCGCGGTCAGGTTGCCGAATGGACGTTCAACCCGCTCTGGGTCCGGCTCGACCAGGAGATCGACGAGGAATACGGCATCGAACATCTCTATCTGATCTCTCGCGGCAGCCGGCTGCGTATCGCCGGCTTTCTCGGACCGGAGGAAAAGACAAGTTTTTACAATGCCTTGGTCGGCGCCCTGAATGCCGCCCGACGCGGCCCGACCTATAATCCGGTGACTTGAACGTAGTCAGGAATCGGGTGGTTTCCGACCCGCCCCTCTCCTACATTTCCGGTCATGATGACACTCGCCATACATGACCAGCGCCTGACCAAGCCGGGCCCCCAACACGCCGCGTTGCGCGACTATGATTCGGTGCGCCGGGCGATCGCCTTCATCTCGGAGAACTGGCGCGCGCAGCCGACCATCGAGGCGATGGCCGATGCGGCCGGCGTCACGCCGGATGAGCTGCACCATCTGTTCCGCCGCTGGGCCTCGATCACACCAAAGGCCTTCATGCAGGCGCTGACGCTCGACCACGCCAAGGGCCTGCTGCGGGACTCCGCGAGCATTCTCGACGCCGCGCTCGATTCCGGCCTGTCGGGCCCGGGCCGGCTGCACGATCTCTTCGTCACGCATGAAGCGATGTCGCCGGGCGAATGGAAGAACGGCGGCGCCGGCCTCACCTTGCGCTACGGCTTTCATCCCTCCCCGTTCGGCACGGCGATCGTGATCGCCACCGATCGCGGCCTGTCGGGGCTTGCCTTCGCCGACCACGGCGACGAGAAGATCGCGCTCGCCGACATGACGCGGCGCTGGCCGAATGCCACCTATGTCGAAGACCACGAAGGCACGGCGCCGCTCGCGGCGCGCATCTTCGACACCAGGCTGTGGCGGCCGGACCAGCCGCTGCGCGTGGTGATGATCGGCACCGATTTCGAGGTGCGGGTGTGGGAGACGCTCTTGAAGATCCCGATGGGCCGCGCGGTGTCCTATTCGGACATCGCCTGCAACATCAACAGTCCGAAGGCCTCGCGCGCCGTCGGCGCCGCGGTCGGCAAGAACCCGGTCTCGTTCGTCGTGCCCTGCCACCGCGCGCTCGGCAAGAGCGGCACGCTCACCGGCTATCATTGGGGCATCACGCGCAAGCAGGCGATGCTGGGCTGGGAAGCCGGGCAGCTCGGGATGCAGCGGAATTCGTAGGGTGGGTTAGCCGTAGGCGTAACCCACCTCTTATGCTTCCGCGGCGGCAGAGATGGTGGGTTACGCCAGCGATTGCGCTTCGCGCAGACGCTGTCTAACCCACCCTACGGCACCGCGCGTGGAGCGAGGTTTAGCCCGCCAGATCCAGCTTCGACGCCACGGTCGAATCCGCGTTGAGCCGGTAGATGATCGGCACGCCGGTCGCGAGCTCGCGCTTCAAAATGCCTTCGGGCGACAGCTTCTCCAGCACCATGATCAGCGCGCGCAGCGAATTGCCGTGGGCGGCAACCAGGGTGCGCTTGCCGTTGAGCACGCCGGGCAGGATCTCCTGCACGTAATAGGGCAGCGCGCGCGCGAGCGTGTCCTTCAGGCTTTCGCCGCCGGGCGGCGGCACGTCGTAGGAGCGGCGCCAGATCAGCACCTGATCCTCACCCCATTTCTTGCGGGCGTCGTCCTTGTTGAGGCCGGAGAGATCGCCGTAGTCGCGCTCGTTCAGCGCGAGGTTCTTCGAAGTCGGCAAGCCCTTCTGGCCGAGCTCGCCGAGGATGATATCGAGCGTGTGTTGCGCGCGCGTCAGCACCGAGGTGAAGGCCACGTCGAACACGAGACCCTGTGCCTTCAGCTTGCGGCCGGCTTCGGTAGCTTCCTTCACGCCGAGCTCGGTGAGGTCAGGATCCTTCCAGCCGGTGAACAGGTTCTTCAGATTCCATTCGCTCTGGCCGTGGCGCACGAGCACGAGAAGACGTTCGCTCATTGACTGCTTTCCGTTGCTTATTGTCGACTAGATATCGGCAAGGCCGAGCACGTCGGCCATGGAGTAATGCCCCGGCGCTTTGCCATGCGCCCACAGCGCCGCCTTCAGCGCGCCATGGGCGAACAGCATGCGGTCCTCGGCCTGATGCGTCAGCGTCAGGCGCTCGAACGGCCCGAGGAAGGTCACGCTGTGATCGCCGGCGACGGTGCCGCCGCGCAACGAGGCGAAGCCGATATTGCCAGGCCTGCGCGCGCCGGTGATACCGTCGCGGCCCCGCTCGGAATGCTCATCGAGCGTGACGCCGCGGCCACTGGCGGCGGCCTGGCCCAGCATCAGCGCCGTGCCGGAGGGTGCATCGACCTTCATGCGGTGATGGGTCTCGACGATCTCGATGTCGAAACCCTGGTCGAGCGCCTTGGCGACGCGCTTGACCACGGCGGCAAGCAAATTGACGCCCAGGCTCATATTGCCCGACTGCACCACGACGGCACGGTTGGTGACGCTCTTGATCACGGCGTTGTCGGAGCCCGACAGCCCGGTGGTGCCGACGACATGGACGATGCCGCGCTCGGCGGCGATCGCGACATTGGCGATGGTGGCGGCAGGGACGGTAAAATCGAGGATACCGTCGGCCTCCTTCGACATCGCCCAGAGATCGGCCGAGAGCTTGATGCCGTTGGCGGGCAGCCCTGCGAGCACCCCGGCATCCTTGCCGAGCAGCTCCGATCCCGGGGCCTCCAGCGCGCCGGCCAGCACCGCGCCTTTGCTCTCGGAAATCGCCCGCACCAGCGCGCGGCCCATCCGGCCGCCGGCTCCAGCAACAATCAAGCGCATGTCGGACATGGTGTGATCCTCTTCGCCGCCGTTGTAGCGGGGGGAGGCAGTTCCGGCAACCGAGGGGCTTGGGAGGCACGCGCTCGCTTACCCTCCCCTGGAGGGGAGGGTAAGTGAGATCGCGCCTCAGCCGTCCTGCGGCTGCGGGCCGTCATAGCCCTCGATGATGATGAGATCGGCGACCGAGTGCGGCTGGCGCACCTTGATGTTGGCCTGGTATTCCGGCGAATTGTAGCAGGCGATCGCGGTCTCGTAGTCGGGGAATTCGATCACGACGTTGCGGGTGCGGCTGGCGCCTTCGACGGTGGTGAACTTGCCGCCGCGGACGACGAAGCGGCCGCCCCATTTCTTGAAGATCGGACCGTTGGCGACGGCGTAGGGCTTGTAACCCTCGTCACTGCTCACGTCGACGCGCCCGATCCAGTAGCCCTTTGCCATTATTCTTCTCCCTGTGTTGTTGATCAGCCCAGCGCCTGCGCGATCTCGGCCTGAATGGCGTCTGCGATGGCCCTGGGATCAGCGGCTTCCACGACCGGACGCCCGACGACGAGATAATCGGCGCCGGCGGCGATCGCGCGGCCCGGCGTCATGATGCGCTTCTGGTCGCCGGTCGACGAGCCGGCGGGCCGGATGCCCGGTGTGACGAGGCACATCTGGTGGCCGACGATCTTGCGGAGCGCTGCAGCTTCCTCCGGCGAGGACACCAGCCCGTCGACGCCAAGCACCTGCGCCTGCTGCGCGCGCGCCTCGACCAGCTCGGAGACGCCGAGCCGGAAACCTGCCGCATGCAGATCGTCGTCGTTATAGGAGGTCAGCACCGTGACCGCGAGGATCTTCAGGCTCGAATTGCCGCGGCCCTCGACCGCGCCCTTCATGGTCTGCGGATAGGCGTGCACGGTCAGGAAGGTGGCGCCGAGCCTGGTGATGCTCTCGACGCCTTGCGTCACGGTGTTGCCGATGTCGTGCAGCTTGAGATCGAGAAAGACCTTCTTGCCCTTGTCGGCGAGCTTGCCGACCAGCGGCAATCCGCCGGCATAAGCGAGGCGATAGCCGATCTTGTAGAAGGTGACGCTGTCGCCGAGACGGTTGATCGTCGCCTCCGCGGCATCGACGCTGGGCAGATCGAGCGCGACGATCAGGCGGTCTTTTGGAGCGATCTCGGCTGGCGTCATGTCACCTCACATCATGCGTTGGGAAATGTCGATCAATTGCGCGACGAGCTCCTTCAACGCGGCGATGTCGCCCTCGTTCTTGAGCCTGTCCATATCGTCATAGGCCTGGTCGGCAAAGCCGAGCGTGAGCTGACTGGCAATCACATTGGCGTGGCAGGAGGTCAGGATCAGCCGCAGCGCCTGCAGTGCGCGCGCCGCGCCGAGCCGGCTCTGTGACGCCCCGGCAAGCGCGAAGGCGCGGTTGCGAAACACGTCGCCGCGCGCCTCATTCAGCTCGTGCACGCGGCTGACCCAGTCGATCGCGTTCTTGAGCAGCGGCGGCACCGAGGCGTTGTATTCGGGCGTGACGAACAGCACGCCATGATGCGCGCCTATCATGCGCTTGAGGTTGATCGCGTGCTTGGGCACGCCGGATTTGGCCTGGAGATCGCCGTCATAGATCGGCAGCGGAAAATCGGCGAGCGAGATGCGGGTGACATCGACGCCGGCCCGGGCAAATTCATAGGCGATGACCGCCGCCAGCTTCGCGTTGTGCGAGCCGGTGCGCAGCGAGCCGGGAATGACCAGGATTTTCGGTGCGGACATCCACTTCCATACGTTCGGCGAAACGAGCCCGCCGCGCATAGAAGGAAGCCGGCGGGATTAGTCCTTGCGATACACCCAGACGCGGGCCGGCGGAAGGTTCATCCAGATCCGTTCCGAAGCCTCTGTGGACACGCCGGGCAGCGATTTCGGGATCGGCGGCACCACCGCATAGGTGAACTGGACGAAGGGCGCGCCGGGCGCCAGCGCCGTGAAGGCATCGCGGATCAGCCGCAGCCGCGTCAGCATCGGCTTTGTCACGAGCGGCAGGCCGGAGACGACCGCGCTGGCCGGCGCGCTCAGCACGTTCCAGAGCGTGTCGCGCAGGCGATAGGCATCGCCCTGCACCACCTTGGCCTGCGGATAGCGGTCGCGCAGCAGCGCGCAGAAGCCGGGATTGTATTCGACGAGAACGAGACGCTTCTGGTCGACGCCGCGCTCGACCAGCGCGGAGGTGATGGCACCGGTGCCGGGCCCGAGCTCGACCACTGGCGCGTCCGAATCGACATCGACGTAATGGGCCATGGTCCGGGCCAACAGCTTGCCCGACGGCATCACCGCACCCATGTGCAGCGGCTTTTCGATCCACGATCTGAGAAAGCGCACCTCGTCGTCGAGACGAGGCTTCTTCAACGCACGCGCGGACGATGGCAATGGCATGTCTGGACCGGACGGGACCGCAGGACCGCGGCGTGTCAGAAAATGGTCATAAAGACGTATAGGCCGAAGGCGGTACGGTCAAGCCGAGTCAACTCGCCCGATTACCGAAGAAATCCTTGACCTTGGCGAAGAAACCCTCGGATTCCGGCTGGGTGTTGCCGCTTGACAGCCTTTCGAACTCGGCCAGCAATTCCTGCTGCTTCTTGGTGAGGTTCTGCGGGGTCTCGACCACGACCTGAACATACATGTCGCCCATCTGGCGCGACCGCAGCACCGGCATGCCTTTTGATGCAATGCGGAATCGGCGGTTGGACTGGGTCCCGGCCGGCACCTTCACCTTGGCCTTGCTGTTCTCGATGGTCGGCACCTCGAATTCGCCGCCGAGGGCGGCCGTCACCATCGAGATCGGCACACGGCAATGCAGATCGGCGCCGTCGCGCTGGAAGAACTGGTGCTGGGCCAGCGACAGGAAGATGTAGAGGTCGCCGGGCGGACCGCCGCGGACTCCCGCTTCGCCTTCGCCGGCGAGCCTGATCCTGGTGCCGTCCTCGACGCCGGGGGGAATGTTGACCGACAGATTGCGCTCGCGGGTGACGCGGCCCTGGCCCGAGCAGGACGGGCAGGCATCCTCGATCATCTGGCCGCGGCCCTGGCAGCCCGGACAGGTCCGCTCCAACGTGAAGAAGCCCTGCGATTGCCGCACGCGGCCGGCGCCGCCACAGGTCGAGCAGGTCTTCGGCTTGGTTCCGGCCTTGGCGCCGATGCCCGAGCAGGCCTCGCAGGTGACCGAGACCGGAATCTCGATCTGCGCGGTCTTGCCGCCAAAGGCTTCCTCGAGCGTGATTTCCATGTTGTAGCGCAGGTCGGCGCCGCGCTCGCGGCCGCCGCGGCCGCGCTGCCCGGCCATGCCGAACAAATCTTCGAAAATGTCGGAGAAAGAGGACGCGAAGCCCGCACCGAACCCGGCGCCGCCACCGCCCTGCTCGAAAGCGGCATGACCGTAGCGGTCATAGGCGGCGCGCTTGTCCTTGTCTTTCAGAACCTCGTAGGCCTCGTTGATTTCCTTGAACTTGACTTCGCTGGTGTCGTCCCCGGGATTACGGTCGGGGTGGAACTTCATCGCCAGCTTGCGAAACGACGATTTCAGCTTGCCTTCGTCGGCATCACGTTCGACTTCGAGAGTCTCGTAGTAGCAGCGCTTGGTGGACGTGGACATGATGAGCTCGGTCTATCCAATCGCGAATCAAGTCGGAGCGAAACGATGCCGCTGCGCGACGACATAAGCGCCCTTCCGCCTCGCGACGGAAGCCGGCACGGCGGCGTTCAGCATAACAGCTGGGAATTGATCGATCGTTGCGGGTATCGGTCCCGCTGAGCCCGACACCGTGGCCTCCCCCGCGAGGGAGGAGGCCTTTGGTGCGTGTGGGGTCCAAGCCGTCCGCATCATCACCCTCTTGGGGCTTAAGCGGACTTCTTGTTGTTCTTGTCGTCGTCGACCTCGGTGAATTCCGCGTCGACGACGTCGTCCTTGGCCGCGTCCTTCTTGGCATCGGCCTCGGCCTGCTGCTTGTACATGGCCTCGCCGAGCTTCATCGAAGCCTGGGCCAGCGTCTGGGTCTTGGCCTTGATCGCCTCGGCATCGTCGCCCTTCAGCGCTTCCTTGAGGTCGCCGACGGCGTCCTCGATCGCGCGGCGCTCGGTCTCGCCGACCTTCGAGCCGTGCTCGGCCAAAGCCTTCTCGGTCGAATGCACCAGACCATCCGCCTCGTTCTTGGCGGTGACGGCCTCGCGGCGCTTCTTGTCCGCCTCGGCATTGGCCTCGGCGTCCTTGACCATCTTCTCGATGTCGGCTTCCGACAGGCCGCCGGAGGCCTGGATGCGGATCTGCTGCTCCTTGCCGGTGGCCTTGTCCTTGGCCGACACGTTGACGATGCCGTTGGCGTCGATGTCGAAGGTCACCTCGATCTGCGGCATGCCGCGCGGAGCCGGCGGAATGCCCATCAGGTCGAACTGACCGAGCATCTTGTTGTCGGCCGCCATTTCACGCTCGCCCTGGAAGACGCGGATGGTGACCGCGTTCTGGTTGTCTTCGGCGGTCGAGAACACCTGGCTCTTCTTGGTCGGGATCGTGGTGTTGCGGTCGATGATGCGGGTGAACACGCCACCCAGCGTCTCGATGCCCAGCGACAGCGGGGTCACGTCCAGCAGCAGCACGTCCTTGACGTCGCCCTGAAGCACGCCGGCCTGGATCGCAGCGCCGATCGCCACGACTTCGTCCGGGTTGACGCCCTTGTGCGGCTCCTTGCCGAACAGCTGCTTGACGACTTCCTGGACCTTCGGCATGCGCGACATGCCGCCGACCAGAACGACTTCGCCGATCTCACCGGCGGTGACGCCGGCATCCTTCAGCGCCTTGCGGCAGGGCTCGACGGTCTTCTGGACGAGGTCGTCGACCAGCGCCTCGAACTTGGCGCGGGTGAGCTTCATCGTCAGATGCTTCGGACCGGTCTGGTCTGCGGTGATGAACGGCAGGTTGATCTCGGTCTGCGTCGTCGAGGACAGCTCGATCTTGGCCTTTTCAGCGGCTTCCTTCAGGCGCTGCAACGCGAGCTTGTCGTTGCGCAGGTTGATGCCCTGCTCCTTCTGGAATTCGTCGGCGAGATAGCCGACCAGGCGCATGTCGAAGTCTTCGCCGCCGAGGAAGGTGTCGCCGTTGGTCGACTTCACCTCGAACACGCCGTCGCCGATCTCGAGGATCGAGATATCGAACGTGCCGCCGCCGAGATCGTACACCGCGATCGTGCCGGTCTTGGTCTTGTCGAGACCGTAGGCGAGCGCGGCCGCAGTCGGCTCGTTGATGATGCGCAGCACTTCGAGGCCCGCGATCTTGCCGGCGTCCTTGGTCGCCTGACGCTGGGCGTCGTTGAAGTAGGCGGGAACGGTGATGACGGCCTGATCGACCTTCTGGCCGAGATGGGCTTCCGCGGTCTCCTTCATCTTCTGCAGGATGAACGCCGAGACCTGCGAGGGCGAGTAGGTCTGGCCGTCGGCCTCGACCCAGGCATCGCCGTTGGACGCCTTCACGATCTTGTAGGGGACGAGCTTCTTGTCCTTCTCGACCATCGGGTCGTCGTAGCGGCGGCCGATGAGGCGCTTCACTGCGAAGAAGGTGCGCTCGGGATTGGTGACGGCCTGGCGCTTGGCCGGCTGGCCGACGAGGCGCTCACCGTCATCCGTGACGGCGACGATCGAAGGCGTCGTCCGCATGCCTTCGGAATTCTCGATGACTTTGGCGTTCTTGCCATCCATCACGGCGACGCACGAATTCGTGGTGCCGAGGTCGATCCCAATGACCTTTCCCATGGTCCTGATATCCTTCTTTTTGCGGCAGGTTGGCTGGGCCCAGAAGGCACCCGAACCGAAACCCCCTAAGATCAAACATTCGCGATATTGCGATGGTTGAGGCTCATATAGGAGGGGGGGAGGGGCCCGCAAGGACCGAACGCAAGTTTGAGCCGTGAAAACATTGGGTTTTGGAAGATCATATCCGGGCTCCACCGCCCTTGCGGGTGAGGAATCATTAACAGGTTCAGGCATCAGCAAGCCCCCGCTACCGCGAGCCCCGCCCGCCCTGTTGCCTCGGGCCCAAACCCGGTAAAAGGCGGGCCGGCCGGGCAGCCGCCACAGCTGCTCCGCGCGACAAAGCGGCCCGGTGGCCGACCATCGAACGGCCTCAATGTGAACCAATCAGAGTGCCCATGAAGCTGATCCGCCCCCTCGCCGCGCTCGCCCTTCTCGCCGCCTCCGCGCTTCCGGCCCTCGCCGCCGACGCCGTGTTTCCACCCGGCCTGCGCCTCGGCATGGTGCCGCTGGTCGGCCTCAACACCGCAAAAACCTTTCCGGGCTTCGAGAGTGAGGATGGCAGCGTCAAGGTGCTGATCACCGAGCTGCCGCCGGCTGCCTACGGCGAGGTCGTGAGCGCCTTCAATGCCAATCCGGCCGGAACGAACGGCGTCAAGCAGGACAAGGTCGAGACCCCCGCGGGTCTGGCCTATTTCACCACCGAAAGCGGCAAGGCCGGCGACACCCCGGTGAAGCGCTATTCGATGATCGTGCCGGGCGCCGGCTTCTCCGGCTATGTCGCGGTGCAGGTCCCCGAGAACGCGACCAAGATCTACACCGACGAGGCGGTGCGCCAGATGTTCGCGAGCGCAACCACGCGCAAGCAAGTCTCGGCGGAAGAGCAGATCGCACTGATGCCGTTCAAGATCACCGATCTCGCCGACTTCAAGGACATCCGCACGCTGGCGCCGGGCAGCAGCATCATCCTGGCCGACGGCGACGAGAGCACGGGCTATGAATCGAAGCCGTTCATGATCCTCGGCGTGATCGGCGCCACCCCGCAAGCCGCCGACGACCGCGCCCGCTTCGCCCAGGAGGCCGCGCTCCAGATCCCCGGCGTGCGCGAATCCCGTGTCACGATGTCGGAGCCGATCCGCATCAACGGCCAGCAGGGCTTCGAGACCCGGATCGACGGCGTCAGCGGCAAGGACAAGACGCCGGTGACCGTGGTGCAGTGGATCCGCTTCTCGAGCGGCGGCGCTTCGCTGCGCATCATCGCCAGCGCTCCGCGCGACCAGTGGCAAGCAGCTTTCACCCGCTTCCGCGCCGTGCGCGACGGGATCCAGCCGAAGGGCTGAAGCGCGACGGCCGCGCAAAACACTTGCTGTCATCCCCCGCATTCGCAGGGTCGACAGCGAGGTTGGGGCTGCACGCCCAACCCCTCACCAACACCGGCTGCATTTTCGGGCTTCTGTTCGCTGCCGCGCAGAACTAGGCTTCGCTCCGTTGGATCATCCTGAGGGGAGGCGAACAATGCTGGATCGACGACAAGTCTTGGCAATGCTTGGAACGACGGCGCTGGCGACTCTCGCGCCGACCGCACTGCTTGCAGCGGCATCGATCAAGCCGGACGAGACCTCGGCGCTGCTCGTGATCGACGTACAGAACTGCTTCCTGCCGGGCGGAAGCCTCGCCGTGAAGGAGGGCGAGCAGGTGGTGCCTGTCATCAACAAGATCTCGAAGGCGTTTGCGAACGTGGTGATGACGCAGGACTGGCACACGCCGGGCCACGTCTCGTTTGCCTCAGTCCATTCCGGCAAGAAGCCGTTCGAGACCGTCGACCTTCCCTACGGCAAGCAGGTGCTGTGGCCTGATCATTGCGTGCAGGGCACCGACGGCGCGGCGCTGTCCAAGGATCTCGCGATCCCGCACGCCGAGCTCATCATCCGCAAGGGCTTTCACAAGGACGTCGACAGCTATTCGGCCTTCCTCGAAGCCGACGGCAAGACCTCGACCGGCCTCGCCGGATATTTGAAGGGGCGCAAGATCAAGCGCGTCTTCGTCGCTGGCCTGGCGACGGATTTCTGCGTGGCCTGGACGGCGCTCGACGCGCGCAAGGCGGGCTTCGAAGTCTATGTGGTGGAAGACGCCTGCCGCGGCATCGACACGCAGGGCTCGCTCGTAAAGGCCTGGGCCGACATGGCCAAGGCCGGCGTGAAGCGGATTCAGTCTGCGGATATCGCGGTGGGGGCCTAGGCGTTTCGCGTCGTCATTCCGGGGCGGCTCGAAGTGCCGAACCCGGAATCTCGAGATCCTCCGGTGCGCAGTGCGCACTGGAGTTCGATGCTGCGCATCGCCCCGGAATGACAACCCAACTCAGTTCGGCGCGCCGCTCGATTCGTTGTTGTTCGCGGCGGGCGCGGGCTTCGCACCGCCCTTGGCGACGCCGACCAAGGCCGGACGCAGCACGCGATCGCCGATGGTGTAGCCGGCCTGCATGATCTGGACCACGGTGCCAGAGGGCACCGACGGATCGGGCACTTCGTACATCGCCTGGTGGAAATTCGGGTCGAACTTCTGGCCCTGCGGATCGAGCTTCTTCACGCCGTGCTTTTCCAGCGCGTTGAGCAGCGACCGCTCGGTGAGCTCGACGCCCTCGATCAGCGAGATCAGGCCGGGATCCGCCGCGGCGCGAGCCTCGGGTGGAACGGCATCGAGCGCGCGCTGGAGATTGTCGGCGATGTCGAGCACGTCGCGGGCAAAGCCGGTAATGCCGTAGAGGCGGGCGTCGGCGACTTCCTTGGTGGTGCGCTTGCGCAAATTCTCCATCTCGGCCAGCGTCCGCAGCGTGCGATCGCGCGCCTCGGCGACTTCCTTCTGCAGGCTCTCGACCGAGCCTGGCTCGGGATCGTCGGGCATGATGTAGGGCTTCGACACCACGGGCTCGCCAGTCGGCGCGGCCGCGTCTTCGGGTTGCCGGTCTCGATCGGTCATCGGCTCTTATCTCGAACTCGTTTCCAGGGATTGTTGGTCCGGATATCGTGCTTTGAGCCGCGAAAATCAAGCGGCCGTGATCGGATCGAACCCGATCAGCCCCCCAATAGGCGGCTGACGATGCGAGCGGCGTAGTCCACAGTCGGGATCACGCGGGCATAATTCAGCCGCGTCGGCCCGATCACGCCCAGGACACCGACGATGTGGCCGGCGGCATCCCGATAGGGCGAGATGATGGTGGAAGACCCCGACAGCGAAAACAGCTTGTTCTCGCTGCCGATGAAGATACGCACGCCCTCGGCCGTCTCGGCCCGGCCGAGCAGATCGATCACGCCGCGCTTGGTCTCGAGGTCGTCGAACAGCAGGCGGACCCGCTCCAGATCCTCCAGCGCGTGCAAATCCTCCAGCAGATTGGCGTGGCCGCGCACGATGAGCTGGCGGTCCTCGTTCTCGCCGCCGGACCAGCTGGCGATCCCGGCGGAAATCACCTTCTGTGCCAGCTGATCGAGCTCGGCGCGGGCCTCGCCCAACGCCGTCTCGAGCTCGAGCCGCGCTTCCGCCAGGGTCCGGCCGCGGATTCGCGCATTGAGGAAATTGCCGGCTTCGGTGATCGCCGAGGAGGGAACTCCGGGCGGCAGCGTCAGCACCCGGTTCTCGACCTGGCCGTCCTCACCGACGAGGATGACCAGCGCTTTCTCCGGTTCCAGACGGACGAATTCAATGTGCTTCAGCCGCGCATTGGATTTTGGCGTCAGCACCACCGCGGCGGCCCGGGTCAAGCCGGACAGCCGCGTCAGCGCCTGGTCCAGCGCGGCCTCGACCGAGTGGGCCTGACCGACGGATGTGAGCTGGCTCTGGATCGACTGCCGCTCGGCCTCGTTGAGGTCGCCGACCTGCATCAGGGCGTCGACGAAGAAACGCAGGCCGAGTTCCGTCGGCAGCCGGCCGGCGGAGGTGTGCGGCGCATAGATCAGGCCGAGCTGTTCCAGGTCGGCCATGACGTTGCGGACCGAGGCCGGCGACAGCGGCATCGCGATCAGGCGCGAGATATTGCGCGAGCCCACGGGCTCACCGGTCGCGAGATAACTTTCTACAATTTGACGAAAAATGTCGCGGGAACGCTCGTTGAGCTGGGCAAGGCCTGCGCGCGGCGCGATCAGATGGATCGGATCGTGATGGGCCACAGACTGTAACTCCTCTCAGATACTCATAATTTGTCTATCCCCGAGGCGTCTGACAAGCGTGGCGTTTGCGGACCCGGAATCAGGGCAGGAATCGAGAGAGGAATCGAGGGAGAAATCGGGGGATGAATAAGCCCTTGCCGCCCACCCTCACCCCACCTACAAGCACCGCCAACAGCCTTATCCCGTGAATTTTGGAGGATTTCCCATGCGGCCAAGCCGCCGTGCGCCCGATGAATTGCGCCCCGTGACGCTGGAGCGCGGCGTGGTCAAATATGCGGAAGGCTCGTGCCTGGTGAAGTTCGGCGACACCCATGTGCTCGTCACCGCCACGCTGGAAGACCGACTGCCGCCGTGGCTGAAGGGCCAGGGCCGCGGCTGGGTCACCGCCGAATACGGCATGCTGCCGCGCGCAACCTCCGAACGCACCCGCCGCGAGGCCGCCGCCGGCAAGCAGAGCGGCCGTACCGTCGAGATCCAGCGCCTGATCGGCCGCTCGCTCCGCACCATCGTCGACCTCGAAGCACTCGGCGAGCGCCAGATCACGGTCGATTGCGACGTGCTGCAGGCCGACGGCGGCACGCGCACCGCCTCGATCACCGGCGCCTGGGTCGCACTGGCCGATTGCGTCAACTGGATGAAGGCGCGCAACATGATCAAGGCCAATGTCATGCGCGACAACGTCGCCGCGATCTCCTGCGGTATCTATAACGGCACGCCGGTGCTTGATCTCGACTATGCCGAGGATTCGGAAGCCCAGACCGACGCCAATTTCGTCATGACCGGCGATGGCCGCATCATCGAGGTGCAGGGCACCGCGGAACGCGAACCGTTCACGCAGGACGAGTTCCTGAAGCTGATGGCCCTGGCGCAGAAAGGCATCGCGCGTCTGGTGGACTTGCAGAAACTGGCCGTAGCGTAGTCAATAAGCCATGCACCGCCGAATCACCGGAAAGCTGGTCATCGCCACCCACAATCCCGGCAAGCTCGCCGAGATGCGGGAGCTGCTCGCGCCCCACGGCGTCGAGGCGGTGTCGGCCGGTGAGCTCGGCCTCGCCGAGCCGGAGGAGACCGGCAACGATTTCCGCAGCAATGCCGCGATCAAGGCGATCGCGGCGGCCCAGGCGACCAGGCTTCCTGCTTTCGCCGACGATTCCGGCATCGTGGTCGACGCGCTCGACGGTGCGCCCGGCATCTACAGCGCGCGCTGGGCCGGCCCGGCCAAGGACTTCAACGCCGCGATGGCGCAGATCGAGCGCCTGCTGCAGGAGCGCGGCGCCACCACACCGGACAAGCGCAAGGCACATTTCGTCTCGGCACTCTGCGTGGCCTGGCCGGACGATCATCTCGAAGAGGTCGAGGCGCGCGTCGACGGCACGCTGGTCTGGCCGCCGCGGGGCACCGCCGGTTTCGGCTACGATCCGATGTTCTTGCCCGACGGCCACGACCGCACCTTCGGCGAGATGGAGAGCATCGAGAAGCACGGCCTGCCGCCGCTCGGTCTCGGCCTGTCGCACCGTGCCCGCGCCTTCGTGAAACTGGCGGAGATCTGCCTTGAGCCGCGCTAACGAAGCTTTTGGCGTCTACGTGCACTGGCCGTTCTGCCTGTCGAAATGTCCTTATTGCGACTTCAACAGTCATGTCCGCCACGCCCCGATCGACGAGGTGCGCTTCGCTTCCGCCTTCGCGCGCGAAATCGCAGCGACCGCCGAGCGCGCGCCCGGCCGCGAGGTCACCTCGATCTTCCTTGGCGGCGGCACACCGTCGCTGATGCAGCCCGCGACCGTCGGCGCGGTGCTCGATGCGATCGGCAAGCACTGGAGCGTGGCAGGCGACGTCGAAGTCACGCTCGAAGCCAATCCCACCAGCGTCGAAGCCACGCGCTTTGCCGGCTATCGCACCGCCGGCGTGAATCGTGTCTCACTCGGCGTGCAGGCGCTCGACGATGCCTCGCTCAAGGCGCTGGGCCGGCTGCACAGCGCGCGCGAGGCGCTCGATGCCGTCGCCATCGCGCGACGCTCGTTCGACCGTTACTCATTCGACCTGATCTATGCCCGCCCCGACCAGACGCCGGCGATGTGGGCCGATGAACTGCGTCTCGCCATCGATGAAGCGGCCGAGCATCTGTCGCTTTATCAATTGACGATCGAGGAAGGCACGCCGTTCTTCGGCCTGCACCAGGCCGGCAAATTGAAGACGCCGGATGAGGCGGTCGCGCGCGCGCTCTACGACGTCACGCAGGAAACCTGCGACAAGCTCGGCCTGCCCGCGTACGAGATTTCAAATCACGCGCGGCACGGCGCCGAGTGCCGGCACAATCTCGTGTATTGGCGCGGCGAGGAATATGCCGGCATCGGCCCCGGCGCGCACGGCCGCCTCGACATCGACGGCGTCAGGCATGCGACCGCCACCGAGAAGCGTCCCGAAGCCTGGCTGATGCGGGTCGAGACCAACGGCCATGGCGTCGTCACCGACGATCTCCTCAACAGCGAGGAGCGCGCAGACGAATTTTTGCTGATGGGGTTGCGGCTTGCCGAAGGCATCGATCCCGAGCGCTACAGAACCCTTTCCGGCCGCCGGCTCGATCCCAAACGCATCGCGCTGCTGCGCGAGGAAGGCGCGATCATTGTGGATCCGACGGGACGGCTGCGCGTGACCAGCAGCGGATTTCCGGTGCTCGATGCAGTGGTCGCGGATCTCGCGGCGTAGCGAGCTACGCCCCAAAGCTCTTCGGCGAACCCGCGACAGCAACGCCGCCGCCTTGCGTCACCTTCATTACCGCGAGCCCGCGCTCATTGGTGCCGTCGGCGCGGAAACGGAACAGGCCGTCGATGCCGGCGAAACCCGAGGGGTTGGTGAGCACGTCGGGCGAGAAGCGCGTGGTGCCCTGCGTGCGCGCGAGCGCGGCAACGAGGGCGACGGCGTCATAGGCCAGCGTCGCGGTGCGGATCGGCTCGGCGCCGTATTTGGTGCGGTAGCGGCCCGAGAAGGCGCGAAAACCGGCCGGATCGGGCGCGGCGTAGAGGCCGCCTTGCAGGCTCGCATTGGCATAGACCCGCGGATTGTCCCACAGGCCGGTGCCGAGCAGCTGGATGTTGCGCAGGTTCGCGCCCGCGGCGGTCATCGCATCGGCGACCGTCACCACGGCATCGCCGTCATCGGCAATGAACAGCGCGTCCGCACTGCCGAGCTGCTGCGCCACGGTGCGCGCCGGCGTGGCGCGATCGGCGCCGTATTTCTCGAAGGCGACGATGCGTCCGCCGCGGCGCGGCACCGCCGCCTTCACCGCGGCCTCGACGACATTGCCATAGGCGTTGTCGGGCACCAGCACGGCGACGGAGCGCTTTCCGATGCCGGCGGAATATTCAACGATGCGGTTGACGTCGGATTCCGGCAGGAAGGAGAGCAGATAGACGCCGCGACCGGCAATGCTGGAATCGGTCGAGAACGCGATCACCGAGATGCCGCGCGTGCGCGCGATCTGCGCCACCGCCGGCACCGACTGCGCGAACAGCGGTCCGAGGATGATCTCGGCGCCCTCGTCGACGGCCTGCTGCGCACTCGCCTGTGCGCCTTGCGGGCTGCCATTGTCGTCCTTGATCAGCAGCTGAATGTTCGGGTTCTGGAACTCGGCCAGCGCCATCTCGGCAGCGTTGCGCATGGATTGCGCGGCCAGGCCCGCATTGCCGGCCGCCGACAGCGGCAGGATCACGGCGACCTTCACGCCGCCGGTGCCGGCGGTGGTCGCCTGCTGCGGGGGACCTGCCGGCTGGGCGGGCGGCGCCGAGCTCGAGAACGGGTTGGAGAACTGGCTGAGACTCTGCTGCACGCCGGCGCAGGCCGACAGCAGGGGCGCGCCAAGCAACAGGCCGAGCGCGCTCCGGCGGGTCGCCCCTGACATCGGGGGCCCCTGGACGGGAGACTTCAAATCGCGCGGGCCCACCATGGCAGCTTCTCTTCTGACCAGCGATCGCCAGCCGGTCACAACACTCGTCCCGCGACTAAGGCCGCGGATTCAGGCATATTGTCGGCAAATAGTTAACTAAAACAAAAGGATAATGATCGCTTAACGCGGCCGCACCCCAAAGTCCTGGCTAGCTGTCCACCGTCCGTCATCCAGCATCAAGGCGGCGTTTTCGCCGTGAATATGACGCTGATGCTTCATTCCCTTCGAATGTGATGCCTGTCGGATCACATTCCAGTCCTTCCTCACCCCTCACCTCGGTACGATCTTTTTCCAGGAGCTGGTTCCAAGCCCTGCGGATCGTGCCTAAGTTGACTTCATTATGCGCGCAAAGCCGGCCCCGATAAATACGCCTGAAGCCCAAGACGCCGCCTCGCGCGGCTTCTCCATTGATGCCCATCGGCTCCCGGCGCCGAAGGCGGCACCGGGCCTCCATCTGGTCGCAACCCCGATCGGCAATCTCGGCGATATCACGCTGCGGGCGCTGCAGACGCTGGCCGGCGTCGATGTCATCGCCTGCGAGGACACCCGCATCACCCGGCGCCTCACCGAGCGCTACGCCATCACCGCGCAGCTCAAGCAATATCATGAGCACAACGCCGAGGCCGCCCGGCCCAAAATCCTGGAGGCGCTTGCGGCGGGCGGCTCGGTCGCGCTGGTCTCGGACGCCGGCACGCCCTTGATCTCCGATCCCGGCTTCAAGCTCGTGCGCGAGGTCTGCGCCGCGGGCCACGCCGTCTATGCGCTGCCCGGGCCGTCCTCGGTGCTGGCGGCGCTGTCGGTCGCGGCGCTGCCGACCGACCGGTTCTTCTTCGAGGGTTTTCTGCCGGCGAAATCCGCCGCGCGCCGCGCCCGCCTGACCGAGCTCGCCCGCATCGACGCGACGCTGGTGATGTTCGACTCCGGCAACCGGGTGCAGGACACGCTCGCCGAGCTCGCCGAGATCATGGGCACACGCGAGGCCGCGATCTGCCGCGAGCTGACCAAGCTGCATGAGGAGATCTCGCGGGGAAAGCTGACCGAGCTGGCCCGCGATGCCGACGGGCTGGAGACGCGCGGCGAATTCGTGCTGGTGATCGCGCCGCCGGCTGATGACGCCGAGGTGCTGACACCGGATGCGCTGGACGAGCTCCTGCGCGAGCAGCTGGCCGCGCACAGCGTCAAGGACGCGGTGGCGCATGCGGTCGCGCTCTCAGGCCGGCCGCGCCGCGAGGTCTATGCCCGCGCGCTCGAGCTCGCAAAAGATTTGCGGGGCGGCAATGGCGAAGGCTGAGACGCCGAGGGAACCCAAGGTCGCCTCGCCCGAGCGCATCGCCGCGTTCCGCACCGGCATCTCCGCGGAAAGCCGCGCCACCGCCTATCTCATGGCCAAGGGCTACCGCATCCTCGCCAAACGCTACCGCACGCCGCATGGTGAGATCGACATCGTCGCGCGCCGCCGCAACTTGATCGCTTTCGTCGAGGTCAAGGCACGCGCCAGCCTCGACGATGCCGCCTTCGCCGTGACGCCGCGCCAGCAGCAGCGCATCATCGACGCCGCGCAAGGCTGGCTCGTGGCGCATCCCGAGCATGCCGAATTCGAATTGCGATTCGACGCCATGCTGATTGCGCCGCGCTCACTTCCGCGCCATGTGTTGGCGGCATTCGACGCCTCGACCTGAAAGGCAGACCATGAAACTGAACGTCGCCGTCCAGATGGACCCCATCGCCCGCATCAACATCAAGGGCGATTCCACCTTCGCGCTGCTCCTGGAGGCGCAGAAGCGCGGCCATGGCCTGTCCTATTACACGCCGGACAAGCTCTCGATGGTCGGCGAGGAGATCGTCGCGCCGGTTCAGCTCCTGACCGTGCGCGACGAGCCCGGCGATCATTTCACCCTCGGCGAGCCCCGGCGCGAAGCGCTCAACGGTTTCGACGTGGTGCTGCTGCGCCAGGATCCGCCGTTCGATCTCGCCTACATCACCTCGACGCACATGCTCGAGCGCATCCATCCGAAGACGCTTGTCGTCAACGATCCCGCCTCGGTGCGCAACGCGCCGGAAAAGCTGTTCGTGATGAACTTTCCGCAGCTGATGCCGCCGACGCTGATCTCGCGCGACTTAGATGAGATCAACGCGTTTCGCGACAAGCATGGTGCCGTCGTGATGAAGCCACTGCACGGCCATGGCGGCGCGGCGGTGTTCCGCGTGATGCCGCAGGACATGAATTTCGGCTCGCTGTTCGACATGTTCTCGGTGACGTTCCGGGAGCCGTGGGTGATCCAGCAGTTCATCCCCGAGGTGAAGCACGGCGACAAGCGCATCATCCTGGTCAATGGTGAATTCGCGGGCGCGGTGAACCGGGTGCCGGCCGCCGATGACCTCCGCTCCAACATGGTGCGCGGCGGCGCGGCGCAGGAGACCGAGCTCACCCCGCGCGAGCGCGAGATCTGCGCCACGGTCGGCCCGGCCTTGCGCGAGCGCGGCCTGTTGTTCGTCGGCATCGACGTCATCAACGGCAACCTCACCGAGATCAACGTGACCTCGCCCACGGGTATCCGCGCGATTGCGCGGCTCGGCGGCCCGGATGTCGCGGCGAAGATCTGGGACGTGATCGAAGAGAAGCGGAAGAAGTGAATCTTACTGGAGAGCCCGCACTCTCTCTCCACGCCGTCCCCTCACTAACCACCCGTTCACCATGACGCGCTCCCGCTCGTGCGAACGCACGAGTGCGCTTACGTGAATCTACGGGGTCGCTGGCCGACCGGCTAACGGGACGTTCACCATCTGCCGAAAGACCCCGGCGTGACCGGCGGGCGCGTTCGGCCTCGCAAGACCCCTTATACTTTTACTCCCTACTCATCGACACGGGGGACCCGCCAGGTGCGGTTCGAGTGCCCCGCGTATGAGTAAAGCGTATGAACACCGCACGCATTGTCGTTCTCGTCATCGCGTTGGCCGCCGGCGGCGTCGCTGCCTATCTGGCGAGCGGCTATCAGAATGCCCCCGCGCCCGTTGCGGCCGTCGCCGAGAAGCTGCCGACGGTCGAAGTCCTCATCGCCAAGAACGACATCCAGCTCGGCCAGGCGCTCAAGCCCGACGATCTGCAATGGCAGACCTGGCCGGCGGCGACTGCGAGCAGCGCCTTCATCCGCCGTGACAGCAGGCCCGAGGCCGCGAGCCAGATCGCCGGCTCGATCGCGCGCGTCCCGCTGATGCAGGGCGAGCCGATCCGCGAGCAGAAGCTGGTCAAGGCCGAAGGCTCCGGCTTCATGGCCGCGATCCTGCCCTCCGGCATGCGCGCCGTTTCAACCGAGATTTCAGCCGAAACCGGCGCCGGCGGCTTCATCCTGCCGAACGACCGCGTCGACATCGTGCTGACCCGCCGCCTGAAGAATCCCGATACCAACGGCCCGACCGGCGGCAACGACCTCATCCTGTCCGAGGTCATCCTGACCAATATCCGCGTGCTCGCGATCGACCAGGCGCCGAAGGAGAAGGACGGTCAGAACGCGGTGGTCGGCAAGACCGTCACGCTCGAGCTCAAGCCCGACCAGGTCGCCACGCTGTCGGCCGCGCGCCAGGGCGGCACGCTGCAGCTTGCGCTGCGGAGCATCGTCGATGCCAACGCGACGGAAGTCACGGTCGAGGACCAGGGAGCCAAGCGCTCCGGAGGCGTCAACGTCATCCGCTACGGCGTGCAAACGCGGCAACTGACGTCACAGAAGTGATGGGGACATGATGAAGTACGGGGACAATCGGACGGGCGCGTGCATTCGGGGGAAGCGCGCACGCTCGTTCTGGACGGGGGTGGTGCTGGTGCTGGGGCTGCTCGCAGCCCCCGACTGCGTCAGGGCAGCGGACGCGCCGGTCGGCGACCAGGCACCGATGCAGGCGCCGGATCTCGGCGTGTCGCCGGTCGCGACGATGGCGTCGGCGCGGACGCGTTTTCTCTCGCTCGGTATCGGCAAATCCGTCGTCATCGACCTGCCCCGCGAGGTCAAGGACGTGCTGGTTGCCGATCCCAAGATCGCCAACGCGGTCATCCGCTCGGCTCAGCGCGCCTATATCATCGGCGGTCAGGTCGGCCAGACCAACGTCGTGTTCTTCGCCGCCGACGGCCAGCAGGTCGCCTCCTACGACATCGCGGTGAAGCGCGATCTCAACGGCATGCGCGCGGCCCTGCGCCAGTCGCTGCCGGGCGTGCAGATCGAAGGTGTCGGCGACAGCGTGATGCTGACCGGTTCGGTGTCGAGCCCGGTCGAGGCGCAGCAGGCCGGCGACGTCGCCGCAAAGCTGGTCGGCGGATCGGACAAGGTCGTCAACAACATCGTCGTGCGCGGCCGCGACCAGGTGATGCTCAAGGTCGTCGTCGGCGAAGTGCGCCGCGACATCGTCAAGCAGCTCGGCGTCGATCTCAGCGCCAGCCTGAACGCCGGCACGGCGGTGGTGAATTTCAACAATTCCAACCCGTTCTCGGTCTCGGGCGGGCCGATCGTCGGCAGCAACGGGCTCGGCGTCGCCGGGCTCGCCAAGGGCATCGCCACCGTCAGCGCCACCATGCGCGCGATGGAAAGTGCCGGTGTCATGCGCACGCTGGCCGAACCGAGCCTGACGGCGATCTCGGGCGAATCCGCCACTTTCGTTGCCGGCGGCGAATTCCCGATTCCCGGAGGCTATGCCTGCGATCCGGTCACTCACGTCTGCACCACCCAGGTCACCTACAAGAAGTTCGGCATCTCGCTGAACTTCACCCCGGTCGTGCTCAGCGAAGGCCGTATCAGCCTGCGCGTGATGACCGAGGTCTCGGAGCTGTCGAACACCAACTCGATCACCTTGACCCAGGCGGTGTCCTCGACCTCGAGCAATTCGATCACCATTCCCTCGATCCAGACCCGCCGCGCCGAGACCACACTGGAAATTCCCTCGGGCGGCTCGATGGCGATGGCCGGCCTGATCCAGCAGCAGACCAAGCAGGCAATCAACGGACTGCCTGGCGTCGACCAGGTACCGATCATCGGCGCGCTGTTCCGCAGCCAGGACTTCGTCAACAACGAGACCGAGCTGATGGTGATCGTCACGCCCTATGTGGTGCGCGCAGTCGCCCAGAAGGAATTGTCACGGCCCGACGACGGCTTTGCGCCGGCCTCGGACGCACAAAGGGCGCTGCTCGGCCGGGTCAATCGCCTCTACGGCGTCGCGGGCCCTGTCGATCCGGTCGCCGGCACGCCCGGGGATTTCGGGTTCATCATCGACTGAGACGAACGGTCTGGGGATCGGGGCAAGGAACGGGGCAAGAGGGGACCAGGCGATGACGACAACATCAGCCGATCGACGTCGCGGCTTTGGGATCGTGCTGGCACTGACGGGCCTGTCCGTCATGCTCGGTGCCTGCAACACCACCGGCGACATCGTCACCCAGACGGTCCCGACCGATTACCGCCAGCGTCACCCGATCGCGGTGCAGGAGGGCAAGAAGTCGATCGTGATCTTCGTCGGCAAGGCGCGGGGCGGCCTCTCTGCCCCGCAGCATTCGGATGTCGCGGGCATTGCGCGGGACTGGGTGCGCGAAGGCACCGGCTCGGTCGTCGTCGACGTTCCCGTCGACAGCGCGAATTCGCGCGCGGCGGCCGCGACCTATCAGGAGATCCGCTCTGTGCTCGCATCCGGCGGCGTGCCGTCGCGTGCCATCGTGCAGCATCCCTATCGCCCTGAAGATCCCGGGCTGCTGCCCACGATTCGCCTGAGCTATTCCAGGATGGCCGCGGTGGCCGGCCCCTGCGGGCTGTGGCCGGAAGACGTCGGGCCCAACATCCTCGACCCCGGCTACAACGAGAACCGGCCCTTTTTCAATCTCGGCTGCGCCAGCCAGCGCAACCTCGCGGCAATGATCGACAACCCCGCCGATCTCGAGCAGCCACGATCCGAGACGCCGGCCTATACCGCGCGGCGCGACATCGCGTTCGAGCGCTATCGCAAGGGCACGGCGATCTCGACTCCCAATCCCGACGCCGACAAGGCAAAGCTGAGCGACACAGGCAAATGACGGGCATCCACGACGAAGAAGCGGACGATTCGCTACATCCCGAGGAACACATCGCGCCGGTTCCTCGCATCTCGGTGCAGGCCTTTTGCGAGACCGAGCAGACGCTCAAGGCGGTGACCGCGGCCGGTCAGGACCGCCGGCTTGCCAAGGCGCATCTCACCGCCAAGGACGGCGGCCTTGCCGCGGCGATCGAAGTCTATGAGTCGATGCCGACGCCGAACGTGATCGTGATCGAATCCGACGGCACGCGCGACATTCTCGAGGGATTGGACGACCTCGCCGGCGTCTGCGACCCCGGCACCCGCGTGGTGGTGATCGGCAATCCCAACGACACGGCGCCCTATCGCGAGCTGGTGCGCCGCGGCGTCAACGACTATGTGGTCGGACCGGTCGAGACCCTCGACGTCGTCCGCTCGATCTGCAGCCTGTTCTCGGCCTCCGAGACCATCATCACCGGCCGCGTCATCGCAGTGGTCGGCGCCAAGGGCGGCGTGGGCGCGTCCACCGTTGCGCATAACGTGGCCTGGACCATCGCCCGTGACCTGTCGCTCGATTCGGTCGTGATCGACCTCGACCTCGCCTTCGGCACCGCGGGCCTCGATTACAACCAGGATCCGGTGCAGGGCATCGCCAATGCGGTGCTGTCGCAGGACCGGCCGGATACGGCGCTGATGGAGCGCCTGCTCGCCAAATGCACCGAGCGCCTCAGCCTGCTCGCTGCGCCGGCGACCCTCGACCGCGTCTACGATTTCGGCGCCGAAGCCTTCGACGCCGTGTTCGACACGCTGCGCATGACCACGCCCTGCATCGTGCTCGACGTCCCCCATCAATGGTCCGGCTGGACGCGGCGCGCGCTGGTGAACGCCGACGACATCGTCATCGTCGCCGAGCCCGATCTTGCGAACCTGCGCAACACCAAGAACATGCTGAGCGTGCTGAAAGCGGCGCGACCAAACGACCGGCCGCCACTGTACTGCCTCAACCAGGTCGGCATGCACAAGCGCGCGGAGATCGACGTCAAGGCCTTCGCCAAAACCATGGAGAGCCAGCCGATCGCGGTGATCCCGTTCGATTCGAAGCTGTTCTCGACCGCGGCCAATAACGGCCAGATGATCGCGGAAGTCTCCAAGAACCACCGCACCACCGAGCTGTTTCAGAACATGGCGAACCGCCTCGCGGGCCGCGGCGAGGTGAAGAAGCCGAAGCGCTCGTTGCTCGAGCCGCTGCTGAAGAAGCTGAAGGGCCGGTCGGGCCGCCCATCGGCCCCGCATCGCAAGGCCTCGTAGGCAAGAAGGCCGGGCTACTTCTCGGCCCGCTGCTGCTGCTTCTTCGCCAGAAGCTGGCGCAGCGCCGTGACCTTTTCCGCCGCCTGATCCGGCGGCAAATCCGCCTTGACGAGGATTTCAGCCTCGGCCTGGCGTCCCTGCAATCCCAGCACGAGGGCGAGGTTGGCACGGATCCGCACATCTTTCTGATTGCGCTGATGGGCGCGGCCGAGCACCTGTTCGGCCCGCGGCAACTTGTTCTGCAGCATGTAGGACAGGCCGAGATTGGACAGAACCTGCGGCTCATCAGGCACGATCTTCAGCGCGCTTGCGTAATATTGCTGCGCCTCTTCATTGCGGCCGAGCTGATCGAGCGCGGCGCCCTGCGCCGATAATATCCGCCAGTCGGGATCTTCAGGCGTATGCGCGCGGCTGAGGACGTCGAAGGCCTGCTGAAAATTGCCGCTGTCGGCGAGCGCACGGCCATAGCCGGCGAGCAGCGCCTTGTTGCTGGGATGGGCGAGCACGGCCTGCTCCAGCACCGCAACCGCCTGCGCGCGCTGGCCGGTGTCGCGCAGCGCCTTGCCGTATTCGAGCGCAATGGCGGGATCGCTGGGCTTGGCGCGGTAACGCTCGCGAAGCGCGTCCATCTCCGGCCTGGCGTCGGCTTTGGCGGCGGATTCCTGCTTGCCGCCGAGCGCCCCGGTGACGTCCTCGATGCCAGTGGTCTGACAGCCGCCGAGGCCGAGCACCAGGAGGGCGGGAAGTAGCAATCTCGCCGGGGAGAAGGCGAGGGACGAACGCTTGGACATACTCTGATCACTCGGCAACTGATCAGAGATGCTTACCGATTAACGCTAAAGTCCCGTTAAGGACGAGGGGCCCTTGCGTCTCAATCGGTGAATTCAGCGCCGAACTCGCAGCCGATGCGCCAGCGCAGCCGGCACTGCCGGGAATAGTCGGGCGCGAAGATGATGGTGAATTGCGGCGGCACTTCCAGAAACTCCGCCACGACCTTCACGCCGCCATCCGAGATATCCGTGATCGTGCAGTCCCGCGGCAGCGAGCCCGCGCCAAAATGGATCTTGGCGAGCCGGCTGCACACCCGACGTTCGCTTCTCCGGCGATTTGCAAGCATTTGAATTGTTCACCCGTTAGACCACGGCCCATCCCGCAGCCCTAGGAGTAACGGACATTCGTTGGAATGTGCTGAGGGGAGAAGCTCGCATTTGAGGTGGTGTGTCGGTCCGGCGTTTACGATCGGTTAGGGGTTGCTCGCCCTCCTCGAATGTTCCTGTATTGTTCTTGCGGAGAGGACCAAGCTCTGCTACCCCTAATTGCACAAGAGGGGCAGGCTGGTTTGAGCATGGTTCAGCGGGTTTCCACCGTCGCCTTTGAGGGGATCGAGGCCCGCGCGGTCGACGTGCAGGTGCAGGTCGCGCCTGGATTGCCGGCCTTCGCCATCGTCGGCCTGCCGGACAAGGCGGTGTCGGAGGCGCGCGAGCGGGTGCGTTCGGCGCTGATCGCCTCTGGGCTTGCGCTGCCGGCGCGGCGGATCATCGTCAATCTGGCGCCGGCCGACCTTCCCAAGGAAGGCAGCCATTACGATTTGCCGATCGCGCTCGGCCTGATGGCGGCGATCGGGGCGATTCCGCCGGATGCGCTGACGGGCTTCACTGTGCTCGGCGAGCTCGGTCTCGACGGCTCGATCGCACCCGTGGCCGGCGTTCTGCCCGCCGCGATCGGCGCCAATATGCGCGAGGAAGGGCTGATCTGCCCGGCCTCCTGCGGCTCCGAAGCGGCGTGGGCGAGCCCGGACATCCAGATCATCGCAGCCCACTCGCTGATCCAGATCGCCAACCATTTCAAAGGCACGCAGGTGTTGTCGCGGCCCTTGCCGAAGGTGCACGAGCCTGCTGCGTCCACGCTCGACCTGCGCGACATCAAGGGTCAGGAAAGCGCCAAGCGGGCGCTGGAGATCGCGGCGGCCGGCGGGCACCATCTGCTCATGATCGGCGCGCCCGGCGCCGGCAAGTCGATGCTGGCCGCGCGCCTGCCATCGATCCTGCCGCCGCTGTCGCCGGGCGAGCTGCTCGAGGTCTCGATGATCGCCTCCGTTGCCGGCGAGATCGAAGGCGGCGCGCTGACGGCGCGGCGGCCGTTCCGCTCGCCGCATCATTCCGCCAGCATGGCCGCGCTTACCGGCGGCGGCATGCGCGCCAAGCCCGGCGAGATCTCGCTGGCGCATCAGGGCGTGCTGTTCCTCGACGAGCTTCCCGAATTCGATCCGCGCGTACTGGATTCGCTGCGCCAGCCGCTGGAGAACGGCGAGGTCGCGGTGTCACGCGCCAATCACCGCGTCACCTACCCTGCCCGCTTCATGCTGGTCGCGGCGATGAATCCGTGCCGCTGCGGCAACGCGTTCGAGCCCGGCTATGCCTGCAAGCGCGGCCGCATCGACCGCTGCACCGGCGACTACCAGGCGCGCATCTCGGGGCCGCTGATGGACCGCATCGATCTGCGCATCGAAGTGCCGGCCGTGACCGCGGCCGATCTGATCCTGCCGCCGCCGGCGGAAGGCTCCGCCGAAGTCGCGGCGCGCGTGGCCGCGGCGCGCGACATCCAGCTCGCGCGTTACGCGGATGCCGGCCTGCCCAACGTCCGCACCAATGCCGAGGCGCCTGCGTCGGTGCTGGAGGAGATCGCCAAGCCGGATGCGCAAGGCGCAAAACTGCTACGCGACGCCGCCGAGACGATGCGGCTGTCGGCGCGCGGCTATCACCGCGTGCTGCGGGTGGCGCGCACGCTGGCCGACCTCGATCATGCCGACAAGATCGGCCGGCTGCATCTCGCCGAAGCGCTGTCCTATCGCGCACTCGCGGAGGATGTGCGGCAGCTGGCTTGATCATTCCGCACATCAACCCGGCGGTAACGAGTTTCCTTTACGCTCTGCAAACCATAAGGCCCGCTGATTTCGGTTTCGAGTTCCCCGAGGGCCCGGCGAGTAGAGTGTCATGTTGCGTTTCAAGATCCTGGCCTCGGTTGTTCCCCTGTTGGCGGCGGCGGTGTTTGCCCGGGCCGAGATCGGATCGGTCTCGCATCCCTGCATCGCCCTCGGCGACACCTCGGTCGAGCTGACGTCGCTGTTCTGGACCGCCGGCGTGCATGTCGCCTTCACCGATGATCCGGAACGGGCCACGGTCCGGGTGCAAGTCACCGACGATGCCGACGCTGCGGACTTCACCGTGGTGGACGACGGCCTCGGTTCCGAGCCGGATTCCTGCCAGGCCAATCCCTCCACGCGCCTCGTCTCGATTGCCGCGCAGCCCGTCGATGGCGGCCAGGTGATCTATCTCTCCACCGAAGGGCCGGCGGACTACCGCATCTATGTGCGCTCGAAGTCGTTCTCGCAGCGCGAGGCGGCGGCGCTGATCGTCGGCGCCCGCGGCAGCCATCGCCATCTCCAGGCCGCCTCGCTCTGAGGGGTTAACACCTCATCAACCCTGTTTGGAGGCAGCAGCAAAGCCTCAAACTGTTCGCAAGGTCGAGGCGACATCGTCGCACGCGGCGGCGGGTTTGAGACAAAGGTCGGTTGGCGATGGGTCGGACGTTCCGGATCAAGGTGCGCATGCGCCGTTTCAGGCGGCAGCACCCCCGCATAGCCTTCGCGATCCGCTCCTTCATGATCTTCTCGGCGACCTTCGGCGGCGCCTATGGTTTCGTCTCCGGCAGCCGGTCGGAAAACTCCGGCTACGATCCCCATGCCTTTGCGATCGGCGCGAGCCTGCTGTTCGCGATCGCCTGCCTCGGCCTTGCGACGCTCAGCATGCGCCTGCGCTTCGTGGCCAAGCGGCTGCGGACGCTCGCCGCCCACAACGAAACCCTGATCGACCGCAATTGGGAGCTGAAGGAAGCGGAAGAACGCGCCCGCAGCCTGTTCGAGCAGCAGGGCGATCTCATCGTGCTGCGCGCGACCGACGGCCGCATCACCTTTGCCAACGAGGCCTATTGCGCGCTCGCGGGACAAAAGCGCAGCGCGCTGGTCGGCACGCGTTTTAATTTCGACGTGCTGGAGCAGGGCGACAGCGCGCGCGAGAGCAACGGCACGCGCATCCACGACCAGAAGATCGCAACCCCGCTCGGCGCGCGCTGGATCGCCTGGCGCGAGGGTTATGTCCGCCTCGATGCCGGCCAGCCCGCCGAATTGCAGAGCGTGGGGCGCGACGTCACCGACCGCACCGAAACCGAGCGCGCCTTATCCGACGCGCGCGACCAGGCCGACGCCGCCAACCGCGCCAAATCGCGCTTCCTCGCGATGGCCTCGCACGAGATCCGCACGCCGCTCAACGGCATCATCGGCATGGGCGGGCTCCTGCTCGACACCAATCTGACGCCGGAGCAGGCAACCTATGCCAAAGCGGTCAAGACCTCGGGCGAGGCCTTGATGGCGCTGATCGAGGAATTGCTCGACTATTCCAAGATCGAAGCGGGCAAGCTCGATCTCGAGCAGCGCCCCTTCGCGCTCTCGGTCCTGGTCGAGGAGATCACCGAGCTGCTGGCGCCGCGCGCGCAGGCAAAGTCGCTGGAGATCGCCGCCTATGTCGACGAGCGGCTGCCGCTGGAAGTGGTCGGCGACGCCGCTCGGCTGCGCCAGGTGCTGCTCAACCTCGCCGGCAATGCCATCAAGTTCACGGGCAGCGGCGGCGTCGCGCTGATCGTCGAGCCCGGCATCTGGCCGAACGAGATCAGCTTCCTGGTCCGCGACACCGGCATCGGCATTGCGCCGGCAGCGCAGCAGCGCATCTTCCGCGAGTTCGAGCAGGCCGACGAGCGCATCGCCCGCACCTATGGCGGCACCGGGCTCGGGCTTGCCATCAGCGAACGCATCGTCAGGCGCATGGGCGGCCGGATCACGCTCGAAAGCGAGCCGGGCAAGGGCTCGACCTTCGAGATCGCGGTGCCGCTTCCGCCGTCGCAAGCCAGCGCGGGACAGACGGCCTTTCCGAGCCCCGACCTCGCCGGCAAGTCGATCCTGCTCGTCGCCGACGGCATCGAAGCCTCGCTGATTGCGCGGCGCCTGGAGCGCTGGGGCGGCCAGACCTGCATGGTTGCGGACGCCGCCGTCGCCGAAGCGCTGCTGCCCGAGCGCTCATGGCACGTCGTGCTGATCGATCGCGCGATCGGCCCTGAATTGGCCGACCAGCTGGGCGACATGGCCCGCGCGCATGCGCCGCAGCGCCTCGTCCTGCTGACGTCGAGCTCGCGCCATGAAAAGCAGTCGCCGGCCTTCACCGGCTTTCTGGTGAAGCCGCTGCGGGCGGCCTCGCTCGCCGCGCGCCTTTCGCTAGCGCCGGAGGTCGCCTCGCCCGATCTCGCGCCGGAACCACCGGCTGAAGCTACGGGCGCACCACAAGCAAAGGGCCTGTCGATCCTCGTCGCAGAGGACAACGAGATCAACGCGCTGTTGATGCGCTCGCTGCTGACGAAGCTCGGCCATCGCGTCGTGATCGCCGTGCACGGCGAGGCCGCGCTGGAATCCTGGCTCGCAGCGTCATCGGCCGGTACGCCCTATGATCTCGTGCTGATGGATATCCAGATGCCGCAGCTCGACGGCATCGAGGCGACGAAGCGGATCCGCGCGCATGAGGCCGCCACGGGCAGCCACCACACGCCGATCCTCGCGCTCACCGCCAATACGCTGGTGGAGGATCGCTATGCCTGCTTCGAAGCCGGCATGACCGGCTTTCTGATCAAGCCGCTCGATCGCGACAAGCTCGACGAAGCGCTGGCAGGGCTCGCGGCCGCGCGGCGGCTGGCCGTCTGATCGGGAACCTCGCGGGAACCCGGGTCGGTCAGCATTCGATAATTGAAGTCGAGCGGTTTGCGCGTCACCATCCTCGGGGGCATTGGCAATCGAGGATTTTGCGCATGAACGTGCTTTGCCGCCTCACATTGATTGTCCTGCTCGCCGGCTTCTCCCGACATGCCGCGGCCGATACGCCTGATCTCATCGCCTCGCTCAAGCAAGGCGGCTACGTGCTGATCTTCCGGCACACCGCCACCGACGACAGCCAAAAGGACGTCTATCCCTTCAAGTTCGACGATATGAGCGCGCAGCGCCAGCTCAGCGACAAGGGCAGGGACATGGCGCGCCAGATCGGGGCGGCAATCAAGGAGCTCGCGATCCCGATCGGCGATGTCTATACCAGCCGGCTGAACCGCGCGATCGAGGCCGGCAAGCTGATCTCCGGCCACGAGGTCAAGCCGGTCGATGCGCTGACGGACAGCAGCAATGCCAGCGCGTCGGGAATGGCAAACCCGACCGGCGCCAATGCCAAGGCGGGACAGGCCGTGCGTCAACTCGTCGATGCGCCGCCGAAAGCCGGCACCAACACGTTCCTGATGACCCACAAGACAAACATCGCCGATGCCTTCGGCAAGGAGGCCGGCGACGTGCAGGAGGGCGAAGCCTAGGAGGGCGAAGCCTTCGTTTACAAGGCCGGTGGCTCCGGCCCCGCCATCTTTGCGGGGCGCATCAAGATCGCGGATTGGACCGCGAAGGCTGGCAAGTGACAGGCCGCATCCATCCGGCCGGCGGCGCGACGGAGGCGGGGCGTGACTTGCGACCATGACTTGCCGCTCCGCCTCGGTCCTGTGCTAGCAACGTCCGGTAAGGTGCGACTGGAGGCCGGCGACACGTGAGAACATCGGAAGACCGCTCATTCCTCGTCTGGCTCGGCGCGATCACCCTCGTGTTCGGCTGGCTGCTTTGGCCGTTCTCCGGCGCGGTATTGTGGGCCACGCTGCTGGCGATCATCTTCGCGCCGGTCTATCGACGCTCCCTGGAAATGTTTCCGGAATGGCGCAACCTTGCTGCGCTCTCCACCGTCATCGTGGTGGTCGTCATGGTCCTGATCCCCGTCGGGATCGTGATCGCGTCGCTCATCGACCAGGGCGGCGAGCTCTACCAGCGCGTTCAGACCGGCGAGATCAATCTGGCTCATCCCCTGCAGCAGCTGAAAGCCGCGCTGCCGGATTGGGCCGCCTCCATATCGGATCGCCTGGCCGGCATCGATCTGACCGCACTGAAGGAACGCCTGTCGAGCCTGGTGGTGCCGGCCGGCCAGCAGCTCGCCGGGCACGCGATCAACCTCGGCCAATTGACGCTGGAGTTCGTCGCGAGCCTGCTCGTGATGCTGTACCTGCTGTTCTTCTTCCTGCGCGACGGCGACGAGCTGAACCTGCGGATCCGCGACGCGCTGCCGCTGCGCGCGAGCCAAACCGCCGAGATCTTGGACGCGTTCACGCTGGCGGTTCGCGGGACGATCAAGGGCATCATCCTGGTTGCGATGATCCAGGGTGCGCTTGGCGGGCTGATCTTCTGGCTGCTCGGGCTGACCGCGCCGCTGCTGGCGGGCGCCATCATGGCGCTGCTTTCGCTTCTGCCCGTGCTTGGCTCCGCCCTCGTCTGGGCGCCCGCCGGACTCTATTTGCTTGTGTCCGGTTCCGTCACGAAGGGGCTCATCCTGCTCGCTTTCGGAACCTTCGTGATCGGTCTTGCCGACAATTTTCTGCGTCCTGTCCTAGTCGGACAGTCGATCCGGATGCCCAGCTACGTCGTGCTGCTCGCCACGCTCGGCGGCCTTGCAACCTTTGGCGCGAACGGCTTCGTCATCGGCCCGCTCGTCGCCGCGATGTTCCTGACGGCATGGCAGATCTTCATCGGTTCGAAAGAGCGGCAGCAGATCCGCAAGTGACCCGTTACGCGGCGTGAGCCACAAAACGCGGCGCGGAGAGCCTGTCAGGCGGCCCCGGAGTTTCCTTGAAGATGGTATCCGCCTGCGCGGCGCGCTTGCAATGCGGGCAGACGAAGAGGTGCGCGATGATCGGAACCGGCTCGTCCGCGAGCAGTTCGGATCGCCACCATCTCATCTCGATATGGCAATCCGGGCAGGTCGGCGCTTCCAGATGCTCGGCGGCACTTCTGAGACGATCAACCATGGAGCCCTCGCATTTCGAAGGTCATAGCCGAATACCGCTTGCCGGTCTGCAACAAAAGACACTTTTTGCCCGAACAGACCAGCGCTGCTCAACCGATGCGATCACAGCCGCCTGAGCGCCACGCTCTCCACCGTGTGGTCGGCGCCCTTCTTCAGGATCAGCGTCGCGCGGGGACGGGTCGGCAGGATGTTGTCCTCGAGATTGGCGAGGTTGGTGCGCTCCCAGATCGCGATCGCGGTGGCGGTGGCTTCATCGTCCGAGAGCAACGCATAGCGGTTGAAGTAGGATTTTGGATTGGTGAACGCGGTGTCGCGCAGCGCCAGGAAGCGCTTGATGTACCATTGCCGCAGCGCCGCCTCGTCGGCGTCGATATAGACCGAGAAATCGAAGAAGTCGGAGACCACTGGCACCGCCTTGCCGTCCCGCGGCAGCTTGCCGGTCTGCAGCACGTTGACGCCCTCGACGATCAGGATGTCGGGCTGGTCGATCTCGGCCCACTGGTTCGGCACGATGTCGTAGGTCAGATGCGAATAGACCGGCGCGCGCACATGACGCCGGCCGGACTTGATATCGGAGAGGAAGCTGAGCAGCAGCGGCAGGTCGTAGCTTTCAGGGAAACCCTTCTTCTGCATGATGCCCTGCCGATCGAGCACCGCGTTGGGATAGAGAAACCCGTCGGTGGTGACCAGCTCGACCTTCGGACGCGGTGACCAGCGCGCCAGCAGCGCCTGGAGCACGCGGGCCGTGGTGGATTTCCCGACGGCGACCGATCCGGCGACGCCGATGATGTAGGGCACCTTGCGGTCGCGGATGTTCAGGAACTGGCGCTCGGCGTAATACAGGCGCTGCATCGCATCGACGTAGATCGAGAGCAGGCGCGACAGTGGAAGGTAGATGTCCTCGACCTCCTGAAGGTCAAGGCGGTCGTGCAGTGAGCGCAGCCGGTCGAACTCGCCCGGCTCCAGCGTCATCGGCGTGTCGTCGCGCAGTCGCGACCACTCTTCGCGCGTATAAACGCGGTACGGATTATACTGCTGCTCGGGTGCGCGGATATCCATGACGCGACCTTTCCGTTGAGAGCCTGACTAGCTGCCGCTCTTGCGTGACGCTTTCTCTTCCAACCCAGACATATTCGTCCGCTTGTCCAGCGCCGCCTCGACCTCCTCCAGCTTTACGCCGCGGGCCTTGAGCAAGACAAGGAAGTGATAGAGCAGGTCGGCACTTTCAGCGATCAGATGCGCGCGATCGTTTTCGACTGCTGCGATTACGGTTTCGACTGCTTCCTCACCGAACTTCTTGGCGCAATGCTCGGCGCCCTTGTCGAGGAGCTTGCGGGTATAGGACGCCTCGCCGCCGGCCGCCGCGCGGGCGTCGATGGTCTCGGCCAGATCGTGGATCGTGAAACGCGGCATCGGACTTACTCGAAAACACGCTTGGCAGCAGACTTGGCTACGGAGGCCATCCCCGCTACCTCATGTAGCACTTTTACGAACGGGAGTCGTCAGGCATCGAGGCGCATCGCCAGTCCGCGGCGGGCCATGTGCTCCTTGGCTTCGCGGATGGTGAATTCCCCGAAATGGAAGATCGAGGCCGCCAGCACAGCCGTGGCGTGTCCATCGCGGATGCCGTCGACGAGATGGTCGAGATTGCCGACGCCGCCCGAGGCGATCACCGGAACGGGCACGCTGTCGGCGATCGCCCGGGTCAGCGGGATGTCGAATCCTTTCCTCGTGCCATCGCGGTCCATCGAGGTGAGCAGGATTTCGCCGGCGCCGAGCGAGACCACTTCCTGGGCATATTCGATCGCATCGATACCGGTCGAGTTGCGCCCGCCATGGGTAAAGATCTCCCAGCGCTCACCGCCCGGGCGCTTGACCCGCTTGGCGTCGATCGCGACCACGACGCACTGCTCGCCGAATTTCTCGGCCGCTTCCTTGACGAACTCACGCCGCGACACCGCGGCGCTGTTGATCGAGACCTTGTCGGCCCCCGCGCGCAGCAGCGTCTTGATGTCGTTGACCTCGCGCACGCCGCCACCGACGGTGACGGGCATGAAACAGGCTTCCGCGGTGCGGCGGACCACGTCGAGCATGATGCCGCGGTTTTCGTGAGTGGCGGTGATGTCGAGGAAGGTGAGCTCGTCGGCGCCGGCGGCGTCATAGGCAATGGCGGCCTCGACGGGATCGCCGGCATCGCGCAGGTCAACGAAGTTGACGCCCTTGACGACGCGGCCGTCCTTGACGTCGAGGCAGGGGATCACGCGCACCTTGAACATGTGTCGGCTCCTAGGCGGTGCGCGCGTTGCGGATCAAGGTGAGGGCAGCCGCGGGATCGAGCCGGCCGTCGTAAAGCGCGCGGCCCGCAATCGCGCCGGCGAGCTTTTTCGCGCGCGGCGTCAGCATCGCCTTGACGTCCTCGATCGAGGCGAGGCCGCCCGAGGCGATCACGGGAATCGAGATGGCATCGGCGAGCGCAATGGTCGCGTCGAGGTTCAAGCCCTTGAGCAGGCCGTCGCGCGCGATGTCGGTGAAGATGATCGCGGCGACGCCGGCATCTTCGAAACGCTTGGCGATTTCGAGCACCGTGACCTGCGAAGTCTCGGCCCAGCCTTCGACCGCGACCTTGCCGTCGCGCGCATCGAGCCCGACCGCGACGCGGCCGGGGAATGTCTTCGCGGCAGATTTCACCAACTCCGGATCACGCACCGCGGCAGTACCGATGATGACGCGGGTGATGCCCTTGTCGAGCCAGGCTTCGACGGTCTGGAGATCGCGAATGCCGCCGCCGAGCTGCACCGGAATCTTGATCGTCTTCAGCATCGCCTCGACGGCCTCGGCATTCACCGGCTTGCCGGCGAAGGCGCCGTCGAGGTCGACGACGTGCAGATACTCAAAGCCCTGCTCGACAAAGCTCTGCGCCTGCGCGGCCGGATTGAGGTTGAACACGGTCGCGCGCGCCATGTCGCCTTGCTCGAGGCGCACGCACTGACCGTTCTTGAGGTCGATCGCGGGGAAGAGAATCACGGTTTCCATCGCAAAAAGTTCGAGATCAAAGCGAGGCCGAAGCGCTGGCTTTTCTCGGGGTGAAACTGCGTGCCGATGGCGGTGTCCTTGCCGACGATCGCGGTGACAGGCCCGCCGTAATCGGCGCGCGCGAGCACGTCCGCCTCGTTGGCGGCGTTGAGGTGATAGGAGTGAACGAAGTAAGCGTGCTGGCCCTTTGGGCCGAGCGGCAGCTTGTTCAGCACCGGATGCTCCCTGAGCACCTCCAGCGTGTTCCAGCCCATGTGCGGGATCTTCAGGCTCTCGTCGCGCGGCGTGATCTTCTCGACGTCGCCGCCGATCCAGTTCAGGCCTTCGGTGACGACATGCTCCTTGCCGCGGCTCGCCATCAGCTGCATGCCGACGCAGATGCCGAAGAACGGGCGCGCCTTGACGCGCACCGCTTCGGTGATCGCCTCGACCATGCCGTTGACGGCATCGAGCCCGCGGCGGCAATCGGCGAAAGCGCCGACGCCGGGCAGCACCAGACGGTCGGCTTCGTAAGCTTGGTCCGGATCGCTGGTAACAAAGACCTTTTGCGGGTTCTCCAGGCTGCGCGCGGCGCGCTCGAAGGCCTTCGCGGCGGAATGCAGATTGCCGGAACCGTAATCGATGATGGCGACGCTCATCTTGACCCTCCCGGTTCTGGAAACAATCCAATGATGCCGCCGGCCGGAATCGGCGGCGGGTTCGAGAATGGCTGACCCGGCACGCTGCGGGTCGGCGGCGGGCCGCCGCGATCGACGGCCCATTGATCATTGACGATGCCGTGCTGGGATTTGCTCCAGCGCTCGAAGAAGCGGCGCTCGGCCGTGTCCTCGTCGTCGGCAACCACCACGTCGAGTTGCCGCCAATTGCCGCGCGACAGCGTCCAGCGGCGCAGGCTCGCAGCCTCAAGACCCATCAAGAGGGCGACGATGAGGTCAGCGAAGAAGATCGACGAGCGTCCGACGCCGAGGCTCGACAGCCCCGCATTGAACGCGGCGACGAAGATCAGATAGCCGATCAGCGCCAGCCACAGCCTGTTCCACAGCAGCCAGAGCGGTCCGAAGATCATCGCCCAGAAATGAAAGCCGTCGCGCACGAAGACGAATTTGTCGGTCGCGCGCAGATCGGCTCCGGCAGGGGAGGGAGCGTGAACTGTGTAGACAGGCATGGTGATGCCCCGTTCCTCGGAATTCAGTGATAGGCGGCGTGTGCCGCCGGCCGAATGTCAGCCGCCGAGCGAGCCCTTGGTGGACGGGATCTCGCCCACAGCCTTCGGATCGATCGCGACCGCCGTGCGCAGCGCCCGCGCCAGACCCTTGAAGCAGGACTCGGCGATATGGTGGCTATTATCGCCATATAGGGTCTCGACATGGAGAGTCACGCCGGCGTTCATGGCGAAGGCCTGGAACCACTCGCGCACCAGCTCCGTGTCGAACTCACCGATCTTGTCGCGGGGGAAGTCGGCCTTGAATACCAGGAACGGGCGGCCCGAGATGTCGATGACCACGCGCGACAGCGTCTCGTCCATGGGCATGTGCACGCCGGCATAGCGGGTGATGCCCGCCATGTTGCCGAGCGCCTGCTTGACCGCCTGGCCGAGCGCGATGCCGGTGTCTTCGGTGGTATGGTGATAATCAATGTGCAGGTCGCCCACCGCCTTGACCGTGAGGTCGATGCGGGAATGGCGGGCGAGGAGATCGAGCATATGGTCGAAAAAGCCGATGCCGGTCGCGATATTGGCCACGCCGGTGCCATCGAGGTTCACGGTGACCTCGATGTCGGTTTCCTTGGTCTTGCGCTTGATCGTCGCGGTGCGCATTGAAAACTGGCTTTCATCCTAGCTAGGGAGCCGAAAACGCCAGTCTATTAACAGCCAAATGCCCCCTTCGCTACTGCGGGAACGGCCGGCCGGCCCTCTACTTCTGCCTATGGTGAGCGAAATTCGGCCCGGAACGGCCTGTTGTGCCCCGGTTGTCGACCGCCTAAATCAGGCCGGACAACGAGGATCATTCATGCAGGATTCCCAAAACAGCTCCCCGGGCTGGCACGGCACCACCATTTTGACGGTCCGCAAGGGCGGCAAGGTGGTGGTCGGCGGCGACGGTCAGGTCTCGATCGGCCAGACCGTGATCAAGTCCAACGCCAAGAAGGTCCGAAAGCTCGGCAAAGGCGACGTGATCGGCGGCTTTGCCGGCGCGACCGCCGACGCCTTCACCCTGTTCGAGCGGCTGGAGGCCAAGCTCGAGCAATATCCGGGGCAGCTGACCCGGGCCGCGGTGGAGCTGGCCAAGGACTGGCGCACCGACCGCTATCTGCGGCGGCTGGAGGCCATGATGATCGTGGCCGACAAGGACGTCTCCCTGGTGCTCACCGGCACCGGCGACGTGCTGGAGCCCGAAGCCGGCGTGATGGCGATCGGCTCCGGGGGCAATTACGCGCTGGCGGCGGCACGGGCCCTGCTCGACACCGACAAGGACGCCGAAACCATCGTCCGCCGCTCCATGGACATCGCCGCGGATATTTGCGTCTACACCAACCGGAATCTGACCATCGAGAGCCTGGCGACAGGGTAGGGCGGAGGTCATTTGTCCGAAAGCCTATCCACATGCACGGTGCAACCTCTCCCGCTTGCGGGGGAGGTCCGCGCGAAGCGCCGGGTGGGGGCTTTCCCCCCTTGGGGGCTATCCCATTGCAGAGATCCCCTTTCCCCAGGCCTCTCCCGCAAGCGGGAGAGGGAGCGCACCGGCGCGCGATGACGCCTACCTACACGTTCCGTCCGATGACAGCGGCCGACCTGCCGCTGATCCAGCGGTGGCTGGGCGAGGCCCATGTGCGGGAATGGTGGGGCGATCCGGACGAGCAGTATGCGCTCGTCAGCGGCGACCTCGACGAGCCAGCGATGGACCAGTTCATCGTGTTGGCCGGCGACAAGCCCTTCGGCTATCTTCAGTGCTACCGCCTGACCGCCTGGAATACGGGCTTCGGGCTGCAACCGGAGGGCACGCGTGGGATCGACCAGTTCATCGGCGAGAGCGACATGATCGGACGCGGCCATGGCTCGGCGTTAATCCGTCAGTTTGTCGATGAGCAGTTTCGCAGCGGCCTGCCGCGCATGGTCACCGATCCTGATCCGCTCAACGCGCGCGCCCTGCGCGCCTATGAGAAGGCAGGCTTCGTCCGCGACCGCTTGGTCGAGACGCCGGACGGAGCGGCCCTATTAATGGTGCGCGAAGCATGACGCTGGTTCACGCGCGCGCAAGCAAGACCGCGTTTTCACCACTTGCCTGGGCCGGCATCGCGCTATCGCTGCTGGCTCTGCAGGCCGCGATCCTGCTTGCGATGGGCCGGGTGCCGATCTGCACCTGCGGCACTGTCAAGCTGTGGCACGGCGTGGTGAACAGCTCGGAGAATTCCCAGCACATCGCCGACTGGTACACCTTCTCGCACGTGCTGCACGGCTTCCTGTTCTATGGCTTGACCTGGCTTCTGTTCGCGCGCCTGCCGTTCCTCAGCTTGTCCTGGCCTGCTCGGCTGATCACCGCGATGCTGATCGAAGGTGCCTGGGAGATCGTCGAGAACTCGCCCTTCATCATCGAGCGCTACCGCGCCGGCACGATCTCGCTGGATTATTTCGGCGACAGCATCGTCAACTCGGTCTCCGACAATCTGGCCATGGTGCTCGGGTTCCTCGTCGCGCGCGCACTGCCGGTCTCGATGACCGTTCTGATCGGCCTCGCCTTCGAGATCATGCTGGCGCTGCACATTCGCGACAATCTGACGCTCAACATCCTGATGCTGATCCATCCGATCGAGGCGGTGAAGCAATGGCAATCGGGCCCGCCGATCATCTGACGGCCGAAAAAAGCGGCTTGTCCTCCTCCGCAACTGACCCTAGCTAAGGTCCCATGACAGACTTCTCTCCGCGTGAAATCGTTTCCGAACTCGACCGTTTCATCGTCGGCCAGGCCGATGCCAAGCGCGCCGTCTCGATCGCGCTGCGCAATCGCTGGCGGCGACAGCAGCTCGAAGGCTCCTTGCGCGAGGAGGTGCTGCCGAAGAACATCCTGATGATCGGCCCCACCGGCGTCGGCAAGACCGAAATCGCGCGGCGACTGGCAAAACTCGCGAACGCGCCGTTCCTGAAGGTGGAGGCGACCAAATTCACCGAGGTCGGCTATGTCGGCCGCGACGTCGAGCAGATCGTGCGCGACCTCGTCGAGGTCGCGATCGCCCAGGTCCGCGAGAAGAAGCGCAAGGACGTGCACGCCCGCGCACAGCTCGCCGCCGAGGAGCGCGTGCTCGATGCGCTGGTCGGCGCCAATGCCTCTTCCACGACGCGGGAATCCTTCCGCAAGAAGCTGCGCGCCGGCGAGCTCAACGACAAGGAAATCGAGGTCGAGACGCAATCCTCCGGCAGCGGCATGCCGATGTTCGAGATCCCGGGCATGCCGGGCGCGCAGATGGGCGCGATCTCGATCGGCGACATTTTCGGCAAGTTAGGGGGTCGCAGCAAGACGCGGCGCCTGACCGTGGAAGGCTCGCACGAGATCCTCGTCAACGAGGAATCCGACAAGCTGCTGGATAATGATCAGCTGACGCTGGAGGCGATCAGCGCGGTCGAGAACAACGGCATCGTGTTCCTCGACGAGATCGACAAGATCTGCGCCCGTGACGGCCGCGTCGGCGGCGACGTCTCGCGCGAGGGTGTGCAGCGCGATCTCTTGCCTCTGATCGAAGGCACCACGGTCTCGACCAAGCATGGCGCGGTGAAGACCGACCACATCCTGTTCATCGCGTCCGGCGCGTTCCACGTCGCCAAGCCGTCCGACCTGTTGCCGGAATTGCAGGGCCGCCTGCCGATCCGCGTCGAATTGCAGGCGCTGACCCGCGACGACATGCGCCGCATCCTGACCGAGCCCGAGGCCTCGCTGATCAAGCAATATGTCGCCTTGATGCGGACCGAGGGTGTGACGCTCGACATCACCGACAGCGCCATCGACGCGCTCGCCGACGTCGCGGTCGCCGTGAATTCGACCGTCGAGAACATCGGCGCGCGGCGGCTGCAGACCGTGATGGAGCGGGTGCTGGACGAGATCTCCTTCACCGCCCCCGACCGTAGCGGCGAGACCGTCAAGGTCGATGCCGATTTCGTGCAGAAGCACGTCGGTGATCTCGCCAAGAACGCGGATTTGAGCCGGTTTATTTTGTAATTCGGGGCGGTCACGCTATGGATGCGGCGTGACCGTACGCATCCTGCAAAATCCCTGGCGCCTGCTGCTCGCGATCAACGCGGCGGTGATCGTCAGCGTGTTCGTGCACAAGATCCAGCTGCCGCCTTACGTCCCCTACATCCACCTCCTGGTCGATTACCATTTCGGCTTCATCAAGCGCGCACTGATCGGGGCGATGGTCGCGCTGCTCACCGACAAGGTGCCGGTCTGGCTGGTGTTCGCGCTGGGCGGGGTGACGTGGCTGGCGACGCTGGGGCTGTACGCAAAGCTGTTCCAGAAGACCTTCGGCTTCACCGCGAAGACGCTGCCGCTGTTCGTCTTCATCGCGGGCTCGCCGTTCTTCCTGAAGAATTTCATGCACACGCTCGGCCATTTCGACATCTATGGCTGTGCGCTGGCCATGATCCTGCTGCTGATGCCCGCGCGCTCGCTGCTGTTCGTCGCCACGGCAGCGCTGTTCTCGGTCATCCTCGTGCTGATCCACCACATTCATCTCTTGATGTATGTGCCGACGATCGTCACCATCGTCGTGATCAGGCACTATCTCGCTTACGGGCTTGATCGCGGCAATGTCGCGTTCGGTATCGTCGCCCTCGCGATCGTCTCCGCGCTGTTCTTCGCCGCGCAATTCTGGGGAACGATGCCGATCCCGGAGGCGGACTTCGTCACCTATTTGAAAACGCGCATGGCCGATCCCTCGCGCACCGATCTCTTGCAATTCGCCTATATCTGGTACCAGCCGCTGGCGAAGGAAGTTTCCGACACCTGGGGCCGCCTGCCGCACAACAGCCTCGGTATACCTGTGTTCGCGTTGCTGATCTGGCTGCACACGCCGCTGTGGCGTTTCCTCGCGAAGCTGATCGGCACGCTCGCGAGCGAGATGCACCGCCGCCTCGTCATCGCGGCGCTGATCGGAATCAGCCTCGCCTATCTCGTGATGTTTGCGATGGTGTTCGACTATTCGCGCTGGATCTCGAACTGGGCGGTCTGCATGTTCCTGATCCTGCATGCGGTGAAGATGCTGCCGGCGGCGCACGAGACCGCGCTGATTCCGCCTGACGACCGGAAGACAAACATCTTCGGCCTGATCATCACCCTGATCCCGCGCGTCGGAATCATCCGGCCGTTCTAGAGTCTGGCCCGCCTGATCCGCACATACAGCGCGCCCTCGCCGCCATGGCCGATATGCGCCGTCTCGAATCCCACGACGAAGGCGCGGAATTCGGGCAGGCTCAGCCATTCCGGCACCTGGCGGCGCAGCACGCCGCTTTCGCCGCCGCTGCGGCCCTTGCCGGTGATGACCAGCACGAAGGTCAGGCCGTCATGATGGGCGCGGTGCAGGAAGCCGGTCAGCGCGCGATGGGCGCGCGTCTGGGTCATGCCGTGCAGGTCGAGCCGCGCCTCGATCTCGCTGCGGCCGCGCGACAGCTTTGTGCGCTCGCGCTTGCCAAGCGGCGCCAAGGGCGGGACTTGCGGCTTCGCGATACGCGGCGCCGGGGCCTCAGCCACCGGCCTCGGCGGTGGCGAGGGCCGCAGCGCCGGGGCTACCAGTGAAGGTCCAGCGAGCGGCGCGGCGTGCGCCTTGACCACCACCTTGGCCACGCGGTGCTTCCGCAGCGGCTTGACCTGTTTGGCGACCGTCTCCCACAGCTCGCGCTCCTCCTCGCTCAGCGCGCGACGACGCGGCGAGGGGCGAGGCTCCAGCACGGGCGGACGAGACGATCGCTTCATTGCTGCCGATGGGGACGCTTCTTCACCGGCCGCTGCGGTTCGGGAGCGGGCTCGATCGCGGGGCGCGGCACCGGTAGCGGGACCGGACCTGCGGTGGCAATTGTTTCCGTCTTGTTGTCCGCTGAAGCGGCGGCGGCTGCCGGCTTCGTCGTCCCCTTGCCCGGATCGGTCTGCGGAAACAGCTTTGCGATCTTCTCCGACGGACGCGGATCAGGCACCGGCAGGCGCGCGGCGCGAACCGAGGGATCGAGCCCCTTCGGCACCAGCATCACGAAATGCATGGGATGGCGCAGTCGGCCGGAGATGCGGCCGGCCTCCTGGCCAGCACCGAAAAACAGGTCGGCGCGCGCAGGCCCGATGATGGCCGAGCCGGTATCCTGCGCGATCATCAGCCGATGGAACGGTGTTTTCGCGCGGTCGGATTCGATCGGCAGCTCGCCCTCGATGAAGAACGGCGTGCCGTAGACATGCAGCGATTTGTCGACCGCGATCGAGCGTCCCGCCGTCAGCGGAATGCCTTGCGCACCCACCGCCTCGTCCTTGTCGGACAAATTGACCTCGCGAAAGAAGATGTAGGCGCGGTTGGCGCGGCGCAGCTCCTTGGCGCCGTCAGGGTTTTGCGTCATCCACTCCCTGATCTTCTGCATCGACATCTCTTCCCTGGGGATGATGCCGCGCTCGATCAGGATGCGCCCGACGGCGGTGTAGGGATAGCCGTTATAGGCGTCGTAGTTGAGCCGGACCGAGCTGCCGTCGTCGAACTTGATGCGCGCTGAACCCTGGATCTGCGCGAACAACAGATCGGTGGGATCCTTCAGCCAGGCGATCTCCAGTCCGCGGCCGGCGATCTTGCCGTCCTCGATCTCGCCGCGGTCGTAATAGGGCACCAGCTTGCGGCGGCCGATCTTGCGATAGACCGGGCCCTTGTTGGGCAGGCTCACCGAATCCTGCTTGTAGCCGCGCACGAACAGATTCGAAGGGCGGCGGTAGACAGGAACGTTGTAGATGTCGGTCTGGGTGCGCGATCCCTCCAGCACCGGCTCGTAATAGCCGGTGACGAAACCATCGGGCTCGCCGAGCCGCGAGATGCGCAGCGGCGCAAAATTCTCCTCGAAGAAGGTCTTTGCTTTCGCGTCGTCGCTGAGCTCGAGCGTCTTCGCGACCTTGCAAGGCTCGTTCAGCGAACCCGCCAGCGCTTTCGGTTCAGTCGCGCCGGTCTGCGCATTGATCGACTTGCAGCTCGCGCGGAACGTCTTGAACGCGGCGAGATGATTGTCGTCGCCCCAGCCCTTCACGTCCGCCCAGGCCAGCGGCATGTATTGCGCGCCTGATATTTCGAGCGGCAGGGGGAGTTGCGGATAGGGCAAGGCCCGCGGCGGAGCAGCGGGCAAGTGCGGGAGATGATGGTGATGGTTGCGGTAGTGGCGCCGCGCCGCCTCGGCGCCGAGCGAAAACGACGACAGCACGACGACGCCTGCGCAAAGCGCGGTCGCGCTGTTCTTCAATAGGATCTTAATTCGCGCTTCCGGTGCCAACCAGCTTCCAGTTCGGATCGCGAGAGGTGATGTCGCGGGCGAAAGTCCAGATGTCGGTGATGTCGGCAACCGTGTCGGCACTGCCGTCGACGATGTTGCCGGCCTTGTCCCGGGTGGCCGAGATCATCTGCGAGACGAAACGGATCGTGAGCTGGGCGGTCCGGTCGCGCAGCTCGGCGCCGACCAGCTCGGCCTTGTCGATCGAGACGAAGCGGGTCTCGGTCTTCTGCTCGTTCTTCTCGCGTTCCTTGATCGCCGCGTCGAAGCTGTCATAGACGTCCGGCGACAACAGGTCGCGCAGCGCGCGGCGGTCGCCGTTGGCGAAGGCCAGCACGATCATCTCATAGGCGCCGCGGGCGCCCGAGATGAAATGACGCGGGTCAAAGGTGGAATCCTTCTCGACGATGGCATCCAGGCCCTGCGCCAGCGTGGTCCCGGGTTCGGCGAGGCCCTTCCAGCGGTCGGAGGGAGGGGTCGGGTCGGCGGTCGGCGCCAGCGGGGCCTGGTCGATCACCTTGCCCGGCATGGTCACGACGTTGTTGTCCTGGGCACCTCCCAGCGCATTGCGAGCGGCGGTCCGATCGAACGGCGGCCGTTCGTTGCCGGTTCGCTGCCCGAGCACGCTGCGCAGCCGCAGAAAGATGAAGACCGCCAGCGCCAGGAAGATGATGGTGTAGATGTCCACGTCGTATTCGCTTTCTGGCCGTTGCCTGGGTCTTCGCTTTTGGGGTCGTCGCCGGGAAAATCAATCCGGCCAGTAGACCGTTCCACACGGGAACGGCAAGTCTACATCACCATTTTAGGTCCACGTCAGGTCCTGGGGATGTAGGCACGAAATCTTGCCCGGCCAATGGCGCCTTTTGGCACAGCACCGAGTGTAGCGCGTTTTATGCTTAAGGGGAAACCCGATCCTGCCCGGAAATCGCGCATCTTCAATCGTTTAAGGCGCTATTTTGCCGAAAAGGCCGGATGACCGCCGCAAGGCTTGGCGCGGCCGGAAATCCCACCCCGGGACCGTTCGTCCTTGTGGAACGAGGCAGCCCTATGTTAGCCAACCGCCGCGAAATTCAGCCCAAATCGGGTAAGGAGAGACTCTCATGACCAACGGTAACGGCACCCCTCCCGAGGCGGCCCAGGCTCCCCAGCTCAACGTGCTGGCGCAATATACCAAGGACCTGTCGTTCGAAAATCCGAACGCGCCCAGCTCGCTCCAGCAGCAGAGCCAGCCGCCCCAGATCAACATCCAGATCAACGTCAGCGCCAACAATCTCAGCGAACAGGAGTTCGAGGTGACGCTGTCGGTCGAGGGCAAGGCCGAGACCGCGGGCAAGATCATGTTCTCGTTCGAGCTCGCCTATGCCGGCGTGTTCCGCATCGCCAACGTGCCGAAGGAGAATCTGCATCCGCTGGTCATGATCGAGTGCCCGCGCCTGCTGTTCCCGTTCGCACGCGAGATCATCGCGACTGCGGTGCGCGACGGCGGGTTCCCGCCCTTGATGCTGGATCCGGTCGACTTCGTCGGTCTCTATCGCCAGAACATGGAGCGGCAAATGGCCTCCCAGGGCGGCGGCCAGACCGGCCAGGCCTAACTCACAGCCTTAACCAGCCGGAGAGGCGACTGGAGCAACGAGATACTCGTTCCAGATCGCCTTTTCGCCCATCGTTGCGATGAAGGCCCGATGGGCCTCCCGCTCGGCATCCGAAACCCGCGGCGCAAGCGGCACCAGGCGCTGCCGCCGCGGCGTATCGCCCGCAGCATTGATGCGAATCTCTTCGCTCTCCGACGCCAGAAGCAGCTGCGACTGCCGCGCCCCGACCAGATCGACATAGACCTCGGCCAGCAGCTCGGCATCCAGCAGCGCGCCGTGCTTGGTGCGGTGTGAATTGTCGATCGCATAGCGCGAGCAGAGATCGTCGAGCCGGTTCGACACGCCGGGATGCTTGCGTCGCGCCAGCAGCAGCGTGTCGACCAGCCGCTCACGCGGGATCGCTGCGCGCTTGATCCTGTCGAGCTCGGCGTTGATGAAGCCGATGTCGAACGAGGCATTGTGGATCACCAGCGGCGCATCGCCGATGAACTCCAGAAACGCATCGGCGACTTCGTGGAACAGCGGCTTGGTCGACAGGAATTCGGCCGACAGCCCGTGCACCGCGAAGGCCTCCGCCGGCATGTCCCGCTCAGGATTGATATAGACGTGATAGGTCTGGCCGGTCGGCATGCGGTTGAAGATCTCGACGCAGCCAATTTCGACCAGACGATCGCCGCGGAGCGGATCGAGGCCGGTGGTTTCGGTGTCGAGAACGATTTCGCGCATGACTTGAGATCAGTAAGTTGAGGTCGGAGTGCTGAAAGCCGGCGAGGCGGCGAATCAGGTTCGCCGCTGCGGCATCTTAACGACCTCGGCCAGGATGTGCGCGATTTGCGCCCGCACCGGCTCGAGTCCGTGCGAGGTATCCACCACGAAATCGGCCCGCTTGCGCTTCTCGGCATCGGGCGTCTGCTTGGCGATGATGGCGTCCAGCTTGGCTTCGTCCATCGTGCCGCGCGCCAGCACCCGCTCGCGCTGGAGTTCCGGCGAGGTCGAGACCACGACCACCGCATCGACCCGCTTCTCGCCGCCGGTCTCGAACAGCAGCGGGATGTCCAGCACCACGACCGGCGCCTTGGCAGCCTCGGCCTCGGCAAAGAACTTTTGCCGGGAGGCGCCGAGCATCGGATGCACGATCTGCTCGAGCTGCTTGATGGCGGCGGGATCGTGCACCACGCGCGCCGACAATTTTGGCCGGTCCACCTTGCCGTTCACGGTGGTGCCGGGAAAGGCGGCCTCGATCGCCGGCGCCGCGTCACCTTCATAGAGCTGATGCACGGCGGCATCGGCGTCGTAGACGGGCACGCCCGCCTCCGCGAACAGCTTTGCGGTGGTCGATTTGCCCATCCCGATCGAGCCGGTCAGTCCGAGGATCCGCATCAGCCTACAGCCATGTCTGTCATTCACACGGCAACTAGCCGTTCGCTTCGCAGGAACGCAAGCAGCGGCAGCAACGGCAGACCGAGAATGGTGAAATGATCGCCCTCGATGCGCTCGAACAGATGGATGCCCAACCCCTCGAGCTGATAGGCGCCGACGCTGGTCGTGACGGCGTCGCCGGCAACATCCAGATACGCTGAAAGCTCGCCCTCGGTCATCTCACGCATCGTCATGCGGGCGATCGAGACGTCTTCGAAAACAATCTTGCCGTCATGCGCCACGGCGACTGCGGAGTTTAGCTCATGGCTGTTGCCGGCGAGCTCGCGCAATTGCGCCAAGGCCTGCGGGCGGCCCGCGGGCTTGTTGAAGAGGCGGTTGCCAAGAGCCAGCGTCTGATCGGCGCCGATCACGTAGCTCCTGGGATAACGGGCGCAGACCGCCCTAGCCTTTTCGCGCGCCAGCAGCAAAGCGATCTCGCGCGGATTTGAAAGCTCTGATGCGCCTTGAATACCGCGTTCGTCGATATCAGCGGTCACAGCCCTGAACTCCAGCCCGGCATTGGCCAGCAGCATTTTCCGCGCGCTGCTCTGCGACGCCAGGATCAACGGAGATGTGCCGAGCCACAGACCCATCGCGAAAACTATTCGGAAGGCCGGTTGCGTTGGCGATCGCTGTAGAGCTTCATGATCGCCGCCGCGGTTTCCTCGATCGAGCGGCGCGTGACGTCGAGCAGCGGCCAATCGTGCTTGGCGCTGAGCTTGCGCGCAAACGCGACCTCCTCGGTGACCGATTGCTTGTCGGTGTAAGTGTCGCTGCCGGACTCGGCTCCCATGGAGAGCAGGCGATTCTGGCGGATCTGGATCAGGCGTTCCGGCGTCGCGTGAAGGCTGACCACCAATGGCCGCGTCAGCGTCTCCAATTGCGAGGGCACCGGAATGCCCGGAACCAACGGCACGTTGGCGGTCCGGATGCCGCGGTTCGCCAGATAAATCGACGTCGGTGTTTTCGAGGTGCGGGACACGCCGACCAGGACGACGTCGGCATCGTCGAGGCCTTCGACATGCTGGCCGTCGTCGTGGATCATCGTGTAGTTCAGCGCGTCGATGCGCTTGAAATATTCCGCGTTGAGGACGTGCTGGGCGCCGACGCGGCCGGTGGTTGCTGCGCCAAGATAGGCTTCGAACAGCTGCATCACCGGGCCGATGATCGACAGGCTCGGAACGTTGATCCCCTTGCACTTGTCCTCGAGCCTGGAGACGAGATCCTTCTCGAGCAGCGTGAACAGCACGATTCCCGGCGCCTCCTCGATCTCATCGAGGACCCGATCGAGCTGCTTCTGGCTGCGCACCAGCGGATAGACGTGCTCGACCGGCGTCACATTGGCGTATTGAGCCGCAACCGCGCGAGCCACGGTGATCAGCGTCTCGCCGGTGGAGTCGGAGACGAGGTGCAGATGGAAATAATTGTTCGAGGTCGGCACAAAAACTCTTTGTATGAGGGCGGTGTGGTTTGTGGATTTCTGTGGACCTTAACTCCTCGGAAAGGGTTGCGCGACACCAGGGGCGGGACAAGTGCCAATTTTCTTCACACCGCTGCCCGTCTGAACAAGTTCGCCGGCCTGCCCGCCGGGAAACGGGATTATGCGGACAACCCCCTTGATAAGCTGCCGACAGAAAGGCGCAAGCCTTTGAGGCTGGCCGACTTATCGCAGAGCGCCAGGAACGATAGGGGATATGTTGACGGGTGTGAACAAGCGCGCGCGAACCCGCGGATGGAATTGCATGAGTCCAATCCACGGTCACATAGACTCAAACCTTAAGAATCTAAGATTCTAGATTTGAGGAAGGCACACCGGACGGATATGTGTGCACGGTGAGACCTTAACGAGTTCTTACTATCCCCAGTTCCATTCGCTGGGCAGCAATCCGGGGCCGAAAATGTTCGAAGACGTCTATCTCTGGATCAAGGCCCTGCACGTGATCGCCGTCATCGCCTGGATGGCGGGCATGCTCTATCTGCCGCGGCTGTTCGTCTATCATTCCGAGGCCGAGATCGGCTCGAAGCAGTCGGAAACGTTCAAGGTGATGGAGCGTCGGCTGCTCAAGGCCATCATCAATCCCGCCATGATGGTCACCTGGCTCGCCGGCCTCTATCTCGCCTGGTCCGGCCATTGGTTCTCGTTCGGCTGGCTGCACGTAAAACTGGCACTGGTCCTGGCGATGTCGGCGGTCCACGGCTTTTTTTCCCGCTGGCTGAAGGATTTCGCTGCCGACCGGCGCCCGCGCACCCAGAAATTCTATCGCATTATCAATGAGGTGCCGACTGTCCTGATGATTGTCATCGTCATCATGGTGATCGTGAAGCCGTTCTAGGCAAGGCCTCTCGCGAATAGCTCAGCGCTTCTTCTTGCGGAGCTGGAAGCGATTTTCTATATTGTCGACATCCCACCCAACGCAGGCGGATGTGGTTGTGTCTGAGCTTTCCAGAGGCCGGACACCGCATCAGGTTTGAAGCCTCATCGGCACTTAACCTTGCCAGACCTGCGGACCTTCTCTTCTCACGTCCGCATTTCAGAGCCTCCTCGCACCCCCCTCCCCAGGTTACCCCACAGGACCACCCCAATGCGGGAAATTAAACTCGAAGACCTCAAGTCCAAAACGCCGGCCGAGCTCGTCTCGTTTGCGGAGGAGAATGGGGTCGAGAACGCCAGCACGATGCGAAAGCAGGAGCTGCTGTTCGCCATCCTCAAGCAGCTCGCACTCGCCGAGACCGACATCGTCGGCCAGGGCGTCGTCGAAGTGCTTTCCGATGGCTTCGGCTTCCTCCGTTCGCCCGATGCGAATTATCTGCCGGGCCCGGACGACATCTACGTTTCGCCGTCGCAGATCCGCCGTTTCGGCCTGCGCACCGGCGACACCATCGAAGGCCACATCCGCAGCCCGAAAGAGGGCGAGCGCTATTTCGCGCTGCTGAAGGTCAACACGCTCAATTTCGAGGATCCGGAAAAGGCCAAGCACAAGGTCAATTTCGACAACCTCACGCCGCTGTTTCCGAATCAGCGCTTCCGCATGGAAATCGACGATCCGACGCGGAAAGACCTGTCTGCACGCGTGATCGACATCGTCGCTCCCATCGGCAAGGGCCAGCGCGCATTGATCGTTGCGCCGCCGCGCACGGGTAAGACCGTGCTGATGCAGAACATCGCGCACTCGATCACGCACAATCATCCCGAATGCTACCTGATCGTGCTCTTGATCGACGAGCGTCCGGAAGAAGTCACGGACATGCAGCGTTCGGTGAAGGGCGAGGTCGTCTCTTCTACCTTCGACGAGCCGGCGGTGCGTCACGTCCAGGTCGCCGAGATGGTGATCGAGAAGGCCAAGCGTCTCGTCGAGCATGGCCGCGACGTCGTCATCCTGCTCGATTCGATCACGCGCCTCGGCCGCGCCTACAACACCGTCGTGCCGTCATCCGGCAAGGTGCTGACCGGCGGTGTCGACGCCAACGCGCTGCAGCGCCCGAAGCGCTTCTTCGGTGCCGCCCGCAACATCGAGGAGGGCGGCTCGCTGACCATCATCGCGACCGCGCTGGTCGATACCGGCAGCCGCATGGACGAAGTCATCTTCGAAGAGTTCAAGGGCACCGGTAACTCGGAACTTATCCTGGACCGCAAGGTCTCGGACAAGCGCACCTTCCCGGCGATCGACATCTCGCGCTCCGGCACCCGCAAGGAAGAGCTCATCACCGACCCGCAGGTGCTCAAGAAGATGTACGTGCTCCGCCGCATCCTCAATCCGATGGGGACGATGGACGCGATCGACTTCCTGCTCGACAAGCTGCGTTCGACCAAGAGCAATTCGGAGTTCTTCGACTCCATGAATACTTGAGTGCAGTGCAGCATAAGATCAGAGGGCGCCTTCGGGCGCCCTTTTTGTTGTGCGTTGTTGCTGCGGAAAAGCCGCAGCATGAGCGATGGCGGGACGACCGATTCCTGCCTTCGATTAATCTGTTGATATATCTTGGTAATACTTGAATTCGGCTCGGCCGAACTGCTGCCCGAGAAGGTGTTTCTGCAGCAGAATCCGGCGGATATATTGCAGTGCAATAAGGAATTGCTGCGGGATTTCTGCAGCAAATTGCGCCGCGGACGGAGCTGAAGCCCACATTTGCTTTTTCGTCGGCAGCTGGACAAATGGGCCATGCATCCGCGAGACCAGACCATTTTTGCGCTGTCATCCGGCCGGGCGCCCAGCGCGATCGCGGTGGTGCGCGTGTCGGGCTCGCAGGCCGGCCAGGTGCTGAAGATGCTTGCCGGCAAGCTGCCGGCACCGCGGCAGGCCAGCCGCCGCCTGCTCCGGGATAGGGCCGGCGAGCCGATCGACGATGCGGTGGTGCTCTGGTTTCCAGGACCTGCCAGTGCGACGGGCGAGGACATCGCTGAGTTCCATACTCATGGCGGCCGCGCGGTTCTGGCGACGCTGCTCACCTCTATTTCTTTTATTCCGAATACACGGGCGGCCGAACCGGGTGAGTTCACGCGGCGGGCATTCGAGAACGGCAAGCTCGACCTCACCGAGGCCGAGGGTCTCGACGATCTCATTCACGCCGATACCGACCGGCAGCGGCGCCAGGCGCTGCGCCAGTTGCAGGGCCTGCTCGGCGACCGCGCGCGCGACTGGCGCGAGCGCATCATTGAGGCGTCGGCGCTGATCGAAGCCGGCATCGATTTTTCCGATGAAGGCGACGTGCCCGCCGAATTGATGGCGCCGGCGATCAGCGCCATCAAAGCGTTGCATGACGAAATTGCAAAAGTCCTTGCGACGCAGGGACATTCTGAACGTCTGCGCGACGGGCTCGTGGTCGCGATCGCCGGCGAGCCGAATGTCGGCAAGTCGACGTTGATGAATCAGCTCGCACGCCGCGAGGTCGCGATCGTCTCGCCGCATGCCGGCACGACGCGCGACGTGATCGAGGTACAGCTCGATCTCGACGGCTATCCGGTCACGATGATCGACACCGCCGGCATTCGCGAGACCGACGATCCGGTCGAGCAGGAGGGCGTGCGCCGCGCCCGCGCGCGGGCCGAAGACGCCGACCTCGTGTTATGGCTGGTCGAACCCGAGCAAGCCGTTGATCCGGTGCCGTTGCAGTCGCTTCAAAATTCCGGGACTGAGAGCGATCGGTCCGGCGGCCCGGTGTGGATCGTCCGAAACAAGATTGACCTCAGCAGAGCCGGAGGCTCCGCCGCGCCGGGCGAGTTTGCGATTTCGGCGCGTGAAGGCGATGGCATCCCCGAGCTGGTCGAGGCCCTCGTCAAATTCGCGGCCGAGTTCTTCGGAGCCAGCGAGGACGGCGTTGTGACCCGGGCGCGCCAACGCGACCTGTTGAGCCGCGCGTCGGACAGCTTGCGCCGGAGCCTCGAGCTTGTAGAACAAGGCGAAGAGCTGGCCGCCGAGGAATTGCGTGCCGCCGCTTATGCCTTGGGCCGGCTGCTGGGTCGGGTGGACGTCGAGGATGTCCTGGGCGCCATTTTTCAGAAATTCTGCATCGGAAAGTAGGGCTAGTTCTTCATTGTAGAACTAGCGCTTGTTCCATTTCTTGTGTTTCACGTGAAACGTGGTCCCGCTTAGAAGTTCCGGCCTCGTAGCCCGGATGGAGCGAAGCGCAACCCGGGCCGGTCATAGCCGGGCCAACGAGCTTCCCGGGCGCTTCCTCCAGTGGGGTTCCGGTCGTTTCACGTGAAACAGGTGACGGCCGGACCGGTCTCGATTCCCCATGCCGCTAGCCAGTCGGAAAGCGCAACCGTCGAAACGATCGGTGTGCTCGCGATCCCGTCATTAAGAGGCGCTCCTAAAACGAAGCGATCCGGACCGCCTTCAGGGAGACAGGGGCTGGCTTGCTTCGCTGCGCTCCCAACGGCCGGGCCTGCCGCCGCCGGGCTTTGGCCCCGGCGCTTCAGGCATGGGCATTCCGTTTCACGTGAAACAGCATCCCTCCCAAGGTTTCCTACTTTGCATGGGGTTGTTTTCGCAAAATCGTTTTTGCCGCCCCGCCCGGCACATGTTTCACGTGAAACACCGTGCGCCCCAGTTTCCGCTTCCGGCTTTCCCGCCTCTGAGCTAGAAGTCCGCCCATGCGAACAGAGCGAGAGAGCTTCGACGTCATCGTGATTGGCGGCGGCCATGCCGGCTGTGAAGCCGCGGCTGCGTCTGCCCGGATGGGCGCGGCGACCGCCCTGGTCACGCACCGTTTCTCGACCGTCGGCGCGATGTCCTGCAATCCCGCTATCGGGGGTCTCGGCAAGGGCCATCTCGTCCGAGAAGTCGACGCTCTCGATGGTCTGATGGGCCGGGTCGGCGATGCCGGCGGGATCCAGTTTCGCGTCCTCAATCGCCGCAAGGGTCCTGCTGTCCGCGGTCCCCGGGCCCAGGCGGACCGGAAGCTTTATGCCGCTGCGATGCAGGCCGCGATCCGCGAGACCGAGGGCCTTTTCATCATTGAAGGCGAAGCCGACGAGCTGATCGTGACCGATGGCCGAGTGACTGGATTGCGCTTGGCTGACGGCCGGGAGCTCCGGGCAGGGGCCGTTGTCGTCACCACCGGCACCTTTCTCCGTGGTCTGATCCATCTCGGTGAGAAGAATTGGCCGGCCGGCCGGGTCGGCGAGGCCCCCGCGATGGGTCTGTCGGCCTCCTTCGAGCGGGCCGGCTTCACCTTGGGACGGCTCAAGACCGGCACTCCGCCGCGTTTGGATGGCACCACGATCGACTGGTCCGCGGTCGAAATGCAACCCGGTGACGAACCGCCGGAGCCCTTCTCGGTCATGACCGAGCGGATCACGACCCCGCAGATCCAATGCGGGATCACCCGGACCACCGCGGCAACGCATGAAGTGATCCGGGCCAATGTCCATCGCTCCCCGATGTACTCCGGCCAGATCAAGAGCTCCGGTCCGCGCTATTGTCCCTCGATCGAGGACAAGATCGTCCGCTTCGGCGACCGTGACGGTCACCAGATATTCCTGGAGCCGGAAGGACTCGACGACAGCACGGTCTATCCCAACGGCATCTCGACGTCGCTGCCCGAGGAGGTCCAGCTCGCGATCCTCGCCACCATCCCGGGCCTGGAGCGGGTGAAAATGGTCCGTCCCGGCTACGCCATCGAATACGACCATATCGATCCCCGGGAGCTCGATCCGACCCTGCAGACCAAGCGTCTGCGTGGGCTGTTCCTGGCCGGGCAGATCAACGGCACTACCGGGTACGAAGAAGCGGCCGGGCAGGGCATCGTGGCCGGTCTGAATGCGGCGCTTGCTGCGAGCGGAGCGGCACTGACGGTGTTCGATCGTGCCGATGGCTATCTCGGGGTGATGATCGACGACCTCGTCACCCGCGGCATCAGCGAACCCTATCGGATGTTCACCTCGCGGGCCGAGTACCGGCTGACGCTGCGGGCGGACAATGCCGATCAGCGTCTGACGGAGAAGGGCATCGCCCTGGGGTGTGTTGGAAGCGGCCGAACCCTGCACTATCGCGCCAAGATGGACGCCCTGAACGCAGCCCGGACGCTCTCGAAGTCGCTGACCATCACCCCGAACGAGGCGATCAAGCACGGATTGTCCCTGAACCGCGATGGCCAGCGCCGGTCGGCCTTCGAGCTGATGGCTTATCCGGAGATCGGTTGGAGCCAGGTCCGGACGATCTGGCCTGAGCTATCAGCCATCGATCCCGTCATCGCGACCCATCTTGAGATCGACGCCAAATACGATGTCTATCTCGAGCGCCAGAGCGCCGACGTCGAGGCTTTCCGGCGCGACGAGGGGATGGTGCTGTCGGAGGTCGACTACAGCCTCGTGCCCGGTCTGTCCAACGAGGTCCGCGCCAAGCTGGAGAAGGCGCGGCCGTTTACGGTCGGCCAGGCCGGCCGGATTGACGGCATGACACCAGCGGCGCTCGGCATCCTCGCGGCCTATCTTCGTCGCGAGGCACGGAAGACTTCCAAGGCAATCGCATAAGCCAATTGCAATAGGCGTTTCACGTGAAACAGCGCGGACCGGGCGGAGACAGACCGTTATCGCGACGACCCGGCACAGGTGAGGGCGCGGGTCATCGATCTGATCCGGGGCCCGCCAAGCCGAAGATCGACAAAGCCAGCGCGAACGATCCCGCACTCGATTCCATCATCGCCGCGGACAAGCGGGCGGCGTTGAAGCTCGCGCCCGTTTCACGTGAAACCGAGGAGCGGCTCGATCGCTATATCGCGCTGCTCCGGGAGTGGCAGGCCAAGACCAATCTGGTCGCACCTTCGACGTTGCCACAGCTTTGGACCAGGCACATTGCCGACTCGCTTCAGCTGGTCGAGCTCGCGCCTACGGCAAAACGCTGGGCCGACCTCGGCAGCGGCGGCGGCTTTCCCGGCGTGGTGCTCGCCTGCGCCATGGCCGGTACGCCGGATGCGAGGGTTCATCTCGTCGAGCGAATCGCGAAGAAGGCCGCCTTTTTGCGCGAAGCGATCCGCGTCACCACATCTCCGGGAGTCGTACATCTCGCTGAGATCGGGGATAATGTGGATAGAATCACCGGCCCCGTCGATTGCGTCACCGCGCGTGCGCTGGCTCCGCTACATCAACTCATCGGCTTTGCGGAGCCGCTGATGCGCCAGGGCGCAAAGGCGTTGTTTCTCAAGGGTCAAGATGTAGAGGCTGAATTGACCGAAGCCTCTAAATATTGGAATATTGCGCCTCAGCTCCACCAAAGCCGCACGGGTGACGGCTGGATCGTGGAGCTGGATGCGGCCGAACGGCGCGGGTGAGGCGTTCAGGGGACTGGGGAATTTTCGATGACCGTGATTGACGAGCCGCAGCAGACGCAAGAACCGACCAGCGAGGTGCCGCACGGCCACCCGCGCATCCTGGCGCTGGCGAATCAAAAGGGCGGTGTGGGAAAAACAACCACAGCGATCAATCTCGGCACGGCGCTCGCCGCGATTGGCGAACGCGTCCTGATCGTCGATCTCGATCCCCAGGGCAACGCCTCGACCGGCCTCGGGATCGACCGCCGCAGCCGCTCCTGCTCGACCTACGACGTGCTGATCGGTGAAGCGCCCCTGCGCGAAGCCGTGGTCTCGACCGCGGTGCCGCGGCTGCACATCGCGCCGTCGACCATGGATCTCTCCGGCCTCGAGCTCGAGCTCGGCACCACGCCCGGCCGCGCCTTCAAGCTGCGCGACGCCATCGGCGCGCTCAACAACAACGTCTCGCCGGATGCCGACTACACCTATGTGCTGATCGACTGCCCGCCCTCGCTCAACCTGCTGACGGTGAACGCGATGGCGGCTTCGGATGCAATCCTGGTCCCGTTGCAGTGCGAGTTCTTCGCGCTCGAAGGTCTGTCGCAATTGCTGCAGACGGTGGAGCAGGTGCGCTCGACGCTCAATCCGAACCTGTCGATCCACGGCATCGTGCTGACCATGTTCGACTCGCGCAACAACCTGTCGAACCAGGTCGTCGCGGACGTCCGGCAGTTCATGGGCGAGAAGGTCTACAAGACCATGATCCCGCGCAACGTGCGCATCTCGGAGGCGCCGTCCTACGGCAAGCCGGTGCTGGTCTACGATCTCAAATGCGTCGGCAGCGAAGCCTATTTGAGGCTCGCCACCGAGGTGATCCAGCGTGAGCGCGAGCTGCGCGTTACGCATTGACGTGAGATCCGCAGGGCGGGTTGGCGCAGCGTAACCCGCCGATCTCTCGCCGCGAACGAACCTGTGGCGGATTACGCTGCGCTGATCCGCCCTACGACCTACGATTTGAAATTCAGTTCTGGAGTGCTGCACCGTGAATCCAAGGGAGCTGGCGATGGCCGATGAAGCGCGTTCGCGACTGGGCCGGGGGCTTGCAAGTCTGATCGGTGATGTCGGTGGCGAGGCTCAGCACGTCGATCGTCCGCGCGCGCAGCGCAAGGTGCCGATCGAATTCATCAAGGCCAATCCGCGCAATCCGCGCCGCACCTTTTCCGACACCGAGCTGAAGGAGCTCAGCGAGTCCATCAAGCAGCATGGCGTGATCCAGCCGATCGTGGTGCGTCCCGTGAAGGGCGCGCAGGATCGCTTCGAGATCATCGCCGGCGAGCGGCGCTGGCGCGCTTCGCAAATGGCCGGCCTGCACGAAGTGCCGATCGTGCCGGTCGACATCAGCGACAGCGATGCGCTGGAGTTCGCGATCGTCGAGAACGTGCAGCGCGAAGACCTCAACCCGATGGAAGAGGCGCAGGGCTATCACGCGCTGGCCAACGAGTTCAAACGCAGCCAGGACGACATCGCGAAAGTCGTCGGCAAGAGCCGCAGCCACGTCGCCAACATGATGCGGCTGACCAAGCTGCCGGCGGAGGTGCAGGCCTTCATCGCAACCGGCGAGCTGACGGCCGGTCACGCCCGCGCACTGATCGGCGTGCCGGATCCGCTCGCCGCCGCCAAGCGCATCGTCGAGGAGGGACTCAACGTCCGGCAGGCCGAAGCGCTCGCGCATGAAGAGGGCGTGCCGGAGCGCAAGCCGCAAAAGGCGCGCAGCACGGGGGGCAAGGAAAAGGACCCCGACACGATCGATCTGGAGAAGCGCGTCAGCGATGCGCTCGGCCTCAAGGTCACCGTCAATCACCGCGACCCCGGCGGCTCGGTGCAGATCAACTACCGCAACCTCGATCAGCTCGACGAGGTCATGAAGCGTCTGGCCAAGGGCGCGCTGTAGGCCACGACCTGCCCTGGCGTTGTGAGCCGGGCGATTGGCCACACCTTCAGTGTTGTCCTGGCGTTCGCCAGGACGACCTTGGGAAGGCCGCGTGCTTCAACATTGCTTCGCTGCGCTCGCAATACGCGGAGAGAGTTCGGGCTCAGCCCCGCCGCTTCGCATTTGCGGCGATCGCCATCAGCGTGCGCTGGGCGATGGCGGCGGCAAGGGTGGATTGCTTGCGGGTGTCGAGCGCCGCGGCCGCGAGCTGCTCGATCACCGCGGCGAGCTTCGCCACGCTGAAATTGCGCAGCGCGGTTTCGACCGCGGGCTTTCGGGAAAAATGCAGGCGCGGATAGCCGCCGTCGAGCACGGCGGAGGCAGGCTGGCCGTCGGCGATGGCGAGCGCGGATTTGTGCAGCCACGCCGCCTGGCGCTGCGCGGCGGAGATGATCACGCCGGGATAGGTGCCGGCGATCATGGCTTTTGCGAATTCGGTCTCGACGATATCGGGCCGCCCGGCAAAGGCGCCGTCGACGATCGGGTCGAGCTTCAGCTCGGACGCGTCCGCGACCACCGCCATCACGTCGTCCAGCGTGACCTCGCCCTTGCCGTGGGAATAGAGCGTCAGCTTGCGCAGCTCGTTGCGCGAGGCCTGGCGGTCACCGCCGAGGAACGACATTAGCGCGGCACGGGCGTCCTGTGCGATGCGCAGATTCGCGATACGCAGCTCGTCGTCCATCAGCTTGGCGAGATCGCGCTCGGTGTCGGGATAGCAGCCGATCGCCACAGCCGTCTTGGCTTTCTCGCACGCCTTGCGCAGCGGCGATTCCGGGCGGAGCTCGCCGGCCTCGATCACGATGCGGCAATCCCTGACGTTCATCTCGGCCAGGGTGTCTATCCCGCTGGCAAAGCTGCGCGAGCCTGCGCGGATGCGGATGGCGCGGCGGCCGCCGAACAGCGGCACCGTCATGGCCTCGTCGACCAGCCGCGATGGCTCGGCAGACAGCTCGTCGCCGTCGAGCTTCACCATCGCAAAGGGATCGTTGGGATCATCGACGGCGGAGGCGATCAACGCATCGGCGCGCTCGCGCACCAGACCGGCGTCGGGACCGTAAAGCAGGATGATCGGACGGCCCGCATCGGGGCGGGCGAGGAAGCTGTCGATCTCTTTTCCACGCAGCGCGACCATGGCCTAGATCGTCATTCCGGTGCGCGCGAAGCGCCAACTACGGTGCGCATTGCGCACCTGAGAATCCAGAGATTGTTGATCGAGATTCCGGGTTCACGCTGTGCGTGCCCCGGAATGACGGGAGTGGTTCAGGTCCCCGCGGTAAAGAACGAGGCGAGCCGGGTCGTGATGTTCTCGGCAATCTCGCTGGCGGCACGATCCTCCGCGTCGCGCACGGCGCGGTTGCGGGAGAAGCGCTGATAGGACCCCGGCATGTCGTAGGACACGCGCGAGAAGGTCGAGCCGGACATGACGGATTTGCCGGTCGCGACGTCGATCAGATTGTATTGGGCGTCGATGCCGAGATTTTCGTTGGTCGGCAGTCCCGTCGCGGTGCTGACGATCAACGAGGAACGGTTGGTGGTGAAGCGGATGTCCAGCCGGTGGGTCGGCGGCATGCCCGTCGCCGAGCCGTAAAGCTTGAAGGCGAGGGCGTTGCGGATCTCGACGCCGACGCGAGCCTCGCGGGAGGCGTTGGGCTTGCTGATCGGGGGCAGCTCGACCCCCATCAGCTTCTCGCGCAGGCCGGGGGTGCCGTCGTTTCGCTCGGCATACATCGGCTGGAAGCAGCCGGCGGTCAACGCGGCCAGGGCGGCGACCGCCAGCAAGCGGGCTGCGATGCGGATCCTAGCCGACAACATTTACGATCCTCTTGGGGACGATGATCACCTTGCGGACGGGCTTGCCGTCCAGGGCCAGCTTTACCGCATCGAGGGCCAAAACGGCAGCCTCGATTTCCGGATTCTGGGCCGCTGTTGCAACTGTGACCTCACCCCGCTTCTTGCCATTGACCTGGACCACCAGGGTTACGCTGTCTTCGACCAGCAAATCGCGTTCGATTTGGGGCCAATTGGCCTCGGAAACCAGCCCGCTCTGGCCCATAGCCTGCCAGCACTCCTCGGCGAGGTGCGGCATCATCGGGGAGAACAGCTGGACCAGGATCTGGCTGGCCTCCCGGATCGCCCAAGCCAAATCTGGAGCGAGATCGGACGACGGCTGGCCGGGGCGCTGGAGGATTTCCGAGAAGCTGTTGGCGAATTCGCGGATATGAGCGAGGCAGACGTTGAAGTGCAGCCGCTCGATCCCGGTGGTCACCTTGTCCAGCGCGCCATGGGCGGCCTTGCGCAGGGCGGTGGCGTCGGGGCCGAAGCTGGCCGGCCGGGCCGCGGGCGCTGCCTTGCCGAGCTCCACGGAATCGTTCACCAGTCGCCACAGCCGCTGCACGAAGCGCGAGGCGCCCTGGACGCGCTCGTCGCTCCAGATCACGTCGCGGTCGGGCGGGGAGTCCGACAGCATGAACCAGCGGGCGACGTCGGCGCCGTAGGTCTCGATGATGTCGTCGGGGTCGACCGTGTTCTTCTTCGACTTCGACATCTTCTCGATCGGGCCGATCTGGATGTCTTCGCCCGTGCTGAGCAGCGTCGCGCGGCGCCCGTTGCCGCCAACCTCGACCTTGACCTCGGCCGGCTGCACATAGGTACCGTCGGCCCGCTGGTAGGTCTCGTGTACCACCATGCCTTGCGTGAACATGCCGGCGAACGGCTCGTCCAGCGCAATGTGCCCGGTCGCCTTCATCGCGCGGGTGAAGAAGCGGCTGTAGAGCAGATGCAGGATCGCGTGCTCGACGCCGCCGATATACTGGTCGACCGGCAGCATCCGGTTGGCGACCGCGGGCGTCGTCGGCGCGGTCTCATTCCAGGGATCGGTGAAGCGCGCAAAATACCAGGACGAATCCACGAAGGTGTCCATGGTGTCGGTTTCGCGGTTAGCGCTGCCACCGCATTTGGGGCAGGTGACGTGCTTCCACGTCGGATGATGGTCCAGCGCGTTGCCCGGCTTGTCGAAGCTCACATCCTCCGGCAGCACCACCGGCAAGTCGGCGTCCGGCACCGGGACCACGTCGCATTTCGGACAATGGATGACCGGGATCGGGCAGCCCCAATAGCGCTGGCGCGAAATGCCCCAATCGCGCAGGCGGAAATTGACCTGCCGCTCGCCGACCGGCGCGTTGCCGCGCAGCTCGGTCTCCAGGCGCTTTGCGACCTCGTCCTTGGCCTGATCGATCGTCATGCCGTCGAGGAAACGCGAATTGATCATGCGGCCGTCACCGTCGTAGGCGGTGTCGGTGATCACGAACGTCTTCGGATCCTGGCCCTCCGGGCACACGACGGGCGTATTGCCGAGATTGTACTTGTTGACGAAGTCGAGGTCGCGCTGGTCGTGCGCCGGACAGCCGAAGATGGCGCCGGTGCCGTATTCCATCAGCACGAAATTGGCGACATAGACCGGCAGCTTCCAGCTCGGGTCGAACGGATGCACCGCGCGGATGCCGGTGTCGAAACCCTGCTTCTCTGCGGTGTCGATGATCGACTGTGCGGTGCCGATCTTCTTGATGTCGGCGATGAATTCCGCGAGCTTCGGGTTCTTCGCGGCTGCTGCCTGCGCCAGCGGATGATCCGCCGAGATTGCCATGAACTTCGCGCCGAATAACGTGTCAGGGCGCGTCGTGAAGATCTTCAGCTCATTCTCGCCAGCCGGCGTCGTCGCCGCATCCAGCGCGAAACGGATCAACAGGCCCTCGGAGCGGCCGATCCAGTTGCGCTGCATCAGGCGCACCTTGTCGGGCCAGCGGTCCAGACCATCCAGCGCCGACAGCAATTCCTGCGAGTACTTCGTGATCTTGAAGACCCACTGGCTCATTTCCCGTTGTTCGACAATTGCGCCGGAGCGCCAGCCGCGGCCGTCGATGACCTGCTCGTTGGCGAGCACGGTCATGTCGACCGGGTCCCAGTTCAGCTTGCGCTTCTCGCGCTCGGCGAGACCTGCGGCGAGCATGTCCAGGAACATCTTCTGCTGGTGCTTGTAGTAGCTGGGATCGCAGGTCGCGAATTCGCGGCTCCAGTCCAGCGACAGCCCGATCGAGCGGAGCTGCTTCTTCATCGCGGCGATGTTGTCGTAGGTCCAGGCCTTCGGCGCGACCTTGCGCTCGATCGCGGCATTCTCGGCCGGCAGGCCGAACGCGTCCCAGCCCATCGGGTGCAGCACGTTGAACCCCTTGGCGCGCATGAAGCGGGCCAGCACGTCGCCGAGCGTGTAATTCCTGACGTGACCGATATGGATGCGCCCGGACGGATAGGGAAACATCTCGAGTACATAGTATTTCGGCCGCGAATCGTTGTTCTTGGAGACGAAGATCGCCTGTTCGTCCCAGAGGCGTTGCCAGCGCGGTTCGGCGTCGCGGGCGTTATAGCGTTCGGAGGTCATGGAATCGTTGGGGTTTTCATGGGTTCGGCCGTCTCAAGACGGCGGACTAGGCCATAGAAGTCCTCAAGGGGTCAATGGGTTGCCGCGATTTGGAACTTTGCGCGCGCCTCCGCATAACTACGAGGGCCTGCGTTGGCGTGTGATTAAGGGGTCGATGCCAATTTGCGGCCCAATAAGACCGCATGAGCGCAATGGATTCCAGCTTCGACGATCCCGATTATGATTATGCCGCCTCCATCGCCGGACGGGCGATGCGCAGCATGGCCGAACAGCGGATTGCGCCGACGCCGGCTAATTTCGCGGTCTGGTACCAATATTTCGCGGGCAGCCACGACGATCTGCGCAACGCGATCGATCTCTTGATCGACCACAATCGTCCGTTCGACGCCCGTACCAATCAGGATCTGTTCGAGACCTATGTCGCGCCCCAGGTCAGCGCCATCGTGGTCGACACGTCCGAGCGGCTGCAGGCCCTGATGGGAGCGGCCAAGGAATTTCTGGCGACCGCGATCGCTGACAACCATTCGCAGATGCAGGCCATCAGCCAGGTGGCCGACGAGAGCAAGGCTGGCGTCGATCCGAAGGCGCTGGTCGCCCAGCTCATGAACGAGCTGGCCCGGGCCGCCACACGCGCGACGCGGCTGGAAGCGGGCTTTGCGGAAAAAACCCGCGAGCTCGATGTCATCAGGGATTCGCTCTCGCGGTCCGAGCAGCGCGCCCGGACTGACACCCTGACGGGCCTTGCAAACCGGCGGGCGCTCGACGAATTCCTGCGCAAGGCGCAGGGGACTGCGGATTGGGGCGAGCCGCTCAGCGTGCTGATGCTCGACATCGACCACTTCAAGACCTTCAACGACAATTTCGGCCACGGCGTCGGCGACCAGGTGCTGCGCCTGATGGCGAAGGTGCTGCGGGAAAAGGTCCGGACGCAGGATCTGCCGGCCCGCTATGGCGGGGAGGAGCTGATCGCGGTGCTGCCGGACGCCGATCTCGCCACTTGCGCCGAGATTGCCGAACGCATCAGGCGTGCGCTCGCCGAATGCACGATCACGCGCCGCTCGACCGGCGAGACCCTGCCCAATATCAGCGTGTCGATCGGCGTGGCACAGTACCGGCCCGGCGAAGCGATCACCGATCTCATCGAGCGCTGCGATCGCGCGCTCTATCTCGCCAAGGGCAGCGGCCGCAATCGCGTGGTGACGGAGATCGAGCTCGATCGCGCGGGAGCTCCAGGATAGCGCCCGGGCCGGGACACGATCATTCCGTGCCGGCGTGCCAACAGCGTATCGGGTATTCCCATTCGATTCATTTTACCTTAGGTTGTACAGGCAAGCCCTCCAGTCAGGCTGAGCCGCGCAATGAACATTTTCGGCGCCGTCACCTTTGGAAGCCTGATCAAGACCTTCCTTCCGGGTCTGGTGTGGCTGTGTGCATTTGGCATCGTCGAAGCCGACATCGCTCAGTACAGGGGCTACGAATCCTATGTCCTGAAGATTCTCGGTAACAGCAGTCAGGCCTCGACGCTGTTGATCATCGCATTCCCGGCGTCGATCTTCGTCGGATTGCTGTCCAACATCATCGTCTTCATGGGATTGAACGACTTGCTCGTGCGCAATCCGTTCAAGATCAAGAACAGCGATTTGTCCGCGCTGCACGCCAGACTCTCGCAAATGCTGCGCGACAAGAGCTGGACGGTGCTCGGACTGAACGACGCCACGTTGAAGGAAAGCTTCGATCAGTGGACCGATCCCGAGATCATCCTGGTCGAGAGGATTGGTCCCGAAAAGCTGGCCTATGTCCGGGAGCAGTACTGGTATCATTTGGAGTTTCAGCTCAATCTTCTGATTTCCTTCCTCGCCGTCTTTCTCGCGCTCGTCATTTCGGCCTTCATCAACGGCATCTTCGATTCGGCAGGTGGCTTCGGCCGCTTTCTTGTCATGGCCGGCATCTACTTCCTGATCAGTGCCGGGTTGCTGCGCGCGGCCCGCAAGAACTACGAACGGCATGTCGCCAAGATGGCGAGCCTGCTGACCGCGGTGCTGACGCAGTCGCAAGACGAAGAGGATGAGGTTGCTTAGCCGGCCATCAACAGCTCTCGGAGCCCCCCGCGCATTGGCCGGTTTCGGATCGCCGCCCGATGACCTATATTGGGGGCATGCAGGCCTATTTCTTCGACCTCGACGGAACCCTGACCGATTCTAGGGCAGGCCTCTATCCTGCGTTTCGCCGCGGCCTGGAGGTGATCGGTGTCCACGGGGTGCCGGACGCCCGGCTCAAGACCTTCCTGGGAACGCCGCTGCCTCAGGTGTTTCGCGCGATGCGCCCCGACGTCAGCCAAGCTGAAATCGACCACGGAATGACGGCCTTCCGTGCGCTTTTCGAGCGGACCGGCATCGTTGCCAATGAATTGTATCCGGGCGTAATTGATCTGCTTCGCAGCATCCAGATGCGCGGTTCGGCGATCTGGGTGGTGACCTCCAAACCGCAGAACCAGGCGATCGAGGTGGTGAGCTATCTCAAGCTCGATCGCTATGTGGCTGGCGTGATCGGTGCCGGACTGGCCGAAACCGATACCAAGACCGATCTCGTCGGCCGGGCCCTTGCGGCCGCGCAGGCGGACAGCAGCAAGGCTGTGATGGTGGGTGACCGCTCCTACGATATCATCGGGGCAATCGACAACGGCGTGCTGCCGATTGGTGCCCTGTGGGGATATGGGTCCGAGGACGAACTGAAGGCGGCTGGATGCCGGCACTTTGCCAAGTCGCCGGACGATTTTCGCGTCGCGTATGTCGAGACAAGGGCAGGCTTTGTCGATACCGGCCTGACCGCCGCCGCCGGGCGATATTAGCCCGCCATCATCATATCAGCCGCGCCGCTCTCGATCGCCTGGATGCCGTGCTCGACGACATTGTTGCGGCCACGGTGCTTGGCGGCGTAGAGCGCGGCGTCGGCGGCTTCGATCAAATCGCCGGGACGCAAGGCCTCGTTGGGCTTCGTCGCGGCAACGCCGATCGAGACGGTGACGATCATATGGGCCGAGGTGATGTGCGGCAGGCACAGTTTCAGCACCGCCGCGCGCACCTGTTCGCCGATTTTCACGGCGCTGTTCACATCGGTGTTCGGCAGCAGCAGGCAGAATTCCTCGCCGCCATAGCGCGCCGCAAAGCCCATCGTGTCGGCGGCGATGCCGGACAGCGATTCGCCGAGCCTGGTCAGGCAGGAATCGCCTTCGAGATGACCATAGGTGTCGTTGAACAGCTTGAAATGGTCGACGTCGATCATCAGCAGCGCGAGGTCGCTGCCATATTGCTGCGCGCGCATCCATTCGAAGTCGAGCCGGCTCTGGAAGCCGCGGCGGTTGGCAAGGCCCGAGAGCATGTCGATCGAGGCCATCACCGTCAGCCGGTCGTTGCTCGCGATCAGCTCGCGTTCGCGCTGGCTCAGTTGCGCGGCCATCGCGTTGAACGCGCGGGCCAGCGGCACGAACTCGGCCGGCAGGCGATTGCGCGCCGCGCGGGCCGACAGATCGCCCTCGCCGAGACGCTTGGCCATGTCGACCAGCATCTCGATCGGCTTGATGACGAGCTTCTCGGCAGCGATCAGCGCGCCGAGCAGGACGAACACCACGACGAAAGCGAGCTGGAGATAGGCGGTGCGGATGTCGCGGCTGACCGCCGCGGACACCTTGTCCTCGTCGATGCTGGCGATCAGGCGGGCATTGGTGCCCGCGATGCGGATGTAGCTGACCGCGCGGCGCGAGCCGTCGGCGGCGAGGAAAGACAGCGCGCCCTCGTCCTGGTCTGAGCGCAGCGCCCGGTCGGCGATGGCGGACATCAGCGGCATGTTGTCGAGCGGACGGCCGACCGCGCTGTGCTGGTCGGCCGGCGCGGCCAGCACGGTGCCTGCGCTGTCGACCAGCACGGCGGTGATGCCGGCGCGGCCGCCCAGATTGCTCATCACCTTCGACATCCAGTCGAGGTTGACCGTGGCGAGCACGACGGCATCGGCGACGCCGCTGAAGGCGGACACCGGGTAGACCGCCATGACGGTTGGCGTCTGCACCGGGCGCGACAGGATGAAATCGCTCAGCACGAAGCGGCCGGTTTCCTGGGCCTGCTGAAAATACGGCCGGTCGCTGAGGTCGAGGCCGACATACATGTTGTTGGTGGCGCATTGGATGCGTCCGTCCTGGCCTGCGATCAGAAGCGTACGGATCCAGGGCAGATTCGACGGCAGGCTCGCGCGCAGCACGTCGCAGCTCTTGCTGACGCCGCCGGCGGAGGCGCGGATGAAAGCTTCCGACTTCAGGATGGTCTCGACCGACGAGATCACCTCGCGCTGCGCGTCGGCGCTGTGCCTTGCGACGGTGGTGAATTCAATCGTGGCCTGCGCGATCTGCCGGGCGCGGGTGTCTTCGAGCGAACGAATGCGCTCGAGCATCAAGGGTGCCACCAGAATCACCGCGAGCAACGCAAGCCGCGCTCGGATCCCGAGAACCTGCTTGAGTTTCGCTCGCTTGCGGTTGAGACTGATGCTTGCCATCTTCGCTACCCACCCCGATGGGCAAGGTAAAGCGAAGGGTTCAAAAACTCTTTCTTGAACTCGGTAAAATTGGACTTACCCCAGTTACGTCCTTAATCAGTCGACGTCATGACAGATGAAAACGCCGCGCCGGTAACCGGCCATTCACCAAACGCGCTTGCCGCGGTCGAAGCCGAAATTGCACGCGCCTGCAAGGATGCGCGGCGCGATCGCGCCTCCGTGACGCTGATCGCCGTGTCCAAGACGTTCGCCGCGGACGCCATTATCCCGATCATCGACGCCGGACAGCGCGTATTCGGTGAGAATCGGGTGCAGGAGGCCAAAGGCAAGTGGCCCGCGTTAACGTCTGTTTACCCCGGCATCGCGCTGCATCTGATCGGACCGTTGCAATCCAACAAGGCGAAAGAGGCGGTCGCGCTGTTCGATGCCATCCACTCGGTGGACCGTCCGAGCATTTGCCAAGCGTTAGCCAAGGAAATCAAATCACAGAACAAGCACCCGCAGCTCTTCGTCCAGATCAACACCGGCGAGGAGCCGCAGAAGGCCGGCATCGCGCCCGGAGAGGCCGACGCCTTCCTCGCCAGCTGCCGCGACACCTATGGGCTGACGATATCGGGCTTGATGTGCATCCCGCCGGTCGACGAACCGCCGGCCGCGCATTTCGCGCTGACCGCCAAGATCGCCGCGCGCAATGGATTGACCAATCTCTCGATGGGCATGAGCGCGGATTTCGCCACCGCAATCATGCTGGGTGCCACCCATGTGCGGGTGGGAAGTGCGATCTTCGGGCACAGGTGATTGCTGTCGTCCCTGCGAAGGCAGGGACCCATACCGCGTGATCTCTCATTTGATCACCGGTGTTCGTACCGGCGAAAGTTAGGTGACTCCGGTCTTCGCCAAACTTCTCCCTGGGGTTATGGATCCCTGCGTTCGCAGGGACGACAGGAGAGTGTGAGTTGCCTACACGAACCCCACCGCCACCGTCCCCAACACCCCAAAGTCCACCGTCATGTGATCGCCGGCCGCAATCGGCAGCGGTGGATGGCACGTGCCGGTCGTCACCACCTGCCCTGCCCGCAAGGTGATGCCGAGCCCGGAGAGCTCATTGGCGAGCCAGGCGAGCGCGACGCGGGGATCGCCGAGCACGTTCTTGCCGTGACCGACATAACGCTCGCCGCGCACCGTGATCTGCGGCCGCTCCTCGACGAGATCCATCGTACGCCAGTTCGCAGCCGTCGCCTCGCCCAGCACGAACAGATGCGCGCAGGCATTGTCGGCGATGAGCTGCGCCTCGCCGGCGCTGGCGAAATCGCCAAAGCGCGAATCGGGAATCTCGATCGCGGGATGGAAGCTGTCGACGGCGGACAGCACCTCGTCGACGGTGTACGACGCTGGGCGCGGCGGCAGGTCGCGTCCCATGCGGAAGGTGAATTCAGGCTCGCCCACGCGCATCTCGTTGCCCTTCATCGACGCAGTCCCTCCGTCGGCGATGACCGTGTCGCTCATGATGCGACCGGCCAGCGGTCCGGTGACATTGATGTGCTGCTGTCCTGATACGCTCGTGGCTGCGATCTTCCAGCCGAACAATTCTCCCAGAGACTGGGTTTCGAGCGCAGCTTGGATGGCGTAGCCCTCGATTCGGCTCTGCGGTCGCACCGGAGCCTCCAGCGCGTCAAGCTTGGAGCCGTCGCGCCAATGTTGAACGAGCACGCGCGATGCGGCCGCGATCTGATCCTTGTCGAGCATTGGTCTCACCCGATGATGATTCTTGTTTGTGGGCCCAGGCGCCGAACCAATTGCAGCATCGCAGATTTCGTCATCGAGACGCAGCCCGCAGTCGGGCCGAAATTGTCGCGGGCCAGGTGCAAAAATACCGCGCTGCCGCGGCCGGCAATCCGCGGCCTGGTATTGTGGTCGATCTCGATGATGAAGTCATAGAGATGATCTGTGCGCTTGAGGCGGTCGCCGCCCTGCCCCTCGCTCAGCCGGATTCCCTGGTTGTAATGGCGGTCCTTCGGATCCTCGCACCAGGCGTCGGCTGCCGTGATGGTCCGGGCCGGCAAGAAGCTCTGCGGACGGCTGTGCCGGTCGCCCCGCCACCACAATCGCCGGGGACGGAAGCTGCCTCGGGGGGTGCCGCCGTCGCCCTCGCGCTTGTTGGCCAGGATGCCGCCCCGCCCCAGCGCGACCGGAATGGTCAGCGAGCCCGCGATCAGCCAGCCTCGCCGCGGATTGCCGGCGGCAGGCTTAACGCGGATCGTTCGAAGCGGTCCGGCACTTCGATTCATGGTGTAACCGACTGAAACAGCTCTATTTTTCATGTGAACGTGCAATGTCGAATTCATTACAGGACATTCATCGAAACGCCCTGCTATTCTGAGTTAGAGTGGTTCTGGCTTGTGAATCGGTGACAGCCCACTACTTCAACACGAACAACAATAACAACAGCGACCCCTAAACTTCCCCTCACGGCTGGGTGCGGCATTGGATGCGCGCCGAGCCGGACCCCAAAAGGATGACCCCCTATGGCCAATGCCCGCAAGATCCTGATCGTGGATGACGATACCGATCTGCGCGATACGTTGGTGGAGCAATTATCGCTACACGAAGAATTTGAGGCCTCCGCCGTCGATACCGGCGCCAAGGGCGCGAGCGCCGCCAAGGCCAATGCCCCCGATCTCGTTCTGATGGATGTCGGCCTGCCGGACACCGACGGCCGTGAGGTGGTCCGCTCCCTGCGCAAGGGTGGCTTCAAGGCTCCGATCATCATGCTGACCGGTCACGACACCGATTCCGATACGATTTTGGGGCTGGAATCCGGCGCCAACGACTATGTGGCAAAGCCCTTCCGCTTCGCCGTCCTGCTGGCCCGCATCCGCGCCCAGCTCCGCCAGCACGAGGCCAGCGAGGACGCGGTGTTCTCGGTCGGCCCCTACTCCTTCCGTCCCGGCTCGAAAATGCTCACCGCGGCCAATGCCCGCAAGGTGCGCCTGACGGAGAAGGAAACCGCCATCCTCCGCTTCCTCTACCGCGCCGGCCAGATGCCGGTCTCGCGCGAGACCCTGCTCCAGGAGGTCTGGGGCTATAATTCCGGCGTCACCACCCACACGCTGGAAACCCACATCTACCGCCTGCGCCAGAAGATCGAGAAGGACGCCGCCAACCCGGAAATCCTGGTCACGGAAGCCGGTGGCTACAAGCTGGTGCCGTGATACGCTTGAAGGGCGTGCGAATCGTTTTAGATCGCATGCCCTTGAGCCTCGGATCTGAATGTCAATCGACGACGACGTAGCGCTTCTCGAGCGAGTCCCGACACTGCGCCTGTTGGGCGACGCCTCGTTGCGCATGCTGGCGATCGGGTCCGAGCAGCGTGACTTCGTCCGCGGCGACACCCTGTTCAATCTCGGCGACGACGCCGATGCCGGCTTCGTGGTCCAGCGCGGCGCGTTCCGGGTCGACGACGGCGCCGGCGCCGAAATGATCGCCGGTCCCGGCGCGCTGATCGGCGAGCTCGCGCTGGTGGTGCCGATGAAGCGTCCGTCGAGCGCGATCGCTCTGGAGCACTCCTCCGTCATCCGCGTCGCCCGCAGCCTGTTCCAGCGCGTGCTCGAGAGTGACCCCGCTGCTGCCGTTCGCCTGCGCGATGAATTCGCGGTGCGCTCGAGCCAGATCGCGAGCGACATCTTGATGGCGGGCGCGAAGCTGACGTCCTGATTACCGCTCCATCCGGGCTACGAACTTATACGTCCAGCGTCACCGTCACGGGCACATGGTCGGACGGCCGCTCCCAGCTCCGCGCATCGCGCAGGATTTTGAAATCGCTGACGGCATCCTTCAATGCGCGCGACACCCAGATGTGGTCGAGCCTGCGGCCGCGATCGCCGACGGTCCAGTCGGCGGAGCGATAGCTCCACCACGTGTAGACCTTCTCGGACATCGGAATGCGGTCACGTGCGACGTCGACCCATTCGCCGGCCTCGAGCGCGGCCTGGAGCTTTTCCGTTTCGACAGGCGTGTGCGAGACGACCTTCAGCAGCTGCTTGTGCGACCACACGTCGTTCTCGTGCGGGGCGACGTTGAGATCGCCGACCAGGATGTGGCGATCCTCTCCGCGCGGATGCAGCGGCTCGCACGCCTTCATCTCGTCGAGGAAGCGAAGCTTGTGATCGAACTTCTCGTTCACCGCGGGATCGGGAATGTCGCCGCCGGCGGGCACGTAGAAATTATGCAGCACCAGCGGCTTTGCGATATTCGCCTTCTCGCCGAACGAAACGGAGATGTGGCGCGAATCCACCTTGTCGCAGAAGGTACGGATGTCCTTTGACTCGAACGGAATCTTCGAGACGATGGCGACGCCGTGATAGCCCTTCTGCCCGTTCAGCGCGACGTGCTCATAGCCGAGTCGCTTGAAGCGCTTCAGCGGGAAGGCATCGTCGATGCACTTGGTCTCCTGCAGGCACAGCACGTCGGGCCGCGCGCTTTTGAGGAATTTCGCGACCAGATCGATGCGCAGCCGCACCGAATTGATGTTCCAGGTTGTCAGGGAAAAACGCATGGGAAATGCGTCTTAGCATGGATTGGCGCGGGGAAAGCACCCGTGCGCGATAGACCGACTATGGCCATCCACGACAATCTCTCGTGCCCCGGACGCGCTGCAGAGTCGGGGCCCACTGCGCTGCATTCTGGGTCCCTGTGTATCGAAATCCTGTCATGGTGGAGTGGGCGGGAAGCCGTTGGGTCCTTGGCGCTTGACGCCGTGAGCCGGCTCGGTCTCCCGCCCGTTCCATTTATCAACCTGAACAGTTGCACGAGGCTGCGCCAACAGACCTCGCATCACAGGGACAGGCACCATGATCATACGCCCTCGTTACGTCGGAATCGACGTCTCCAAACGATATCTCGATATCTTCGATGAGAGCCTGGGCGTGCCGGAGCGCATCGCCAACGCGCCGCAGGCCATCACACAGATCGCGGCGCGTTGGCGCTGCGATGTGCTGGTCGTCTTTGAAGCCACGGGCGTCTATGACCTTGAGCTTCGTGAGGCGCTCAGCCAGGCCGGCATCCGCTTTGCCCGGATCAACCCGGCCCGGGCCCGGGACTTTGCGCGCGCCAGCGGCCAGCTCGCCAAGACCGACCCGATCGATGCCCGGATGCTGGCGAGCTTTGCCCGGGCCATGCAGCCTGCCGCTGAGCAGGCTGCCAATCCTGCCCGCAATGCCCTGGCGGGGCTTGCAAAACGGCGGGATCAACTGGTTCTCATGCGTGCCCAGGAGAAGAACAGGCGCAGCGAGGCCGAGGACCGCGCCATGGCCGATCGCATCGGTCGGCTCATTGAAGTCCTCGACAATGAGATCGCCGCAATCGAGGCCGATATTAGCGCACTGATCAAGACTGAGCCGGAGGTCTCCGATGATGCGCAGTTGATGCGGTCACTTCCCGGCGTGGGCCCCGTAACCTGCATGCAGCTGATCGCGCAGATGCCGGAACTCGGAAAAGTGGGACCGAAGCAGGTGGCCGCGCTCGCCGGCCTGGCTCCCTTCAACGTCGACAGCGGCGCTTACCGCGGCAAGCGGAAGATCGTCGGGGGCCGAAAGCGCGTCCGCGATGCCCTCTACATGGCCGCTCTCAATGCGGTCCGCCGGGCCGATCCATTCAAGGCCTTCTACGCTCGACTGCGACAGGCCCGTAAACCTGCCAAGCTCGCTCTCATTGCCGTTGCCAGGAAGCTGTTGACGGTCCTCAACGCCATCATCCGCGATCGAAAGCCGTACCTGTACACTAGACCGGCTATGCGCCGCACCGCTACGCGCTGCGTCGCGTCCGGGACACGAGACGGGACTAGCCCGGCGCCGGGCCGTAATTGGTGAAATCGATCTTGAACATGCCGGGATCGAGCTTCTTGCTCGAATCCAGATTGTAGACCGCGATCGTGGTGTCGTAGCCCTGCGGATCGGTGACGGTCCACTGCTTGAGCTGGCCGTCCTTGGCGCCGAACATCAAGAGCAGGCGGCTGGTGCCGACCAGCGCCTGCTTCTCCTCGATGGTGACGCTGACGAAGACGTCGTCGGCCGAGACGCCAACGACATTGGTGTCCTTCATCAGGTCGATGCGGTCGGACAACAGGAAGCGCAGCGGCGTCTGCGACAGCGGATAGACGTCCTGGGTCGCGAGCTTGCGGTCGCGCACCACCAGCGACGATCCGTCCGCGACGATGTCGATCGGGCTCGGCGCGTCATATTCGAAGCGCACCTTGCCCGGCTTCTGGATGTAGAAATCGCCCTGCGTCTTGCTGCCGTCGGGGCCGACCTGGACGAAATTCCCGACCAGCGTCGAAAGCGACGAGAGATAGGCGCTGACCTTGGCCGCCTGCGCCTTCTGGTTGGCATCGAAGGTCTGGAAGATGCTGCTCGGCACGTTGCGGCGCGGATCGGGGATCACTGGATTCGGCGGCGTCTGCGTCGCGCCGGTGACAGCGGGTCCACTGCCCCCGGATTGAGCACCATCACGGCCCTTCGGCGCGGGCTTCGGCACCGGCACGGTCTGCGCGAACGACGTCGCGGTCACCATCGCGGCAGTGACGAGCAGCACGCCGGCCACGCGCGCGCTTCGCGCAGCGATATTGGCAGCGAATCGAATGTCCGGATGTCTGATCAACGCGTCGTCCTGTATGTCTAGGCGCCTTTTAGCGTGATTTCGGGCAAAAGCAGATATCGATTTTGCGTGAAATGATGTCTCGTCGAGGCTCCTCGCCTCACATATGGCTGTCTTCTTCCTCGACCAGAATCTCGCGCTTGCCGGCGTGGTTGGCGGGTCCGACGATGCCTTCCAGTTCCATGCGTTCCATCAGCGATGCGGCGCGGTTATAGCCGATTTGCAGGCGGCGCTGGATATAGCTGGTCGAAGCCTTGCGGTCGCGTTTGACGATCGCAACGGCCTGCTGGAAGAGATCGCCGCCGCCGTCCGCGCCCATGCCGCTGGCGTCGAACACGGCGCCGCCGTCCTCGTCTTCGGTCGGCTCTTCGGCGGTCACCGCCTCGAGATATTCCGGTTGTCCCTGCGTCTTGAGGTGACGCACCACCTTCTCGACTTCGTCGTCGGACGCAAAGGGCCCGTGCACGCGGCTGATGCGGCCGCCGCCGGCCATGTAGAGCATGTCGCCCTGGCCGAGCAATTGCTCGGCGCCCATCTCGCCGAGAATGGTGCGGCTGTCGATCTTGGACGTGACCTGGAAGGCGATGCGGGTCGGGAAGTTCGCCTTGATGGTACCGGTGATGACGTCGACCGACGGACGCTGCGTCGCCAGGATCACGTGCAGGCCGGCGGCGCGCGCCATCTGCGCGAGGCGCTGCACCGCGCCTTCGATGTCCTTGCCGGCGACCATCATCAGGTCGGCCATTTCGTCGACGATGATGACGATGTAGGGCAGCGGGTCGAGCGAGAGCTTCTCTTCCTCGTAGATCGCCTTGCCGGTCTCCTTGTCGAAGCCGGTATGCACCGTGCGCGTCGGCTCCTCGCCCTTGGCCTTCAATTCGAGCAGGCGCGTGTTGTAGCCGTCGATGTTGCGCACACCGAGCTTGGCCATGTTCTTGTAGCGCTCTTCCATCTCGCGCACGGCCCATTTCAGCGCGACCACCGCCTTCTTCGGGTCGGTCACGACGGGCGTGAGCAGATGGGGAATGCCGTCATAGACGGAGAGTTCGAGCATCTTCGGATCGACCATGATCAGGCGGCACTGGTCCGGGCGCAGCCGGTAGACCAGGCTGAGGATCATGGTGTTGATGGCGACCGATTTGCCGGAGCCGGTGGTGCCGGCGATCAGCATGTGCGGCGTGCGCGCGAGGTCGATGATGACGGGGTCGCCGCCGATGGTCTTGCCGAGGCAGAGCGGCAGCTTGGCCACCGTGTCGGTTGCTTCCTTGGCGATCAGCAATTCGCGCAAATAGACCTTTTCGCGATGCGCGTTCGGCAGCTCGATGCCGATGGCGTTGCGGCCAGGCACGACGGCGACGCGCGCCGACAGCGCGCTCATCGAGCGGGCGATGTCGTCGGCAAGCCCGATCACGCGCGAGGATTTGATGCCGGGCGCGGGCTCCAGCTCGTACAGCGTGACCACGGGGCCTGGATTGGCTTTCACGATCTCGCCGCGCACGCCGAAATCCTGCAGCACGCCTTCGAGCGAGCGCGAATTGGCTTCCAGCTCGGCCTTGCTGAGCGGCTGGCGATCGCCGGCCTTGGGCGCGGCCAGCACGGACACGGACGGAAGCTCGAATTTGTCGGAGGATTTCTTGGGGGAGGCCTTCGGCGAAGCCTTCTTGCGCGGTGCGCGCGCGACGGGCTCCTCCTCTTCCTCCTCCTCGTCTTCCTCTTCCTCGTGCTGATCCTCGTCGTCTTCGTCGTCGGACTGCGGCGAGATCGAGGGCGCGGAGCGCCCGCCTCCGAGATTCGGCTCCTGCCGGCTGAACGCCACGGCCTTGGTCTTCGGTCCGCTCGAGACCAGCGAACGGTAGGCGGCGCCACACAGCCAGATCAGCCGCGCCTTCGTGCTCATCAGCGCATGGAACAGCCAGCCCAGCGACACCGAACCGCGATCGCTCTCATCGTCTTCCTCGAGCGGCTTGTCGTCGTCCTCGATCTCCGCGAGCTCGTCGTCATGCTCACGGGCGCCGAGGCCGCAGGCAATCAGAAAGGTCGCGGCCATCGCAGCGAACAGGATCGTGCCGAGCACGATGCGATAGATCGTGCCCGGCGGTCCGAAAATCACCGCGGGCGCGCGCACCAGGGCATCGCCGACGACGCCGCCGAGGCCGGTTGGCAGTGGCCATGCGCCGCCATGGGGCCAGCAGCTGACGAAGCCCGCCGCGATGACCGTGCAGAGAATCCAGGAGCCGAGCCGCAGCGCTTCGCGGTCGAACGGGCGATGCGTCATCATGCGCCAGCCCCAGACCGCGACGGTCAAGACCAGCATGATCGCGCCGAGCCCGAGGATCTGCATCGCAAGATCGGCGCCGATCGCGCCGGCATAGCCGAGGATGTTGCGGATCGGCCGCGAGGTGGCGTGGCTGAGGCTGGGATCCTGCACCGACCAGGTCATCAGCGCGGCCGAGGCGACGCCCGCCAGCGCGATCAGGCCGAGGCCGGAGAGTTCGCGCATGCGCCGCGCCAGACCCTCACGGATCGATGGCGGCAGATGGCCGACCAGTGGAATGACACGTTCGATTGCCGACATGCTCACGGGCCCGCCTAACCCAGAGTCTCGACCAGGCGATGCAACGCCTGCGCCGTGGTCTCACCATCCTGCACCAGCGCGAGACGAATGTAGCCCGCGCCGGGATTGAATCCGTCAGGTTGCTGTCGCGCCAGGAAGCTGCCGGGCACCACGCGCACACCTGCTTCCTTGAAAAGCTTGAGCGTCACGGACACGTCGTCGCCGATCCCCGACGTATTGAGCCAGACGCAGAAGCCGGCATCGGGCCGGCGATAGCCGTAACGGTTGCCGATGATCTGGTCGGCGAGGTCGAACTTGATCCGGTACAGCCTGCGGTTCTCCTCGACATGCGCTTCGTCGCCGTAGGCGAAGGTCGCGACATGCTGCAGCGGCACCGGCACCTGGGGCGCTGCGATGTTGCGCAGCTCCAGGAACATGCCGATGAATATCTTGTCGCCGGCGGCGAAGCCGACGCGCAGGCCCGGCAGGTTCGAGCGCTTCGATAGCGACTGGAACGCGGCCACGCGGGTGAAATCCGCGCCCGCGCATTCGAGCGCGCTGCCCGGCGCTTCGCGGGTGTAGATCTCCGAATAGCATTCGTCGCTGAGGATCATGAAGCCGTAGCGATCGGCGAGGCGCTTCAGGCGCGTGAAGTAATCGCGCGAGGCGACCGAGCCTTGCGGGTTGGCAGGCGAGGCCAGATAGAACGCCACGGTGCGCGCCAGCGTTGCCTCGTCGATGGCGTCGAGATCAGGCAGGAAGCCGTTTTCGACCGTGGTCGGCAGATAGACTGGCTCGCAGGCGGCAGCGAGAGCGCCGGCGCCATAGACTGGATAGAACGGGTTCGGCATCAGGATGGCGGGCTTGCCGGGGCGCGGGCCGACATAGCGCGCGGCTGCGATCGCGGCGAGGAACAGGCCCTCCCGGCTGCCATTGAGCACGAGAATCTCGCCCTTGGGGTCGAGCGCCCGCGGCAGCTTGAAGCGCGACGACATCCAGGCGCTTGCGGCCTGGCGGAACGGGTCGGTGCCCTGGTTCATCGGGTAACGCCCGAAATCGGCGATGTGCTTGGCCAGCACCGGCCCGACGAAATCGGGCACGGGATGCTGCGGTTCGCCGACCGCAAGCGAAATCAAGGGCTTGCCAGGCTGATGCGGCGCCAGCAGCTCGTTCAGACGGACGAAGGGCGAGCGTTCGTTGTTGGAGCTTCCACCGGCCTGCGGCGCACGGGATGAAGCGGTCATGACCATTCTGGGCGCCAGTACTCTTGGAACAGCCGGTCGCAGCACGGCGCCGGCGGGAAGCGGTTCAGTTCACCATAGATAGGGCGAGGTTAAGACGCGATTAACCATCGGTCGGCAGGTGCGTCCAGAGCTGGAATATTGAGGCCGGATAACAACGGGATGCGGGCGTGTTCGGGGGCTGCGTCATGGCCGGGCTTGTCCCGGCCATCCACGCCTTTCGGGCAGCACTCAAGAAACTGGATGCCCCGGACAAGCCCGAGCATGACGAGCTTGGCAAGCCTCCCGGCCTCAGCGCCCCGGCAGTTTCTCGAACGTCTTCATGCCCGCGGGGATCGCATGGAATTCCTGGATGTCGCAGGTGTAGATCGCCATCTGCGGATGGAACTGGGTCGGATCGTCCAGCGTGCCGACCTTCACCACCACGGCGGGCAGGCCCGGAACCTTGGTCACCAGATGGGTGCCGCATTCGGCGCAGAACTCACGCGTGACGGCGCGTTCGAGGTCCTTGCGGGTGAACTGCTTGGGCTGACCCTTGGTGTAGCTGAAGCCGGCCACCGGCATCGCGATGAAGGTGTTGGGCGCGCCGCCCGAGATGTACTGGCACTCGCGGCAATGACACTGGGCCTGCATCATCGGGTCGCCCTCGGCCTGGTAGCGCACTTCGCCGCAATAACATCCGCCTTCCAAACGCATGACGACCTCCCGCTTGTTGTTTCTTATGGGCGACATTTCTGCGCCGCCGGTGCGGAATGGCAATCCCTTTCTTCGCTGCGAAATCAAAAACAGCCGCGCGAAAAGAAAGGGGCTCCAGCTTGCGCTGGAGCCCCTCAACGGTCAGGGCATTGCCGGGTATGTGCCCGGACCGTAGTTGTGGACGCGGTCTCCGGGGAGACCGCGCCCGGGAGGAGCCTTACATGTTGTAGGCGCGCTCGGTGTGCTCGGTGATGTCGAGGCCTTCACGCTCGCTCTCGACATTGGTGCGCAGACCGACGATCACGTCGACGACCTTGTAGAGGATCGCCGAACCGACGCCCGACCACACCAGCGTAGTTCCGACGCCCCAGATCTGGGACATCATCTGCGCCGCGAAGTCGTAGTCGGCGACCTTCGGCGGGATCGCGGTATAGTCGATGATGCCGGCGCCGCCGAGGGCGGGGTTGACGAGAATGCCGGTGCCGAGGGCGCCGACGATGCCGCCGACGCAGTGCACGCCGAACACATCGAGGGAGTCGTCATAGCCGAGCGCGTTCTTCACGACGGTGCAGAAGAACAGGCAGACCACGCCGACGATGAGGCCGAGGACGATCGCGCCCATCACGCCGGAGAAGCCGGCGGCGGGGGTGACAGCCACGAGGCCCGCGACAGCGCCGGAGATGACGCCGAGCACCGACGGATGGCCCTTGATGATCCACTCCGCGAACATCCACGACAGCGCGGCGGCCGCGGTGGCGACGAAGGAGTTGGTCATGGCGAGCGCTGCGCCGCCGTTGGCTTCGAGGTTGGAGCCGGCGTTGAAGCCGAACCAGCCGACCCAGAGCAGCGAGGCGCCGATCATCGACATGGTCAGCGAGTGCGGAGCCATCAGCTCCTTGCCGTAACCGACGCGCTTGCCAATCAGGAGAGCGCCGACGAGGCCTGCGATGCCGGCGTTGATGTGCACCACGGTGCCGCCCGCGAAGTCGATCGCGCCCTTCTTGAAGATCCAGCCGGCGTCGGCGTTGATCTCGTCGAGCTTGGCCTGCGCCGCGGTCTTCGCCGCCGCGTCAGTCGCCGCGGCAAGAGCCTTGGCAGCGTCCTGGATCATGTCCGGGCCCGGCCAGTACCAGACCATGTGCGCGATCGGGAAGTAGATCAGCGTGACCCAGAGCGGGATGAACAGCGCGATCGCCGAGAACTTCATGCGCTCGGCAAAGGCGCCGACGATGAGGGCGGGGGTGATCGCCGCGAAGGTCATCTGGAAGCACATGTAGATGAGCTCCGAGATGTTGGCGTCGACCGAGAAGGTCGCGGCCTTCGAGTCGGTGGTGACGCCCATCATGAAGGCCTTGGAGAAGCCGCCGATGAAGTCGGAGCCGCCGGTGAAGGCCAGGCTGTAGCCGTACACGGCCCAGATCACGGTGACGACGCAGACGGTGTAGAACACCTGCATCAGGACGGAGAGCATGTTCTTGGAACGGACGAGACCGCCGTAGAACAGCGCGAGGCCGGGAATCGTCATCAACAGCACGAGCACTGTCGATGTCAGCATCCAGGCGTTGTCTCCCTTGTTGACCGTTGGCTCGGCGTAGGCTGCGGTCGCAGCGAACAGGCCGACTGCGAGAGCCGCCAATCCCGCGCCATAGGGACGCTTGAACGTCATATTATTCACTCCTGATTGGATAATGGTTGAGCGCGAAATCAAAGGGCCGCGGCATCGGCCTCGCCGGTGCGGATACGCACCGCGTGGTCAAGGTTGATGACGAAGATCTTGCCGTCGCCGATCTGTCCGGTCTTGGCGGCGGACGTGATGGCGTCGATGGTCTTGTCGACCTGGTCGGAGGCGACAGCGACCTCGATCTTGATCTTGGGCAGGAAGCTCACGGCATATTCGGCACCGCGATAGATTTCCGTATGGCCCTTCTGGCGGCCATATCCCTTGACTTCCGTCACCGTGAGACCGTGAACGCCGATGGCGGTCAGGGCGTCACGGACTTCTTCCAGCTTGAATGGCTTGATAATCGCCATAACAATTTTCATGGGTCCTATCCCCGCTTGGGCCCGGTCCGGACATGGCCGGGCGTTCTCGACTGGTTCGCCACGAGGGAGAAGTTCACTACGCGGGCACAGCCGGACCCATAGAATCAAATGCCGTGCCAGATCGGGCGCGTTGCCTAATGGACTATGAAAACGGGGGTTTTCGCGTTTGGCGGGTATTGCAGTGCGGTGCGCTATTCCGTCGCGCCCAAAACGTGGTCATGCCTGCTCAAAAGGAGTGCACGACAGGCTGCCGACACAATGTTGCTCATGTGTCGGGCAGCAAAAAGGTAATTACGTAGCGTCAGCGTTATTGCAGGGCTTCGCCGTGTTGCGAAATATCCAGCCCTTCGAGCTCGTGCTCACGGGATACGCGCAGTGGCACGAACAGGCCGACCAGCTTGAGCAGGACGAAGCTCACGCCGGCCGACCAGACGAAGGTGGCGGCGATCCCGTACAACTGGATCAGCACCTGCTGCGGATGGCCCTCGAACAGGCCGGCGGTGCCGCCGATGGCGCTGGTTGCGAACACGCCGGCGAGCAGGGTCCCGGTCAGGCCGCCGATGCCGTGGACGCCGAACACGTCGAGCGAATCGTCATAGTTGAAGCGGTGCTTCAGCCAGGTGCAGGCCCAATAGCAGACCGCACCGGCGACAATGCCGATGACGATGCCGTGCCAGGGCGCCACGAAGCCGGAGGCCGGCGTGATGGTGCCAAGCCCGGCCACCGCGCCGGAGATCATGCCGAGCACGGAGGGCTTGCGCCGCGTCGACCATTCGATCGCACCCCAGGTCAACGCGCCTGAGCAGGCCGCAAGATGCGTGGCGATGATCGCCATCACCGCGCGTGAATTGGCCGCGCCGGCCGAGCCGCCGTTGAAGCCGAACCAGCCGACCCACAGCAGGCCGGTGCCCATCACCGCGAGCGACAGATCGAACGGCGAGAGATTTTCGGAGCCGTAGCCTTGGCGACGCCCCATCACCTTCGCCGCAATGAGGCCGGAGGTGCCGGCCGACAGGTGCACCACGAGGCCGCCGGCGAAATCCAGCACGCCCATGCTGTTGAGAAAGCCGCCGCCCCACACCCAATGCGCCAGCGGAATGTAGACGAAGATGAACCAGGCCACGGAGAACAGAAGATAGGCGGAGAACCGCATCCGGTCGGCGACCGAGCCTGCGACCAGCGCCACCGTGATGATGGCAAACGTCATCTGGTACAGCATGAACAGCGCTTCAGGGATGGTCTTCGCCGCCGGATTGACGCTGTCCATGGTCATGCCGGCGAGAAACCAGCGGTCGAGCGTGCCGATCCACGGGCCATCGCCGACGAAGCAGAGCGAATAGCCGAACGCGACCCAGAGGATGGAGATCAGCGCGACCGCGGCGAGGCTCTGCGCCATGGTGGCGAGCACGTTCTTCTTGCGCACCATGCCGGAATAGAACAGGGCGAGGCCCGGGATCGTCATCATCAGCACCAGCGCGGTGGCGACGATCATCCAGGCGGTATCGGCGGCGTTGATCTCACTTGTCGCGGCTTGCGCCGGCGCGGCCATGACCAACGCAATTCCGATCGGCGCAGCCATGACAGCTGCGCGGCGCAACAATCCCGCCATATCGTTCCCCCCGGCATCAATTGGCGTCACACAAGCTAGCGTCGTTGCTGGTGCGATCGAAGAAGATCAAAGTGTTTTCGCGCGAAGTGGATACCGGTTCGCGTGAAGAAAACGCGTCAAAACAAGAATCTAAAGCGCGTCGCTGTCGGTTTCGCCGGTGCGGATGCGCAGCGCGTGATCGATCGGCGTGACGAAGATCTTGCCGTCGCCGATCTGCCCGGTGCGGGCGGAGGCCGTGATCACACCGACGGCCTTGTCGGCGATGTCGGAGGCCACCGCGATTTCGATGCGCAGCTTGGGCAGGAAGTTCACGACATATTCGGCGCCGCGATAGATCTCGGTATGGCCCTTCTGCCGGCCATAACCCTTCACCTCGGTCACAGTCATGCCGTGGACGCCGATCGCCGTCAGGGCCTGGCGGACCTCATCGAGCTTGAAGGGTTTGATGATCGCGACGACGAGTTTCATGGTCAGGCCTATTCCCCGGGATGCGCCGCGCCGTATGTCCCCGGCGCTGCGTCAATCTGGCATCTTTCCGGGCAAATGGCACAAAAAACTTGCAGATTGAAGCGCAAAAACGTTTGGCCAAGGGCGGTCATGTGAACGGCCGCCTCTGTACAGGGCAACCGTTCATCCTTCACAATGCATTTTTGGCATGGATTACGGTGAACCCGGGCCGGCCGAGCGGTACATAAGTATTTTGAGGGGACGCTTCATGGCGAGTTGGTTCTACGCATCCGAGGGCAAGCAGCAGGGGCCCTTTCCGGAAGGGCAATTCCGCGACCTCGTTGCCCAGGGTGTGGTGCGCCCGGATACGCTGGTGTGGACCGAGGGCATGGCCGGCTGGCAGAAGGCCGCCGAAATCCCCGGCCTGGTCGGGGGCGGCGGCGCGCCGCCGATGATCCCGGCGGGCGGCCCGCCGATGATGGGCTCCCGTGTTTCTGCTGGTGACGCCGGCGGCGGATCGCTGGCCGTCGATTTCGGCATCCTCGAGTTCACCTGGCGCACGCTCGTCTTCGTGATTGGCTCGTGCTTCATCATCCCGGTGCCGTGGCTATTTGTCTGGTACCTGAACTGGATCGTGCCCTGCGTGAAGGTCCCCGGACGGCCGAATCTCAGCTTCACCGGCACTGCGATGACGCTGGTGCCATGGTTCTTCGGCTTCATCGTTCTGGCGATCGCGATCGGTTTCGTCGGCAGCCAGCTGCTGAGCAATCTGCTGTTCATCGTCCAGATCGTGCTCTACTGGCTGCTGGTCAAATGGATGATCGCCAACCTCGCCTCCAGCGGGCAGCCGCTGGGCTTGAGCTTCACCGGCTCGGTCTGGGCCTATATCGGCTGGAATTTGCTGTTTGCGATTTCCATCATCACCATCATCGGCTGGGCCTGGGTCGCCGCAGCCCAGATGCGCTGGTTCTGCCGCAGCATCGAGGGCACGCGGCGCGAGATCGTGTTCAAGGGCTCGGGCCTCGACATCCTCTGGCGCGGCATCGTCGCTGCGATCCTGAGCAGCCTGATCATCCCGATTCCGTGGGTGTATCGCTGGATCATGAACTGGTTCGCGTCGCAGACCGAGCTCGCTCCGCGCGGGTCTCTTGGTGCTTGATCTCGAAAGCCTCGAACGCGAGACCTCGCGTTCGAGGTGATCATCCCTTGCGCTCGCGCACGGAGCCTTCCTGCGCGACGGAGGCGACCAATGTGCCGTCGGGCTTGAAGATCGAGCCGCGGGTCAAGCCGCGGCCGCCGCGCGCATTCGGCGAATCCTGGGCGTAGAGCAGCCATTCGTCGGCGCGGAATGGGCGGTGAAACCACATGGCGTGATCGAGGCTCGCCGGCATCATGCGCTTGTCGAACAGCGTGCGGCCATAGCGCGCCATGATCGCATCCAGCAGCGAGAAGTCCGAGGCATAGGCGAGCGCGCACATGTGCAGCGCCGGGTCGTCGGGCAGCTTCGCGGCGGTCTTGATCCAGACATGGATGCGGCCGTCGTCGATCTTCTGGCCGAAATAGCGGCCGAGTTCGACCGGACGCAGCTCGATCGGCCGGTCCGATTCATAATAGCGGCGGATGAACTCCGGCATCTCCTTGAACATCGGCTGCTTCGCCACCTCCTCTGCCGTGAGCTTCTCCGGTGGTGGCACGTCGGGCATCTTGTCCTGGTGATCGAAGGCGCTTTCCTCCTCGGCATGGAACGAGACCATGATCGAGAAGATGGCGTTGCCGTGCTGGATCGCGGTGACCCGGCGGGTCGAATAGCTCTTGCCGTCGCGCAGACGTTCGACCTGGTAGATGATCGGGATCTGCGGATCGCCGGGCAGGATGAAATAGCAATGCAGCGAATGTGGCAGCCGCCCCTCGACGGTGCGGCAGGCCGCGACCATCGCCTGTCCGATCACCTGGCCGCCGAACACGCGCTGCCAGCTCGTCTTCGGGCTGTTGCCGCGGAACAGGTTCACCTCGAGCTGTTCGAGGTCGAGGATCGAAATGAGGTCGATCAGGCTCTTGGACATCGGGTGCTTTCAATTGTCTCGTCATTCCGGAACATCGCGCCAGCGATGAACCCGGAATCCCGAGCTGATAACCTCGATATTCCGGGCTCGCGCATTGCGCGCCCCGGAATGACGGGAACGAAGGGCTCGCCGCCCTTGTTTCACCGCACTGTTTCGCCCAGCTCAAGTCTGCTAGCAAGACCGAGAATTGACCGGGAATTTGGGTATGTCGGTACAGGGAAGCATTGTCATTGGCGGCGGCGCGTTTGCCGGCCTCGCGCTGGCCTTGGCGTTACGCCAGGGGCTCGGCCCCGAGATCCCCGTCATCGTCGCCGATCCCGCGCTCGCGACACGTCCCAGCCGCGACCCCCGCGCGACCGCGATCGTGGCCGCCTGCCGCCGCCTGTTCGAGGCGATCGGCGCCTGGGAGGACGTCAAGGCCGAGGCGCAGCCGATCCTCGACATGGTCGTCACTGACTCCAAGCTGGAGGACGCTACCCGTCCGGTCTTCCTCAATTTCGCGGGCGACGTCGCGCCGGGCGAGCCCTTTGCGCATATGGTCGAGAACCGCCGGCTGATCGATGCGCTGACGGCGCGTGCGGAAGCCGAGGGCATCGATCTCCGTGCCACCACCGTGGCGTCCTACGATGCGCGGCCCGAAGGCATCGACGTGACGCTGGGCGACGGCAGCGTGATCGCCGCCGGCCTTCTGGTCGCCGCCGATGGCGCGCGCTCAAAGCTGCGCGAACGCGCGGGCATCGCGACTCATGGCTGGGAGTATGATCAATCCGGCATCGTCGTCACGGTCGGCCACGAGCGCGATCATGAGGGCCGCGCCGAGGAGCATTTCCTGCCGGCTGGTCCCTTCGCGATCCTGCCGCTCTCCGGCAAGCGCTCCTCGCTGGTGTGGACCGAGCGCCGGGCTGAGGCCGCGCGCATCGTTGCGCTCAGCGACGAGGAATTTCACGCCGAGCTCGAGCAGCGCTTCGGCCTGCATCTCGGCGAGGTCAAGGCGCTCGACAAGCCGCGCGCGTTTCCGCTGTCCTATTTCGTCGCGCGCTCCTTCATCGCCACCCGCCTCGCGCTGGTCGGCGATGCCGCCCATGTCATCCACCCCATTGCGGGCCAGGGCCTCAACATGGGCTTGAAGGATGTCGCGGCCTTGGCCGAAGTCGTGGTCGATGCCGCGCGGCTCGGCATGGATCTCGGCGGCGCCGACGTGCTCGAGCGCTACCAGCGCTGGCGCCGCTTCGACACCATGGCGATGGGCGTTGCCACCAACTCGCTGAACTTCCTGTTTTCCAACCAATCGACGCTGCTGCGCACCGTCCGTGACATCGGTCTCGGACTCGTCGACCGCGCCCCGCCGCTGAAGAACCTCTTCATCCGCCAGGCCGCCGGGCTCACGGGCGAGGTGCCACGGCTGTTGAAGGGCGAGGCGTTGTAGGATTTTCGTAGCCCGGATGGAGCGCAGCGTAATCCGGGGTCGCTGCACCGTCAGCGCAAGGATTCCCGGATTGCGCTGCGCTCCATCCGGGCTACGAGAAACTCAATCGATCTTCCGCGCCTCTTCCGGCAGCATGATCGGGATGCCGTCGCGGATCGGATAAGCGAGCTTGGCGCTGCGCGAAATCAGCTCCTGCTTGGCGGAATCGAACTCCAGCGGGCCCTTGGTCAGCGGGCAGACGAGAATCTCCAGCAATTTGGGATCGACGCTGGCTTCGGGACGTTCGGTGGGCGTATTCATTTTGGTCTCCGGCGTTCGGCTGCCTCTAGCACAGAAATTCGCCACCGCCCATCGCGGGCTCAAGCGGAGACCATCGTTAAGACCTCGTCGAGCATGGGCTGCAGCCGTGCCGCCGGCACCGGCGCGCCTGAAAGCGCGAAGCCGAGAAACGTCCAGTAGAGAATCTGTGCGCGGGCCTGCGCCGTCGCCGCTCCGAGCCCGCGCTTTCCCAGCAGCTGCTCGATATAGTCGAGCCTGCGGCGGTCGATCGCGCGCACGGCCCCTTGCGCAGCGGCATCGAAAGCCGCCCAATTGCGCACCGCGCGTTCGAGATCAAGCCGCGCGCCGAACGTCCTGCGCAGCAGCGCCTTCAACGGCTCGTCGCTGGCGGCCTCGACGTCGGCGATGATCTGCTCCGCCGCGATCTCGCGCCAGCGCTTCAGCACGGCGGCGTGGAACGCGCCGAGATCGGCGAAATGCCAGTAGAAACTGCCGCGCGACACCCCCATGGCCTTTGCCAGCGGGTCGGCCTTGAGCGCGGTGAAGCCGCTGCTGGCGAGCGCCTTGAGGCCTGCCTTGATCCAGTCGTCGGCTGAAAGCTGGTCGGTCATGTCGGGTTCCCGGAATTTGACCATACACTAGTGTATTGACAGGACGCAGACCAGCGCCTATCTCTCCATACGGTACTGTATGGACGGAGGAGGCGAGGTCTGCCGATGCGTGATCTGCTGCTGCAATGTGCCGGCGTCGCGGGAATCGTTGTCGCCCTGATCCATGGCGTGCTGGGCGAAACCAAGGTGTTCGCCAGGGCGACCATCACCCCGGAAAGCCTGCGCATGCTGATCCGCCTGGTCTGGCAGGCCGGGGCGGTCGCCTGGATCGGCGGCGGCGTGCTGCTGCTTGCGGCGCCCATGCTGGGATCGGACAGCGCGCGGCACTGGATCGTTGCGACCATCGTCGCCGTCTACGGCTTTGCGGCCGTCGCCAACGCGTGGTGGTCGCGCGGACGCGGCTTCGGCTGGAAGGCTCTCGCGGCCGTGGTCGCGCTGGCCGTCGCCGGATATTGAGGCTGCCGGCCCGCGCCAAAGGAGGAGCACGATGACTGATCGCGTCCGTGTGACTGTCGTGGATGACGTGGCCCACGTCCGCCTGAACCGTCCGGACAAGATGAATGCGCTCGATCCCGCGATGTTCGCGGCGCTCATCGAAGCCGGCGCAGACCTGCGCGACAGCCCGGAGATTCGGGCCGTCGTGCTCTCCGGCGAGGGACGCGCATTCTGCGCGGGCCTCGACCTGGAGCGCCTTGTCGCCACGACGCGAGGCGAGCCGCTGCTTCCGCCCGTGGATCTCACGCAGCGAACCCACGGCGTCGCGAATTATGCCCAGCACCTTGTCTGGCTCTGGCGCGAGCTGCCGGTGCCCGTGATCGCAGCGGTGCACGGCATTGCCTTCGGCGGCGGTTTCCAGCTCGCGCTCGGCGCGGACCTGCGCTACCTCGCGCCCGATACGAAGCTCGCGGTGATCGAGACGAAATGGGGGCTGGTGCCGGATATGTGCGGCACGCAATTGATGCGCCATCTCGCGCGCGAGGATATCGTGCGTGAGCTGACCTATACCGGGCGCGTTTTCTCGGCCGACGAGGCGGTAACCTACGGCTTTGCAACGCGGCTCGTCGATGATCCCGTGGCCGCGGCACTGGCAACGGCGCGTGAGATGGCTGGCCGCAGCCCTGATGCGATTCGTGCCGCCAAGCGGCTGCTCAAACTGTCCGCAACTTGCCAGGTGGCAACCGGTCTCGCCGCCGAGACTGCCGAACAGGCGGCGCTGCTCGGCTCCGTCAATCATGTCGAAGCGGTCAGGAGCAACCTCGAAGGCCGTACCCCACGATGGAGCCGCGCATGAGCATGCCGCACGGATTCGACCTGCCAGCGCTCGAGGCGGTCAACGCGTCCGCGGCGTTCAACCGCGCCGCGGGCTTCGACGTTGTTGCGGCCGGCAAGGGCGAGGCGACCATTCGCATGAATTGGCGCGACGAGCTCACCCAGTATTCCGGGCATCTCCACGCCGGCCTGATCGCGGCCCTGCTCGACACGGCCTGCGGGTTCGCCGCAGCAACGCTCGTGGGCGCGGTCACCGCATCGCATTTCTCGATGAACTGCCTGAGGCCGGCCATCGGTCGCTCCTTCCTCGCCAAGGGAACGACGCTCCGCACAGGGCGCAGGCAGGTGTTCGCCCGCGCCGAACTGTTCGCGGCCGATGAGCAAGATGCGTTGACCCTCGTCGCGACAGGCGAGACCGTGCTCGTCCCCACTGGCGAGCCGTCGCGCAAGACCGACGGGAGTTGAATCATGGCGCTGACGCTCGTCACCGGAGGTACAGGGCATCTCGGTCGGGATATCGTCGATCGCCTGGTTCGCGACGGACGTCGCGTTCGGGTGTTTGCACGATCGCCCGGCCTACGGACGGACGTCGAATGGGCCACAGGCGATCTCGCCACAGGCGCGGGGTTGCGGCACGCCCTGCATGACGTCGATACGGTGATCAATGCGGCGACCTATTCGCCGATCGCACGGCGCGGCGGCGTTCGTCCGATCGATTTCTTCAGATCGCCTTCCGCCGTGGATGTCGAGGGAACGGAGCGGCTGCTGTCGCTCTGCAGGGAGGCCGATGCACGGCATTTTCTGCATGTTTCGATCGTCGGGCTCGAGCAGGCAATCCTGCCCTACGCACGGATCAAGCTCGCCGGCGAACAGCTGGTGCGTGCCTCGGCCTTGTCCTGGTCCATCGTTCGCGCGATGCCGTTCTATTACCTGCTCGACAAATTGCTCTCGAGCCTCGCTTGGCTCCCGGTATGGCCGGTGCCGACCACGCTGTTCAATCCTGTCGATACATCGGATGTCGCCGATCACGTCATGACCTGCGCGTTCGACGGGGAGCGCGGCGTACGTGCCGAGATTGGTGGCCCCGAAGCTCTCGATCTCGTTGCCTTCGCCCGCCAATACCGGGATGCAAGGCAACTGCACCGGAAAATCCTGCCAATCGGCCTGTCCGAGGCGAAGGCGCGCGACATGGGCTTCGTCGTCAGCCAGGGTGTGCGCGGACGTCTCCGTTGGACGGACTGGCTGCAGCACAACTATCCGGGAATGCGAAGCGCGGCGTAACAGCTGGTGAGGCCGGCCGTTTATCCGGACCGTGAGGCGTAAGGCCGCACTGGTCGGCCGAATCCGCATTCTCCTCAGAGCGCGCTCACGTTTTCGTCCATGTTAGAACCAGTCTAAACTCAACAATAGAACTTATCTAAAGCGCGGCGTGCCCGTACCGGATTGACTTCATCATCCCCTTTGCTTCCTTCACTCCCGCTTCGCACCTCGCGTAGCGCGCACGACAGAAGAGGAGATGTTCGTGAAGGTCATTCGTGTTGTTGCCATTGCACTGACGGTCGGGATCGGCATGGGGTCGGCGGCCATGGCCGATGGTTTCAAGGACTGCACCAAGCTCGACAAGGCGTCGTGGAAGCCGGCCAGCGAGGCCGAAGCCAAGGCCAAGGCGCTCGGCTATGAAGTGCGCCGCTCCAAGATCGAAGGCTCGTGCTACGAGGTCTATGGCGTCAAGGAAGGCAAGCTTTACGAGCTGTTCTACAGCCCCGAAGATCTCAGCCTGAAGCACACGATCGCCAAGTAAATAGCCAAGCAAATAGCCAAGTAAATCGGCTGCGCGAATTGATCTGCGCAAAGCAGGGCTCGAGGATGGTCTTTGCTTGATTGAAGAAGCGATGCCAGAAGCGCGCGGGGCGTCCGACAGGACCCCCGCGGACCGAACCGCTTCGCGGACGGTCGTAGTCTGGGACCTCCCACTGCGCCTCTGGCACTGGGCTTTCGCGGCCTGCGTCCTGGCCGCGTGGTTCACGCCCACCGTCTATGATCGGCTTCACCGCATCGTCGGCTATGCGGTGCTCGGCCTTCTCGCCTTCCGCTTCGTCTGGGGCTTCTGGGGAAGCCGCTATTCGCGCTTCCGCATGATCAGGGCTCGGCTCCGCGCCGCGCCGGGCTATCTCTGGAATCTGCGCCGCGGCATCACCGGCCGCTATATCGGACTCAATCCCGCCGGCACGTTGATGCTGGTGGCGCTGTTGGTCTCGCTCACCGTCTCGGCGGTCACCGGCGCGATGTCGGTCACCGTCACCTTCTTCGGCGTCTGGTGGGTCGAAGACACCCACCATTATTCATCGGACGCGGCCATCGTCCTGGTCGTGCTGCATGTGCTCGGCGTGCTGCTGATGGGGATTCTCCAGCGCGAGAATCTGATCCGCGCAATGCTCACCGGCCGCAAGCACATTCGCAATCGTCCCTAGATATTCGTTGCCGATCGTTGCACGCCCTTCGCCCAGTTTGGGCGGGATTGCGACAGGAGGCATAGGAATGCCAGGCAAATTCGAATCGAATCCGAAGCATTAACGTGCCGGTAAGCATGCAACCGGACATTGCACGGGATTAACGCAAAGGACGCTTAGCCGGCCCACGATCGACCATATTGACGATGGAGCGGTACTGGATGTTCCGCATTTTCTCCTGTCTTACCGTTGAGCACGATTGGCGGCTGGTCCTGCTCGCTGGTCTGGTCTGCTTCGTCGCGAGCATCGTCGCGGTCAGTATTTTCCACCGTGCGATCGCGGCGCGCGCAAGAACGCGCCTGATCTGGATCGCGATCGCCGGCGCTGCGATCGGATACGGAATCTGGGCGACGCATTTCGTCGCCATGCTCGCCTACGAGCCCGGAGTCGCGACCGGCTACGGCATCGTGCTGACATCGCTTTCGCTGGCGACCGCAATGCTGCTGACGTCGGTGGGCTTCGGCGTTGCGGCCGGCGATTCCGGCCGGTGGCGCCCGGAGACAGGCGGCGTCATCATCGGTGGCGGCATTGCCAGCATGCACTATCTCGGCATGTGGGCCCTTGAAGTGCCGGGCCGCGTCGCGTGGTCGCTGGACCTCGTGCTGGTCTCGATCACACTCGGCGTGTGCTTCGGCTATGCCGCCCTGGCCGTCGCGATCAAGTATCGGCACTACCAGGGAACGCTCGCGGCGGCAGTCCTGCTGACGCTAGCCATCATCTCGCATCATTTCACTGCGATGGGTGCCGTGCACATCACGCCGGATCCGACGCGTGCGACGGACGCCCTGTCGCTGTCTCCGGGTGTGCTCGCGGTGGCCATCGCCGGAGTAGCACTGTCCGTGCTGGGCATGAGCCTGATCGGCGTGCTGGCCGATCGCCGCCTTGCAAGCAGAACCGCCAAATTCGAGGGGATCATCAGCCAGCTCTCCGACGCCCGGCAGCAGCTCGAAGATTCGCAGCACGAATTGCAGGAGCAGACGCTGAGGCTGGATACGGCGATCAACCATATGGTCGAGGGCCTTTGCATGTTCGACGCCGACAAACGGCTCGTGATTTGCAACGAGCGTTACGCCAATTTGTACCGTCTGCCGCCGGAGCTGCTGCGCGCGGGAACGCCGCATAGCGATATCATCAGGCATCGCATCATCAGCGGCACACTCAAGGGCGATACCAGCGCCGCCGCCGCCGAGCAGCAAATCTCGAAGCTCGATGCCCTGCCCGTCAATGCGGTGTCGAGCCGGATCGACGAGTTCGCCGATGGCCGGTTGATCTGCGTGACACGGCAGCCGATGGCCGGCGGCGGCTGGGTGGCAACCCATCTCGATGTCACGGAGCAACGCCGGTCCGAAGCCAAGATCGCCTATATGGCGCAGCACGACGCGCTGACGGAATTGCCAAATCGCGTGCTGATGAGGGCGCGTTTGGACCAGGCCTCTGCCATCACGCGCAATGGAGACCTCCATCTGGCGGTCCTCATGCTCGATCTCGACCGCTTCAAGGAGGTCAACGACACGCTTGGACATCCGGCGGGCGATTTGCTGTTGCGCGCGGTGGCGACGCGCTTGCGCGAGTGCAGCAGAGAAACGACGTTGATTGCCCGACTCGGCGGCGACGAGTTCGCCGTCGTGGACTATGTGACGAATCCGGTCGTGGAGGCGGCCACCCTCGCAGAGACGATCAAAGCGGCGCTCTGCGAGCCCTTTGATCTTGGCGACCATCAAGTCACGGTGGGAGCCAGCATCGGCATAGCCGTTGCGCCCCGCGATGGCGTCGATTCCGATGTCATTCTCAAGAGCGCCGATCTCGCCCTCTACGCGGCGAAGGCCGCCGGACGCGGCGCATTCCGCTTCTTCGAGCCGGAGCTGGACCAGCTCATCCACGTCCGGCGCAACCTGGAAAAAGATATGCGGAAAGCGCTGGCGCGGGGCGAATTCGAGCTCCATTACCAGCCGTTCGTGAGCGTGGAGAGCGGACGGATCTGCGGCTATGAGGCGTTGTTGCGGTGGCATCACCCCGAGCGCGGTCTGGTCCTTCCTGGCGAGTTCATTCCGCTCGCGGAGGAAACCGGCCTGATCCTGCCTATCGGCGAGTGGGTCTTGAGGGCGGCCTGCACTGAAGCCGCCAACTGGCCTTCCGATCTCACGATCGCAATCAACCTGTCTCCCGCCCAGTTCAGGAGCAAGGAGCTCGTCTCCATCATCGTCGGCGCCCTCGCGGCCTCGGGGATTGGTCCGCAAAGGCTCGAGCTCGAGATCACCGAGACGGTCATCATGCATGACAGCGAAGCGGTGTTCGCAGCCCTCGAACAGTTGCGTGAGCTCGGCGTGCGAATTGCCCTCGACGATTTCGGCACGGGCTATTCGTCGCTCAGCTTCCTGCAGAAATTTCCGTTCGACAAGGTCAAGATCGACCGCAGCTTCGTCAGCGAGCTCGCCAGCGAGGGCGAAGAGGCGCATCGGATCGCCCGCGCCGTGGTTGCATTCGCCGTCAGCCTCGGCAAGACGACGACCGCCGAGGGCGTCGAAACCCAGGAGCAGCTGGCCATTCTGCGCGAGGAGGGCTGTGCAGAGGCGCAGGGCTATTATTTCAGCCGGCCCATGCAGGCCTCAGGGATCGCGCAACCGGCGCAGCGGGAGGCCGAAGCGGCCATCTGCGCAGCCTGAAGCGCGATGCGATCAGGCTGAATCGCCGTCCCTCACTGCAGCGGCGGATCGCCGCTGGTACGCTTCTTGGCGAGGTCCATCTCGGTGACCGCGATCAGGATCTCGGCGCGGGTCTTCAGGTCGGGCGCCTCCAGCATGGCCTGCTTCTCCGCGGGGCCATAGGGCGACATCATCGCCAGCGCATTGACGAGCGCTTCATTGGGCGCGCTCTCGACGCCCTCCCAGTCGACCTTGAGATTGTTGGCCTTCAGGAAGTCCGCGAGTACCGAAAGCAGCGCCTCGCGGTCGACCTCCTCCTCGCCCATGCGCGCGGTGAAGTCATTGGCGTAGGCGAAGAAATCCACCTTGCACTGCCGGTAGGCCGTGAGCACCTCGAGCTCCTCGACCACCTTGAAGCGCGAGACGCCGGTGAGCTCGAGGATGTAGCGGCCGTCGCCGGATTCGGCGAGCTGGGTGATGCGGCCGACGCAGCCGACCCGGAACAGGGTCGGCTTGTCGGAATCCTTCGGGGAATGCGCGACGTCGGGCTGGATCATGCCGATCAGCCGATGGCCGTCGCGGAAACTGTCGTCGACCATCGCAAGGTAGCGCGGCTCGAAGATGTTGAGCGGCATCTGGCCGCGGGGCAGCAGCAGCGCGCCCGGCAGCGGAAACACCGGAATGATCTCCGGAAGGTCGGCGGGCCCGCGATATTCGATGTTGATCGGCATCTGCCCGGTCCCCCCTGGCCTTGCCAGCGCGCCTTACGAAAACAGGATCGTCGACAAACGCTTGCGTCCCTCGACGGTTGCATCATCCGTGCCGCCCCAGGCCTCGAAGAACTGCACCAGCTGCTTGCGGGCGCCGTCGTCGTTCCATTTGCGGTCGCGCCTGACGATCTCGAGCAGCTGCGCGGTGGCAGCCGTGCGGTCGCCTTTCGCGTTGAGCGCGGTCGCCAGGTCGAATCGGGCCTGATGATCGAGCGGGTTTGCGGCGACTTTCTGTTCCAGCTCCGCGACCGGCCCGAGCGATTGCGCCTGCTCGGCGAGATCGATCGTGGTCTGCACGGCCTTCACCGCGGGGTCGTTGCGCTTGGATTCCGGCACCATGGCCAGCGTCTGCTTGGCCTGCTCCATCGCGCCGGAGGTGGCGTAGCATTTTGCGAGGCCCGCGAGCGCGGCGATGTTGGTCGAATCGTACTGGAGCACCTCAGCATAGATCTGCGCGGCGGCCGCGGCGTCGCCCTCCGCGAGGACGGCTTCGGCCTCCTGCAGGATTTCGGCGATATTCGGCTCGCCCGGCGCGGTCACGCCCTTGGTCAGCTTCTCGATGAAGGCGTTAAGCTGGCTCTCGGGCACCGCGCCCATGAAGCCGTCGGCCGGCTGGCCGTTGACGAAGGCGATCACGGCCGGGATCGACTGGATGCCCATCTGGCCCGGGATCGCGGGGTGCTGGTCGATGTTCATCTTGACCAGCTTGACCTTGCCCTTGGCCGCCCTGACCGCCTTTTCCAGCACGGGGGTGAGCTGCTTGCAGGGGCCGCACCACTCCGCCCAGAAATCGATCAGCACCGGCTGGCGCTTCGATTCCTCGATGACGTCCTTCACGAAGGTCTGGGTGGTGGTGTCCTTGATCAGATCGGCGGCGGCTGGGTTCGCGGCTCCGTTACCCTGGTCGATGATCGTCACGGGATCCCCTCGTCTGATGTCCGAAATGGCGGCTCTTTAGCACGTCGCCGCTTCCTGTGCTTTGCTGTCGGCTCCTAAATTGGGCCGAATGGGCCGAATTTCAATCCACCGCGGCCGATTCGGCGGTTCCGGGACCTTTTCGGGCCGTTTGGCCGCAGGAGGGCCCCAAATAGCGCCCTCGAATGCCAATTGATGCCGCCGGTAGCTGTTGCATTCCCCTCCCGCTTTTGGCATACGACAGCCGTTGCCGGCGCGTCACGCGACCGACACAGGATGCGGGTGTAGCTCAGTGGTAGAGCACGACCTTGCCAAGGTCGGGGTCGAGGGTTCGAGCCCCTTCGCCCGCTCCAAATTTTCCCAGAGCATCCAGCCAAACCGTACAGAATCGTGGTTCTCCACGCGGCTGGCGGCTGTCTTGGGGGCGCAATGACAATCCTGGTCACCGGCAGCGCCGGCCATCTCGGTGAAGCCATCATCCGCACCCTGCGTGGGCGCGGCTCGCCCGTGAGCGGGATCGACCTGAAGCCCTCGCGGTTCACCGATGCCGTCGGCTCGATCGTCGATCCCGGCTTCGTGTGGGGCCAGATGGCCGGCGTTGCCGCGGTGATCCACACCGCGACGCTGCACAAGCCGCATGTGGCGACCCACACCAAGCGGGACTTCGTCGACACCAACGTCACGGGCACGCTCAATCTGCTCGAGGCGGCGGCTTCTGCCGGTGTGCGCAGCTTCGTCTTCACCAGCACCACCAGCGCGTTCGGCTCGCAGCTTCGGTCCGGGGCCGGACAGGCTGCGGTCTGGGTCACCGAGGATCTGCCGTCGGTCCCGAAGAACATCTACGGCACCACAAAGCTGATGGCGGAGAATCTGTGCGAGCTGTTCTTTCGCGAGCGCGGCCTGCCGGTGGTCGTGTTGCGAACCTCGCGCTTCTTTCCGGAGGACGACGATGATCCCGCGATGCGGTCGGCTTACGCGCTGGACAACGCGCAGGCCAATGAGCTGCTCTATCGCCGGCTGGATATCGCGGACGCGGTGAGCGCTCATCTGCTCGCCGTCGAGCGCGCGGCAAAGATCGGGTTTGGCCGTTACATCGTCTCGGCCACCAGCCCGTTCGAGCCGCGTCATCTCGTGGCGCTGGCGCGCGATGCGGCCGGTGTCGTGCGTGAGCTCTATCCGGATTGCGCGGAGCTCTATGCGGCGCGGGGCTGGACCCTGTTCCGCGAGATCGACCGTGTCTATGTCAACGAACGCGCGCGTCGCGAGCTGGGCTGGCGGCCGGAGTATGATTTCGCGCATGTGCTGCGCAGCCTGCGCGAGAGCCGCGATTTTCGCAGTAGGCTGGCGCGCGAGATCGGCGCGAAAGGCTATCACGACATGGTGTTCGACGATGGACCCTACCCCGTCGCCGGGTAAGCGCGCGATTGCTGTTTTGCCCGACGAGTCAACTGCCTGCGGGGCTCGCCCCGCGCGGCGCGACCTGCGCCGTTCTACTGTGCATGGGGTTGTTTTCGCGTTTTTTGTTTTCCCGTTCTCGGCCTTGATTCCGCGTTGCAGCGAGAGCCCTGTCGTCACGCCGTTCGCTTGTTGACACTCCGTCTCAATTTTTATGCGGCGCAACTGCGGTGCGTGCGCCGCGCTTCTCAGCGCTCGCAGATGTGCTAACCTTTTTGCGTCTGTCGTCCCGACGGACCCAAAACTTCGCCTCTCGACTAGCAAAATAAAATAAATCGCAGCCCTGACGGCTGCCTTAGGGGAGTGACGCGATGACATCGGTGTTCCATCGATCCGTGTTGGCGCTTGCAGCCGTGGCCCTTCTTGCCGGGACCAGTGCTGCCAGCGCGCAAGACAAGAGCAAGCCACTCAAGAAATACGAATCCGGCACCAAGGAGTTCTGGACCCATCCGCCGGATGACTGGTTCCTTGGCGACGAGACCGAGGCGCAGAAGGGCCTAGCGCCGCCGTCCGGCCCGCCGACCGGCGCTTCCGACGCCGAGCTCGCCAACATCATCAAGAAGGTCAAGCTGCCGCCGGGCTTCAAGATGGAGGTCTATGCCTCCGGTGTGCTGGCTGCGCGGCAAATGGCCTGGGGTGACAAGGGCACGCTGTTCGTCGGCTCGTTCGGCCTCGGCAACGTCTATGCCATCAAGGACAATGGCGGGAAGAAAGAGGTCAAGACCATCCTCAAGGGGCTGAACATGCCCACCGGCCTCGCCGTCAAGGACGGCGCGCTCTACGTCATCGCGGTCGACAAATTGATCCGCTACGACGACATCGAAAACAAGCTCGACAATCCCGGCGAGGGCAAGGTCGTCTATGACGACATGCCGTCCTATGCCGCGCATGGCTGGAAGTACATCGCGGTCGACAAGGAAGGCTGGTTCTACATTCCGTTCGGACCGCCCTTCAACATCGGCATCCCGCCGACCAGCGTCTCGCAGATCCGGCGTGTCGATCCCAAGACCGGCAACGCGGAGATCTATGCGCTCGGCGTGCGCAACTCGGTCGGCGGAGACGTCGATCCGCGCACCGGCAAGTACTGGTTCACCGAGAATGCCCGCGACTGGATCAGCGATGATCTGCCCTCAGACAAGCTGAACATGATCAACAAGATCGGCGAGCATTTCGGCTATCCCTACTGTCACCAGGGCAATCTGCCGGACGACAAGTTCGCGATGGGCCACAAGTGCTCCGAGTTCACGCCGCCCGTGCTGAATCTCGGCGCCCATGTCGCTCCGCTCGGCATGAAGTTCTACACCGGCGACCAGTTCCCCGCCGAGTACAAGAACAACATCCTGATCGCCGAGCACGGCTCCTGGAATCGGCACAAATATCAGGGCGGCCGCATCATGCGCGTGATCGTCGGGCCTGATGGCAAGAACCCCAAGCAGGAGGTGTTCGCCTCCGGCTGGATCGAGGGCGACCAGGGTTATCTCGGCCGTCCTGACGACATCATCCTTGCCAAGGATGGATCGATCCTGGTTGCCGACGACTGGGCCGGCGCGATCTATCGCATCAGCTACAGCAAGAAGTAAGCGCGACGTTGCGAAGAGGCTGCGACCGGGTGACGGCCGCAGCCTCTTTCATGACAAGGTCCTTCACTGCCGTTCCGGATCGCGCGCCAGCGCAACCCCGGAACCCATAACCCCGACTGGTGGTTATGGATTCTCGGATGCGCAATCGCGCATCGGAGCTCGCCCTCCGCACGCCCCGGAATGACGGGCTCGTTAAATCGGATCCTCATCATGCGCCGTCAGTTTTTGTCGTACGCTATCGGTGCGCTATTGCTCGCAGCGCCAGCCTTCATCCCGGCCCAGGCCGCCGATAATTCCGCGATCAAGGAGAAGGCCTCGGTCTGCTCCGGCTGTCACGGCGAGAACGGCATTTCGCAGACCGAGAACATCCCCTCGCTGGCCGGGCAGCCCGATCAATTCATCCAGTGGCAGCTGGTGTTCTTCCGCGCCGGCTCGCGCAAGAACGACCAGATGAAGCCGATTGTCGAGGAGATCACCAACGAGGACATCCGCAGCTTCGGCGCCTATTTCTCCCAGATGACGCCGCCGAAGGCAGCGGACGACGGCGATCCGGACCTGTCGAACAAGGGTGCGCAAGTTGCCGCCGGCCGCCGCTGCGCTTCATGTCACACGGACAGCTTCGCCGGCACCAAGGCAGTCGCGCGGCTCGCGGGTCAACGCGAGGAATATCTGGTCAAGGCGCTGCATGACTACAAGGCGGGCCAGCGCGTCGGCGGCGGCGTCGCCGCGATGGCCGACGTCGCCTATCACATGAGCGACGAGGAAATCACCGCCGTCTCGCACTATCTCGCGCATTTGAAATAGTTGCCGCAAACGCCACACCGAGTGTGTGGCGGGCCACTACCCCGCCCGCTGCTTTTCGTACGCCTTCAAATGGGTATACGCGATGCGCAGCTTCGGCACCGGCACCTTGGCGGCGTCTGCGCGCGCGATGAGGTCGCCGATGACGTGATCGGCCTCGACCGGCAGGCCGGCCTTGATGTCGCGGAACATCGAGGCGGTCATCGGCGATCCCTCAGCGGTGAGGTTGCCTTTCACCCGTTCGAAGAACGGCCCGCCTGGCGGATAGCCCGACGCAGTGGCGATCGCACTGGTCTCATCCAGCATGCCGAGCAGGAAATCCCGGCCGCCGGGCGCTGCGAGGATGTTGCCGACGGAGGTCCGCATCAGGCTGGTGGACGCTGCGAGCGAGGACAGGAACACCCACTTCTCCCACATGTCCTGCATGATGTTCTGGCTGGCGGCGGCGCCGGTGATGCCGCTCTTGAAGGCTTCATCGATCGCCTTGACGCGATCCGACAGCTTGCCGTCGCGCTCGCCGTAACTGATCGCCTGCATCGGCTGGAGCTGCACCACCTCACGCTTCTCGTTCAAGGTCGCCGCGATGGCGCAGAGGCCGCCGAGCACGCGCTCCTTGCCGAACTTGCCGTCGAGGATGTCGAGATGGCGCATGCCGTTGAGCATCGGGATGATCGCGGTGTCCGGCCCGACGGCCGCGGCAAACGATGTGATGGCGTCGTCGAGATCGAACGCCTTGCAGCTCAGGAGCACGACGTCGAACTTGTCCTTGAGCGCGTCGGCCTGCACGGTCGGCGGATTCGTCAAGGTCACATCGCCATTGGGGCTCTTGATGACGAGCCCGGCGCTCGCGAGCTCGCTGGCCCGGCGCGGCCGGACCAGGAAGGTGACGTCGCGGCCGGCCTGCAACAGCCTGCCACCAAAATAGCCGCCGATGGCGCCGGCGCCGACCACGAGGATACGCATGGGATGCTCCGTTCTTTTCTTGGCGAATGGCGAATAGGGAGTAGCGAATAGCAGGCGCGATTTCCACTCGCTATTCGCTACCCGCCATTTGCGCGCTTCACTTTCCCGACACCATCTCCTCGACCTCGCGGAGCTGCTCCTTGCCGAAGAACATCTCGTTGCCGACGAAGAAGGTCGGCGAGCCGAACGCGCCGCGAGCCACGGCTTCCTCGGTATTCTTGATCAGCTTGCCCTTCACGTCGGGCTCCTGCGCGCGGGTGAACAGCTTCTGGGCATCGAGCCCCGAGGACGCCAGCGCCTTCGCGACGACTTCAGGATCGTCCATCTTCTTCGGCTCGCGCCACATGTGGTGGAAAGCGGCCTCGACGTATTTCTCGAACACGCCCTCCGCTTGCGCCGCGATCGCCATGCGCATCAGGTTCAGCGTGTTGACGGGAAAGTGCGGATTCCAGACATAGGGCTGAACCTTGAAGCGCTTGATGAAGCGCTCGGTCTCGACCTGCAGGAATTCACGCTTGTTCTTGACGCCGGCGAGCGTTTCGGCCGGCGACTTGTTGTTGGTCGACTTGAAGATGCCGCCGAGCAGGATCGGGACGTATTCGAACTTGACGCCGATGCGCCGCTCGATCGCGGGAATCGCGAGATGACTGAGATAGGCGTTCGGGCTGCCGAAATCGAACAGGAATTGCGGCTCTTTGCGGGTCAAACTCATTCTCCCTGACCTGACTTCTTGATCTGGCTTTGATCTATTGTGGCGCAGGGCGGTCCACAGGTCCACCGTTTAATGATGATCATAATACTCTGGGCATCAGACCAGGCGCCGGATCGCCCGCTTGCGCCACACCAGCAAGTAATAGCCCATCTGCAAAACAAGCATGGCGCAGAACAGGATGGGATAAGCGGCCCATACGCCCTGAAGGCCAATGATGCGGCTCAGGACGATCGCAGCGGGCAGCTCGATCGCAACGATCGCGAGGATCGAGAGCAGCATCGGCGTTAGCGCGACGCCGGCTGCGCGCATCGCCCCGGAAAACACCGTGGCGAGGCCGAACGGCACCGAGCTCCACAAGGCGATGTCGAGCAGGCCCTTCGCCAGATCGAGCACGGCGGCGTCGGTGATGAAGATGCCGAGGATGGCTCGCGGCGTGAGATAGATCAGTGTCACGAGCCCGCCGATCAGGACGAAGTTGAAAGCGAGGCCGGTCCGCACGATGCCGTCGAGCCGGTCTCTGTTGCCGCTGCCGACCGCCTGTGCGCCCAGGATCGAGACCGCGATCGAAATCGACATGGCCGTGAACTGCGTGTAGCCCATCACCTGGTTGACGGCGCCATAGGCTGCGGTGGCGTCCGATCCAAAACCGTTGACGAGGCCGAGCAGAACCAGCTCCGCGATCGCCATCACGACCATGCCGACGGCGCTCGGCAATCCGATGCCGAGAATCTTGCCGAGCATAGCGCGGTTGAGTCGCAGCTGGCGCAGCAGGGCCGCGTCGGGCGCGAGCGCGTGCTTCTTCCGCCGCAGATAGGCGGCCAGTGCGATCAAGGTGAGTGCGTTCGCGATCGCCGCCGCCCAGGCCGGGCTGGTGATGCCGGCCGCCGGCAGTCCGAACGATCCGCGGATCAGCATCGGGGTCAGGATCAGGCCGATCGCCGTCGACAACGCCAGGGCCAGCAGCGGCGTGAGCGCATCGCCGACGCCGCGGATCATCGCTGTCATCAGCAGGAAGACGAAGCCGAGCGGCAGGGTGAACAGCATGATCCGCGCACAGGCGCTGGCGGGAGCGAGAATGTCCGCTGGCGTGGCGAGCGCCATCATCAATTGACGGCTGAAGAGCCCGCCGATCAACGCCACCGAAATGGAAAGCAGCAGGCCGATCGCAAGCGTGGTGCCGACAACGCTTCTGATCTTGTCGTGCTCGCCCGCGCCGTAGGCCTGACCGATCAAGACGGTTGCGCCGGTGCTGAGGCCCATGACGAAGGCGAACAGGAAGAACATCACGGGGAAGAACACCGAGACCGCCGCCAGCGCATCGACGCCGATCATCTGGCCGAGATAGACGTTGCTGACGGTGCCGAACAACGATTGCAGCGCGTTGCTCAGCATCAATGGCGCGAGGAAGCGCAGGAACGTCTTCCAGAGTGGCGTGGCGGCGGACATGGATGTGCCTTTCATCAGGGCGTGCGACGCCGTTACCGCGCAAGGCGCGGTTCGGCCGTCGATGGGGTTGTGAAGAGCGGTGCGCGGCTTACGCCCGGTCGCTGTAGGCGAGCTTGACGATATGGTCGCGGATGTCGGTCGGCCAGTCCGCGATCAGTGCGGTGAAGCGGCGCCGGTCATCTGCGAACAGCGCGCGCGAAGCTTCCTCGAACTGCGGCAGATTGCCGGCCATGGTCGACATGAAGTGATAGGCCGCATCGCGTGCCTGCCGCTCGCGATCCTTGTCGCCGCTGGCGCGCCTGGCTTCGTCGACCAGCTTGCGCAGCGCGACCGAGGCGCCGCCAGCTTGCGCGCCGAGCCACTCCCAGTGCCGCGGCAGCAGCGTCACCTCGCGGGCGACCACGCCGAGCTTCGGCCGCCCGCGGCCGCGCGGCTCGCTCGGTGGCGTGCTTTCCTCGACAGGAGGCGGGACAAGCTTGGCCAATCGCGCCAAGACCTCGCGATCGCCGCCGCGCAGATCGAAGTCGATCGGTCGGCCCGTGGCGTCCTCGAATATGATGATCGGCTCGTCCGGCCGGGTCGCCACCCGCTTGACGACCAGTGCGACCTCGCCGGCCGGCCCGGACACCAGGCGGCGCGGCCCCTGGAAGGCGGTGAAAATCTTCTGCATTGGAATCATTGCCATATTGACGTTGTTATCCGTCTTAATATCCGGGTAAATTTGCGAGGTCAATATACCCGGGTGAAAATATCTGCCTGGACGGCTCGACATTGTGTTTCCAGGCTGGCACGAACGCCGACTGACCACGCCTAAGCTTTGGGGACCTACCGATGCCGACCGTTCACCACCTCAACAATTCCCGCTCGCAACGCGTGCTGTGGCTGCTCGAGGAGTTGGGCGTGCCTTACGAGATCGTGCGCTACCAGCGCCAGCCGGACATGCGCGCGCCGAAGGAGCTCCGCGCCATCCACCCGCTCGGCAAATCGCCTGTCATCACCGACAACGGCAACACCATCGCCGAATCAGGCGCGATCATCGAATATCTCATCGCGACTTACGGCAACGGCCGGCTGATCCCGCCGCCTGATACACCGGAGCGGCTGCGCTTCACCTATTGGCTGCATTATGCCGAGGGCTCTGCGATGCAGCCGCTGTTGCTGAAGCTTTTGTTCACGCTGATGCCGAAGCGTGCGCCCGCGCTGCTTCGTCCGCTGGTGCGCAAGGTCTCGAACCAGGCGCTGACCACGCTGGTCAATCCGCAGCTCAAGCAGCACATGGATTACTGGGAAGGCGAGCTCGGCAAAAGCGAGTGGTTCGCCGGCAACGAGTTTACCGCAGCCGACATTCAGATGAGCTTTCCGCTGGAAGCGGCGCAAGCGCGCGGCGGGCTCGAGCAGGGCCATCCCAAGGCGATGGCGTTCCTCGAGCGCATCCACGCGCGGCCGGCTTATGCGCGTGCGCTGGAAAAGGGCGGGCCGTACCAGGTGGGGCGGTAGTTATCTGCCCCGTCATTCCGGGGCGGTACGCAGCGCCGAACCCGGAATCTCGAGATTCTCAGGTGCGCAATTGCGCACCACAGTTCACGCTTCGCGTGCCCCGGAACGACATCTCTCCGTTAATGCGCGTGCAGCACACGTCCGCGTGTCTCCGGCAGCGCAAAGGCGGCGATGAAGAACACCGCGTAGGCCGCCACCGCGAAGATCGCGATCGCATTCGCCAGCGACGTCGTCGCCGACAGCGCGCCGACGAGGAAGGGAAACAGCGCGCCGATGCCGCGGCCGAAATTGTAGCAGAAGCCCTGGCCGGAGCCGCGCAGCCGCGTCGGATAAAGCTCGGTCAGGAAAGCACCGACGCCGGAGAAATAGCCCGAGGCGAAGAAGCCGAGCGGGAAACCGAGCACCCACAGGATCTCGTTGGTGAGCGGCATCTGCGTATAAAGCAGCACCACCGCGATGGCTCCGATCGAGAAGATCAGGAACAGATTGCGCCGCCCGATCCGGTCGGCGAGCCAGGCTCCCGTGAGATAGCCGATGAAGGAGCCGATGATCAGCGTCGACAGGTATCCGGTCGAGCCGACGATCGACAGGTGCCGCTCCTTGGTCAGGAATTGCGGCACCCAGAAGGTGACGGCGTAGTAGCCGCCCTGGCAGCCCGTCGCCATCAGCGAGGCCAGGATCGTGGTCTTCAGGATCGGGCCGGAGAAGATCTCCCACAGCGCCGGGCGGTCGCCGCTCGCAGCCTGCCTAGCGCGGGCCTGTGCCGAGATCTCCGGCTCGGTGACCGAGCGGCGGATGTAGAACACCAGAAGTGCTGGCAGCGCGCCGATCACGAACATCCAGCGCCATGCCGTCTCCGGCGGCAAGACCGAGAACAGGATCGCCTGCGACAGCACCGCGAGGCCCCAGCCGACTGCCCAGCCAGACTGCACCGAGCCGACCGCGCGCCCACGATATTGCGGCCGGATGGCTTCACCCATGAGCACGGCACCTGCGGCCCACTCGCCGCCGAAGCCGAGGCCGAGCACGGCACGCGCGATCAGGAGCTGGTCGAAATTCTGCACGACCGCGCAGACCAGCGAGAAGAACGAGAACCAGATGATGGTGATCTGGAGCGTTCGCACCCGCCCGATATGGTCGGAGAGATAGCCGCCGAGCCAGCCGCCGATCGCGGACGCCAGCAGCGTCACCGTGCCGGCAAGGCCGGCGGAGGCCGCATCGACCTTCCACAGCGCGATGATGGTGCCGATCACCAGCGGATAGATCATGAAATCCATGCCGTCGAGCGCCCAGCCCGCCGCGCAGGCCCAGAACGTCCGGCGCTCCGGCGCGTTCATGTCGCGATAGAACGCGAGAAGGCTGGTGTCCTCGATCTCGGCGCGCTCGATGTTCTGGAGCGGATCGGTCGTGGTCATGGCGTTTCCCCGGCAGTTTTTTTGGCTGCCCTTTGGTAGCACGCGTGGCCGCGAGAGCTAGCGGGCCGGCGCTCCCGTGCCATGCAAACGGTGTGGCTAGTGCCCCGCCGCCTCTGCGCCCCGCGTGCGGGGGTCGGGCGCGCCGAGCGGCCCGTTCGGCGTCACGAGAATCGAATTCGCCGATGTCTGCCCCATCGGCTCGACGATCGTGTGGCCCATCGCCTTCAACCCCTGCAACACGTCCTCGGGAAAGCCGCGCTCGACGCGCACTTCGTCGGGCAGCCATTGATGATGCAGCCGTGGCGCCGCGACGGCGGCCGCAACGTCCATCCTGTAGTCGAGCACGTTGACGATCACCTGCAGCACGCTGGAAATGATGCGGCTGCCGCCGGGCGAACCCGTCACCAGCACCGGCTTGCCGTCCCGGAGCACAATGGTCGGTGACATCGAGGAGAGTGGACGTTTGCCGGGGCCGGGCAGGTTGGCCTCGAAGCCAACGAGGCCATAGGCGTTCGAGGCGCCGACCGCGGCGGTGAAGTCGTCGAGCTCGTTGTTGAGCAGCACGCCGGTGCCTTCGGCAACCAGGCCGACACCGTAGCTGAAGTTCAGCGTATACGTATTGCTGACCGCGTTGCCGCGGGAATCCACCACGGAGAAATGCGTGGTGTTGCTGCCCTCGCGCGGCGAGGGGGCCGCGGATGCGAGCTCTTTCGACGGCGTAGCGCGTTCGGCAGAGATGCCGGAGCGCAGCTTGGCGGCGTAGTCCTTCGCGGTGAGCGTCTCGATCGGCGCGTTGACGAAGGCGGGATCGCCGAGATAGCGCGCGCGGTCCGCATAAGCGCGCTTCATCGCCTCGACCAGCAGATGCAGCGATGCCGGCGATCCCTGCTTCGAATCGGCAAGCTGGAAGCCTTCGAGAATGTTGAGGGTTTCCACCAATACGATGCCGCCGGACGAAGGCAGCGGCATCGAGACGATGTCATAGCCGCGATAGCTGCCGCGAACCGGCGCGCGGATCACGGCTTGATATGCTTTTAAATCGGCCGGCGTCATGATGCCGCCCGCATCAGCCACCGCCTTGGCGAGCTTTTCCGCAACCACGCCCTCATAGAAGCCGCGTGGCCCCTGTGCGGCGACGGCCGAGAGCGTTTCGGCGAGATCGCCCTGCACCAGCCTGTCGCCTTCACGAAGCGGCGAGCCATCGGGCCGCGAGAAGATCTTGGCCGACGAAGGCCAGCGTGCCAGTCGCCGGTACCAGGTCGGCAGCGTATCGGCCATGTCGTCGCTGATCACGAAGCCGTCGCGCGCGAGCGCAATCGCAGGCTCGAGCAATTGCGCCAGCGTGAACTGGCCGGAGCCGTATTTTTCCAGTGCCAGGGAAAGACCGGCAATCGTGCCGGGCACGCCGACGCCGAGCGCGGAATCTCGTGACTTCGCCGTATCGGGCTTGCCGTCGGCGTCGAGGAATATCTGCGGTGTGGTCGCCGCCGGCGCCGTCTCGCGGTAGTCGATCGTGATGTCTTCATTGCGGTCAGCGGAATGGATGACCATGAAGCCGCCGCCGCCGATATTGCCGGCGCGCGGATAGGTCACGGCCATCGCAAAGCCGGTCGCGACCGCTGCGTCGACCGCATTGCCGCCACGCCGCAGAATCTCGGCGCCAACTTGCGCGGAGATCTTCTCCTGCGCGACCACCATGCCATGCTCGGCCGCGACGGCGCGCACGGCGTCGCGAGCGGGTGGGACGTAGCCCTGCCGTGCGTCCTGGGCGGCTGCGGGTGCAAGACCGAACGTCAGAACGGCTACGAAGGCGAAAAACGTCCGCCGGGTCGAATATGACGACATGATCAAGTTTCCGCAGGGGCTTCGGACTGGTTCACACGCCTCGCTGCAATGCTATACGGTTTGCCCCAACAGAGGCAAAACTGTTCGTGATGAGGACTGCGTGATGACGACGATCGCCCCGGATGCGCGCATGGCCGATGCGCAGCGGACCTATCCGCCACGCGCCGCCGTCGTCGGCTGGATCTTCTTCGATTGGGCCGCGCAGCCCTATTTCACGTTGATCACGACCTTCGTGTTCGCGCCGTATTTCGCCACCAGCATTGCACCGACCCCCGCAGCCGGCCAATCGCTGTGGGGATTTGCGATGGCGGCTGCGGGACTTGCGATCGCGCTGCTGTCGCCGGTGCTGGGGGCGATCGCGGATGCCTCCGGCCGAAGGAAGCCGTGGATTGCGGGATTCGGCGCGTTGCTGGTGCTGGCATCGTGCACGCTATGGATCGGCAAGCCCGGTGATCCCTCGGTCATTCCGCCCCTGCTCACCGCGGTCGCGCTCGCCAGCGTCGGAGCGGAATTCGCCACCGTCTTCAACAATGCGATGATGCCGACGCTGGTGCCGCCAGAGCGGATCGGCCGGCTCTCCGGCACCGGCTGGGCGACCGGCTATATCGGCGGCATCGTCAGCCTGATCATCGTGCTCGGCCTGCTCGCCGCCAATCCCGAGACCGGCCGCACATTGCTGGGCCTGACGCCGTTGTTCGGGCTCGATCCGGTCAGCCATCAGGGCGATCGCATCGTCGGACCGCTAACCGGGCTGTGGTTCGTGATCTTCGTGACGCCGCTGTTCCTGTTCACGCCGGATTACCCGGCGAAGCGTCCGCTGCGCGAAGCGCTGCACGAAGGACTGGCGGAGCTGAAGCGGTCGATCAAGAGCCTGCCGAAGCAGAAGTCGCTCGCGGCATTCCTGCTCGCCAACATGATCTACACCGACGGCCTGGTGTCGCTGTTCGCCTTCGGCGGCATCTATGCAGCGGGCACGTTCGGCTGGCACACCATACAGATCGGCACCTTCGGAATCATGCTCGCGATAACAGGCACGTTCGGCGCATGGCTCGGCGGCAAGCTCGACGATCATCTCGGGCCGAAGCGCGTCATCGCCGGAAGCTTGCTGTTGCTGCTGCTGTCGGTGGCAGCGATTCTCCTCGTCGACAAGGATAGCGTGTTGTTCGTCAAGGTCGCGCCGCCGCAAGCAGGCGCCGCCATGTTCTCGAGCGCCGCGGAACGCGCCTATCTGGTGCTGGGCTGCCTCATCGGCGCGGCCGGTGGTCCACTGCAGGCGGCGTCACGCACGCTCCTGATCCGTCTCGCGCCGAGAGATCGCATCGCGCAATATTTCGGTCTGTTCGCGCTGACCGGGAAGGTGACGTCCTTCATCGGACCGCTGCTGATCGGCATGATCACCGCTGCGACGGCGAGCCAGAAGGCCGGCATGGCGGTGCTGGTGGTGTTCTTCGTCGCGGGATTGGGGCTGTTGATGCGGGTGCGGGAGTAGCACCCCATCGTCATTCCGGGGCATCGCGGAGCGATGAACCCGGAATCCAGAAGTTGTGGCGCGAGATTCTCAGGTGCGCAATTGCGCACCAGGGTTCGCGCTGCGCGCGCCCCGGAATGACGGCGAACTCAGTGGCGGAAGTGCCGCGTCCCCGTGAACACCATGGCGATGCCGTGCTCGTCGGCGGCCTTGATCACCTCGTCGTCGCGCATCGAGCCGCCGGGCTGCACCACGGCGGTGGCGCCGGCTTCGATGCAGGCGAGCATGCCGTCGGCGAACGGGAAGAACGCATCCGAGGCCACCACCGAACCCTTGGTGAGCGGCTCGGGAAGCTTCAGCTCGTTCGCCGCGTCCTGCGCCTTGCGCGCCGCGATCCGCGCTGAGTCTACCCGGCTCATCTGGCCAGCGCCGATGCCGACGGTGGCGAGATCCTTGGCGTAGATGATGGTGTTGGACTTGACGTGTTTTGCCACCCGGAACGCGAATTTGAGGTCGCGCATTTCGGCCTCTGTCGGCGCACGCTTGGTCACGACCTTGAAGGTCATGTCGTCAACCACGGCGTTGTCGCGGCTCTGCACGAGCAGGCCGCCGGCAACCGTCTTGGCGGTGAGGCCGGGCGCGCGCGGGTCGGGCAGGCTGCCGGCGAGCAAGAGGCGCAGGTTCTTCTTGCCGCCGATGATGGCGATCGCCTCCTCGGTGGCGTCGGGCGCGATGATCACCTCGGTGAAGATCTTGGTGATCTCGCGTGCGGTGTCGGCGTCGAGCGCGCGGTTCATCGCGATGATGCCGCCGAAGGCCGAGGTGGAATCGCAGGCCAGCGCCTTGCGATAGGCCTCGACGAGGTTCGCGCCTTCCGCGACGCCGCAGGGATTGGCGTGCTTGACGATGACGCAGGCCGCGGTGCGCTTGGTGTCGAACTCGCCGATGCATTCATAGGCGGCATCGGTATCGTTGATGTTGTTGTAGGAGAGCTCCTTGCCCTGGAGCTGCCGCGCGGTCGAGACGCCCGGGCGCTTGTCCGGCGTCGCGTAGAACGAAGCGGTCTGATGCGGGTTCTCGCCGTAGCGCAGCGACTGGATCAGCCTGCCGCCGAAGGCGCGGAAGTCGGGCGCGTCGATCTCGATCTGCCGGTTGAACCAGTTCGAGATCGCGGCGTCATAGGCGCCGGTGCGCGCATAGGCCTTTGCGGCAAGCCGCCGGCGCAGCTTCAGCGTGGTCGCGCCCTTGTTGGCGGCAAGCTCGTCGAGCACGGCCTTGTAGTCCTCGGCTTCCACCACGACGGCGACGTCGTCATGGTTCTTGGCGGCGGCGCGGATCATCGCGGGGCCGCCGATGTCGATATTCTCGATGCAATCCTCGAAGCCCGCGCCTTTGTCGACGGTCGCCTCGAACGGATAGAGGTTGACGACGAGCAGGTCGATCGGCGCGATGCCGTGCGCCTTCATCGCCTCCGCATGCTCCTTGTTGTCGCGGATCGCGAGCAGCCCGCCGTGGACCTTCGGATGCAGCGTCTTGACGCGGCCGTCCATCATCTCGGGGAAGCCGGTGAGGTCGGAGACGTCCTTCACTGCGAGGCCGGCCGCGGCGATCGCTTTCGCGGTGCCGCCGGTCGAGACCAGCTCGACACCATGCGCGGCCAGCGCTCTGGCGAAATCGATCAGGCCGGTCTTGTCGGAGACGGAGAGCAGAGCGCGGGTGACGCGGCGGGGGTGGTCAGTCATGAGCAAGATCCTCTGTTCAGGGAGTGTCTATGCCCAGGCGCGCGGCAGATATGTGTCGCGCTTCCCGATGGTGCTCCATCCAAGGTCGCCAGTCGCGCGAGCGAGGGCTCGATAGCAGCTTTTGGCCCTCTTCTCAACGGCTAGATCACGCCGAATCGCGGCTGTTTACAGCGGCAATTCCGGCTCCCGCCGCGCGTTACGGCGGGCATTGGTCACCGCCGGCGAGGCCGTGGAACGCACGAAGCTCCAGCGGATCGAGGGCGCCTGGCGTGCATCCTGCCGGATCACGATCTGCGCGGTGCGGCGCGGGCCGTCATTGCCGGCCAGGAACACGCTGTCCTCGAGGTCGACCTTGTCGTCCAATGCTTCGAAGGTCCAGACGTCGCGGTTCGGCAGCACCAGCATGACGCCGCGGGCATCCGACAACCGGCTCGCCTTCACGGCCGGATGCAGATGGAAGCGCAGCGCGAAATCGGCATCCGCGCCCTTGAAGCGTCCACCCTGCGGCGGCGACAGCGTGTCCTCGCCATCGATGCGCGCGCCGTCATTGGCGATCATCAGCACGCGGCGATGGATCGCGCCGAACTTGGAGATATAGCCGTCATGCGAGGCCGTGAGCAGCGTGCCGTTCTGCACGATCTCGCGGTAGCTCTCGACCTCAACGGGCCCGCTGGTGACGGGCGAGCCGTGCAGGAGCCGCTTCATCGCCGACATCTCGACGAACTGACAGGACGAGGTGTCGTGATAGGTCAGCGTCGAATGCGCCGCCGTGCTGCGTGCGAACGGCCGCCAATTGTCGCGGCCCGTGGTCGGCATGCCGCAATTGGTGACGATGCGGCTGATGCCGGAGGACAGCTCGAACGACAGGCAGCCGGCATGGGCATCGTGACTGACGCCGGCCGGCGGCGGCGGCCCCGTGTCGATGATCACGGTGGTCTGGCCGGCGTCGAGGCGCTGGAAGCCGGTATGCGGCATGTTCGCCATCGGCGCGCCGTGGGTGTCGTCATAGGCGAGCAGCGTGGCGAGCAGATCCGAGGATGTCGCGCTCATGCCGTTGAACAGCGCGAAATTGCCGTCGCCGTGCCGGAAGAAGCGCAGCATCGGCATCATGCGGTCGATCGCGTTGAGCAGCGCCGGCGGCGGCGCGATATTGCGCGCGGCGAAGGTCTGCCGCAGCGGCAAGAGGTCGATCAGGAGCTCGATCAGCGCGCCGGGGTTGCGGGAGATGTGTCCGCCATCGGGCAGGATCTGCCGCTGCAATTCGTCCGACAGCTTTTTCGATGCGCTGCGGATGTGGCGCGCCTGGTTGGCAAGGCACAGCGCCGCATAGCACAGCGCGATCAGCACCTGCAGCTTCGGCACCCCATCCGGAATGTCGACCATGGCGAAGCGCAGGAAGCGGATCTCGCGTGCGAGGGCACGCAGGTAACGGCGGTAGAATTTGTTGTCGGTCTCGTTCAGCACCAGCGGCGCCTGCGACAGCAGCGAGATCACGCGCCTCGCCAGCACGTCGGCGCGGCGCGCGACGGGGCGGCGCTTGTTGGCGGGGTTGGCGATCCAGTCCTCGATCAGGGCGCGCGCATTCGCGCGTGTCAGCGCGGTGTCGGCGGCGCGCAAATGGCGCAGCCAGCCGAAGCCGAGCAGCGCGACCTCCCAGTCCTCCGACGGCGGCTCGAGATCGAAGATCGAGCGGCCGTGGCAATTGACGATCTTGCCGGCGAAGACGAAGCGGCCGGCATAGATTTCGGCGGCGCGGGTCGCATCCGCGGTGCGCAGATCGTGCGGCGCGATGATCAGGCGGTCGGTGCGGCCGGGCCAGACCCGCGACAGCGCAACGGAACCGCCGCTCGCGCGCGCGAGCATGTTCCGCGCGAAGCGGTTCATGACGAGCGTCGAGATACGTCTGCGTTGAGCGACCGACACGCCTTGCCTTGAAGGGGGAGAGGGATTCCGACGAATCCCTATTAATCCCAAAATCGGACGCCTGACACCACCTTGAACGTGTGCGAATCAGCGCCGTGGTCGCAAAATCCAGTGCAAAATCAGGATTTAACGAGCCGGGCCGCGAAAAATCCGTCGAGACCGCCGAGCTTGGGATCGGCGTTCGGCAGATGGCTGGGCAGGGTGCGCAGATCGCCCTCCGGCGTGAGGATTTCGTCCAGGCCCGCGACCTCCGACGCCGTGATCGGGACGCGGCGAAGCGCAGGCTCGGCCGCCAGCAGCGTTGCCACGGCCTGCTCGCCCTCTTCGGGTTCCAGCGAGCATGTGCAGTAGATCAGCGTCCCGCCCGGCTTGAGCAGCGACACCGATTTTCGCAGCAGTTTTTGCTGGAGCGCGGTCAGGGCGGCGATGTCGGATTCCTGCCGCAGCCAGGCCACGTCCGGATGGCGGCGGATCGTGCCGGTCGAGGTGCAGGGCGCATCGATCAGGATACCGTCGAAGCCCTCGGCGGGACCGGCCCATTCGACGGCGTCAGCGACGACGGTCTCGGCCTGGAGCGACAGCCGCGCCAGGTTTTCGCGCAGTCGCGCCACCCGGGCCGGCGAGCGGTCGATCGCCGTGACATGCGCGCCTGCCAGCGCCAGTTGCGCGGTCTTGCCGCCGGGGGCGGCGCAGAGATCCGCGATGGACTTGCCCTTGACGTCGCCGAACAGCCGGGCCGGCAGCGCGGCGGCGGCGTCCTGCACCCACCATTGTCCCTCGGCGAAGCCTGGCAGCATGGTCACCGCGCCGTGCAGCAGCATCCGCACCGTCCCGGTCGGCAGCGTCTCGCCGTGCAGGCGGCTCGCCCATTGCGCGGGATCCGACTTCACGGTGAGATCGAGCGAGGGCTCGTGGCCGAGCGCCAGCGCCATCTCGCGCGCGGTCGCCTCGCCATAATGCGCGCTCCAGCGCGCGAGCAACCACGGCGGTAGGTCGAGCGATTGCGTGGCGACCTCCTCGACCAGCGCCTTGCCCTCGCGCGCGCAGCGGCGCAGCACGGCGTTGACGAGGCCGGCATAGCGCGCGGCGCGCCGGTCGGATTGCACAAGGCGAACGGAGAGGTCGACGGCCGCGTGATCCGGCACGTCCATCCAGAGGATCTGCGCCGCACCGATCAGCAGCGCGCTCTGTGCGCGCGGCGCTTCGGAGGGAATGCCCTTGTCGAGCAGGCGCGACAGCACGTGGCCGAGCGTGCCGAGCCGGCGCAGCACGGTGGCGACCAGACGCCGCATCAGCGCGCGGTCGCGGTCGGCCAGCGTCTTCAGTCCGGGATGGGCGCCGCCGCCGTCGAGCTGATCGTCGAGCGTGCGGTGCTTGTGCAGCACGCCGTCGACGATATCGGCGGCGATCCGACGTGCCGCAAGGCCTGGCACTTCGGACGGAGGGGCAAAACGTTGAGATGGCATGCGGAAGCAAGGTTCTGAGCGAGCGGCAGTTCCGCCGCAATGGGCGCATGCCTTGAGAAAGCGATCTCTGGCACGCGAATATGCCAAATGTAAGAATCCCTTCCGGCTTTTTCAGCCCTCCGGGCCTGATTTCAGGAATGCGTTATTGCCCGTCGCAATGGGGCGCGTCCTGCGCTAGAAGACCGGACGATGAGTGACCAGCCTCCCGTCCCCGATCGCAAGCAGCTGTCGCCGGCCGCCCAGCGCGCGCTGGCCGAAGCCGAGGCACGCCGGCAGGCTGCCGCCGCGGAGGCCAACGGCGAGGCCAAGGCGAAGGAGCTGCAGGGACCGAAGGGACCCGAGCCGACCCGCTACGGCGACTGGGAGCGCAAGGGCATCGCCTCCGACTTCTGAGCCGTTGCCGATCCCGCCGATCGTGCCTGCCTCCGGACGCTACAGATAGTGATTGTCGCGGAGGTAACGGATGATGCGATCGCAGGCCGCGTCGGTCGACAGCTCCGAGGTGTCGATGGTGATCTCCGGCGCTTGCGGCCTCTCATAGGGATCGTCGATGCCGGTGAACGCCGGTATCTCGCCTGCCCGTGCCTTGCGATAGAGTCCCTTGGGATCGCGGCGTTCGCATTCGGCGAGCGGGGTCGCTACGTGGATCTCGATGAATTCGCCCGCCTCGACCCGCTGGCGTGCCAGCTCGCGCTCGCTGCGGAACGGCGAGATCAGCGCGACCAGCGCGATCATGCCGGCGTCGACGAACAGCGCGGCGATCTCCGCGGCACGCCGGACGTTCTCCGCCCTGTCCGCGCTGGAGAAGCCGAGATCGCGGTTGATGCCGTGGCGAAGGTTGTCGCCGTCGAGCAGCGCGGCGTGGCGGCCGAGCTCGGCAAGCCTGCGGTCGACGAGATCGGCGATCGTCGATTTGCCGGCACCGCTCAGCCCCGTGAACCAGAGCACGCAGGGCCGTTGCTGCTTCAGCCGCGCCCGCACCGATTTGTCCACGGCCAGCCGCTGCCAATGAATGTTGGTGGCGCGGCGGAGCGAAAGGTCGATCATTCCCGCGGCGGCCGTGCGGTGGCTGATCGGATCGATGAGAATGAAGCTGCCCATGTCGCGGTTGTCGCGATAGGCCTCGAACACCAATGGACGGTCGAGGTTGAGATGGGCGTAGCCGATCTCGTTGGCACCGAGCGTCTCGGCGCTTTCCTGCGCCATGGTGTCGATGGCGATGCGGTGCTTGAGCGTCGTGATCACCGCTCCGGTCGAGGCCGCGCCGCATTTCAGCAAATAGCGCCGGCCCGCGACCATGGCCTCGTCGTCGAACCAGACGAGATGGGCGGCCAACTGGTCCGAGACCTGCGGCGCGGCTCCCGCCGTCAGCACGTCGCCGCGGCTGACGTCGATCTCGTCGGCCAATGTGAGCGTGACCGATTCGCCCGCCGCCGCGCGCTCGCGCTCGCCACCAGGCGTGAGAATGTGCGCGACGCGCGTCTGACGGCCCGAGGGCTGCACCGCGACCGTCTCGCCGGTCGCAATCGTTCCGCTGGCGATCCGCCCGCAGAAGCCGCGGAATTCGGCGTTCGGCCGGTTGACCCATTGCACCGGCAGCCGGAACGGCTGCTGCGAGACCGCGCCGGAGACGTCAACCGATTCCAGATAGGCCGTGACGGTCGGGCCGCTGTACCAGGGCATCCGCGCGCTCGGCGCGACGATGTTGTCGCCGTCGGGCGCGACGATCGGAATGCACTGGACCTGCGAGATTCCGAGCTGTCCGGCCATGGTGAGATATTCGGCGGTGATGGCCGCAAAGCGATCCCCGTCGAATCCGATCAGGTCCATCTTGTTCACGGCGAGCACGACGTGACGGATACCCAGCAGCGACAGGATGTGGCTATGGCGCCGCGTCTGCGTGATCACGCCCTTGCGGGCGTCGACCAGCACCACGGCGAGCTCGGCGTTGGATGCACCGGTGGCCATGTTGCGCGTGTACTGCGCATGGCCTGGCGTGTCGGCGACGATGAAGCGGCGCAGCTTGGTGGCAAAGAAGCGGTAGGCCACGTCGATGGTGATGCCCTGCTCGCGTTCGGCCTGCAAGCCGTCGACCAGCAGCGCGAAATCGAGATCGCCGCCGGTGGTGCCGACGGTCTTGCTCTCGGACGCCAGCGCGTCGAGCTGGTCGTCGAGCAGTGTCTTCGAATCGTAGAGCAGTCGGCCGACCAGCGTGCTCTTGCCGTCGTCGACGCTGCCGCAAGTGACGAAACGCAGCGTCGGGCGGTCGTCCTGATCCAGCCGCGGCGCACCGGAGGCGGCGATCGTGGGGGCCTCGTGATAGGACATCAGAAATAGCCTTCCGCTTTCTTGCGCTCCATCGATGCCGGGCTGTCCCGGTCGATCATGCGTCCTTGCCGCTCGGAGGTGCGTGAGGCCGTCATCTCCCGCACGATCTCGGGCAGGGTTGCCGCCGTCGAGATCGTGGCACCGCTGAGCGGATAGCAGCCCAGGGTCCGAAACCGGACCGAGCGCCATTGCGGCTGTTCGCCTGCAAGCAGCGGCATCCGTTCGTCGTCCACCATGATCAACGCGCCGTCGCGCTCGACCACCGGACGCGAGGCCGCCAGATAGAGCGGAACGATCGGGATGTCTTCGAGCAGGATGTAGTCCCAGACGTCGAGCTCGGTCCAGTTCGACAGCGGAAACACCCGCATGCTCTCGCCGGGCGCAAGCATCGTGTTGTACAGGCTCCACAGCTCGGGCCGCTGGTTCTTCGGATCCCAGCGATGCGCCGCGCTCCGGTGCGAGAACACGCGCTCCTTGGCGCGCGACTTCTCCTCGTCGCGCCGTGCGCCCCCGATCGCGGCGTCGAAGCCGTGAAAGTCGAGCGCCTGCCGCAACGCCTGCGTCTTCATGACGTCGGTGTAGCGGGCCGAGCCGTGGGTGAAGGGGTCGATCCCCTCCCGCAATCCGTCGTTGTTGGTATGGACGATCAGATCGACGCCGAGCTCGCGCGCGCGGCGGTCGCGGAACGCGATCATCTCGCGAAACTTCCAGGTCGTGTCGACGTGCAGCAGCGGAAACGGCGGCTTGCCGGGATGAAACGCCTTCATCGCCAGATGCAGCAGCACCGACGAGTCCTTGCCGATGGAATACAGCATGACCGGCTTGCGGAACTCGGCCGCTGTCTCCCGGAGGATATGGATGCTCTCCGCCTCCAGGCGGCGGAGATGGCTGGCAGCGTGACGCTGCTCGCCGCCCGTTCTTTCAGCGAAGGCGGGTTCGGCGGTCGTGGGGCACTCCAGCATGCTGATCACGCGGCCTCAGCGAACCAGTCGCCGAACAGGTCCGCGGAGATTGCGGCATTGAGGCCGAGATCGCGAACGCATGCCGCGACCGAGGCTCGATAGGCGTCATTGACGCCGCAGCGCTCCAGAATTTCCAGCTGGGCTTCGCTCACCGAGGCCGTCGCGCGGCGCTGATAGCGATAGGCGCTGTCGGACGTGTGCAGATTGGGCACCTTGTAGATCGTCGCTTCGCTCGGAAAGATGACGCGTGCGTTGTTCGCTTGAACGTCCCCCGGTTCCCGCCATGACGTCACGGCATGCTCGGTGAAGCTGCTCGAAAGGCCGAGGCGATCGAACAAGACGCGCACCGAGGATAGAGCCTCCTTGCTCACCTCGTAGACGTAGTGGGTGACGGGAACGCCCTGTTGCCGGGCGTAGCTTGCGACGCGGGCCGCGCTGAGCGCGGCGACGACGTAGTGCCGCAGCAACGTATCTGCGGGCGCGCGCGAGATCAGCTTCTCGAGCCATGACGCCAGCGAACTCGCAGGCTCACGATCGAGCATGATGAGATGCAGGCGGTGCCGCGGATAGCCCGCGTCGATCAGGAGCTGCAACGGATTGAAAAAGCTCTCGGCGAGCACGTAGGGCCCGATCGTTTCCTTGCTGAAGATGTGCGGCTCGTCGGTCGCCGAGGGGATGACCCAGGGCGTCAGCGGACGGCCGACCAGCGCCTCGCGCAGGATCGCTTTCAGCGGTTGATAATATGAGGGCATGCCGGTCATGCCGAACAGATTGCTGAGAGCAGTCGATCCGACCCTGGCCTTGCCGCATGCGAAATAGAGCATCGGAAAGTCTTGCGCGGAGCGATGCTGGAAATGTCCGGCGAGGCAGTCCGTCACTTCGCGCATCAACGTCGCGAGGGTGACGGTTCTGGTCTGGAATTCGCCCACTGGCGACAACGGCATGGTGTCGAGGGAATGATGCTGCTGCCGAACGAGATCGGCCATTCGTTCGAGCGAATCGGCTGTTGCGTCGATGTTCATGTTGGGGGACCCACACGGCTGGGAGTTCCACGAGCAATTGCTCGTGGGTTCTTATCCAACCTACAGTTGCTGACGGTGCCTAACAATTCCGGGCAATCCCGGAGGCGCGATCTCTATGCGACGAGCATCGGAGATATGTTGCCGCTTTGCGGATTCATGCCGCGCGCACCGTGTTGAGGAACTTCTCCACCTCGGTCTTCAACAGGGCACTTTCGCTGGAGAGCGAACGCGCCGATGTCAACACCTGTCCCGACGCCGCGCCGGTGGCGCTCGCGCCGTGACTGACCTGGGCGATCTTGTCCGCGACTTCCACGGTTCCCTTGGCGGCCTCGCTGACGTTTCGCGCAATCTCGGCCGTGGCCGCACCCTGCTCCTCGATCGTCGCAGCAATGGTCGTCGAAATATCGGAGATGCGGGCGATGGTCGCGCCGATCTCCTTGATTGCGCCGACGGAGTCCTCCGTAGCCGATTGCATGCCGGCGATCTGCGCGCTGATTTCCTCGGTCGCTCGCGCCGTCTGCGCCGCAAGCGCTTTGACCTCGCTCGCCACGACTGCAAAGCCGCGGCCGGATTCGCCGGCGCGCGCCGCCTCGATCGTTGCGTTCAACGCCAGGAGATTGGTCTGCTCGGCGATCGCCGTAATCAATTTGACGACGTCGCCAATTCGGCCGGCCGCCTTGAGCAGTTCATTGATCCGGATGTCGGTGCGCTCGGCCTGCTTGACCGCTTCGCCGGCGATGCGGCTGGAATCGTGGACCTGGCGGCTGATCTCGACGACCGACGTGCTCATTTCTTCGGCGGCCGACGCTACGGCTCCGACATTGGTCGACGCTTCCTCCGAAGCGGCCGCGACCATCCCGGAGAGCTGCTGAGTCTCTTCCGCGGTTCCCGACAGCGTGCCGGCGGCAGCCTCGAGCTGTTGGGAGGCTGCCGACACGGAGCCGATGATGCTACCCACGGCGGCTTCGAACACGCCGGCCAGCTTGGTCATCTCCTCCTTACGCTGAGCAGCGGCTGCAGCTTCCAGATTCTTCTGCTCGGCTTCCATCTGCTCGATGCGAATCAGATTTTCCTTGAAGGTCTGAGCCGCGCGAGCGTTGTCGCCGACTTCATCGCCACGGCGCGTGTAGGGGATCTCGACCGCCTTGTTGCCGCTGGCGAGCTGGAGGAGCACGTCGCCGATACGCCGGATCGGCCGGGCGATGTTCAACACGGAGAACACTGCGGACCCGATCAACGTGAGAACGACGAATACGCCGACGATCAATGCGAAATTGGCGACGCGATCCAGTTCGGCGAGCATCTCGCCCTTGCGGCGCGCGGCGAATTCGTTGGCAACGCCAACCAGATCGTCGATACGTTTGCCGACTTCGAGCGCTGCCGGACGCATAAGCTCGGCGAGAATGCTTGCCCTCGCCGCTTCGGCTGCAGTCCTGGCGCTGCCGGCGGCGCTGATGACGGTCTTTTGCGCGACGGCCAGTTCAATGCCGCTGGCCAGATACGCATCGACAAATTTCTTGGTCTCACGATAGGCGTCCTGGGTGACCTTCCGGGTCGCCCGCTCCGTCGCGGCATCGATTTCCGCACCGGCTTCGCTTGCTCGTGCGCGGAGATTCTCCAGGAGCTTGTCGACCTCTCCGGCCGTCGCAGCGGAACCGATCTCGAGAGCTGCGAGCTGCGCCCGCGCCATCGCGGTCTGCGTCGCCTGGGCATTGCCCTTGTTGAGATAGTTGATCGTGACCAGGCGATTGGATTCAGCAATCGACCGGTTCCCGAGCATCTGGTTGGTCAGCATGCCGCAGACCAGCACGATGCTCACGCCCGTCACGATGCCGAGCTTCGTTCCAATGCGAAATCTGAAAGACCTCACCGCAATCTCCTCGCGTTACCCGTAACACGTATTCGCAACCAATGATTGAGATTTGGGTAATATTCGCGGATCTCCAGTAGAACTACGGCTGACGTAGTGGGGACCGGAACTTTCTTGCAGAGGTTGTTGCCGGTTCTGGCCTGCTGCAGCCCCGCTTGTGAGTTCCCCGACTCAGTCTTAGCGAGAGTTGATGCGTTTCCCCGATCGTCCCAGTTCCTATCGGCCACAGTTCAGCGGTTCGCCGTTCGGTCGGCACTTCTCCGGATTGTTGCCGTGGATGTTCGTGGTGGGCATCGTGCTGGCCGTCGTGCTGACGTTCCGCCATGGAACGGACTGGCTTGTTCCGCGGAGCGATGGCGACCGCACCGGGGATGCCGAGATCGTTCTCCGGCAGGCGGGCCATCCCGATGTCCGCGAGCCCGTAGACGTCGTTCGCACCATCGACGGCGATACGTTTCTGGCGCGTGTTCGTCAGCGCGACGGCCGCGATCTCGTCGTGCGCGTCCGGCTGCGCGGCATTGATGCGCCCGAGCTGAAGGCGTCCTGCCAGGAGGAGCTGGACAAGGCGGAAGCAGCGGCCCGTGCGTTGCGCGGTCTGCTTGGCCAGGGCGGTGTGACCATCACCAATCTCGGCCCCGACAAATACGGCCGCGTGCTCGCCGACGTCGCGACCCGGCGGACGGCGAACGTCTCGGCGGCGCTGCTCGCCGGCGGTTTTGCGCGAAGCTACAATGGCGGACATCGCGACGGCTGGTGCGCACGCGGCTGGCGCTTCTGGTAACAAAAAGGCCGCGTCCGGAGACGCGGCCCTTTGCTGTCGCGGCTGATCGCGGGATCAGCGCGTCACGATCACCGTCGTGCCGACGGAGACGCGGCCGTAGAGATCGGTGATGTCGTCGTTGAGCATGCGGATGCAGCCATAGGACACGAAGCCGCCGATCGAACCCGGCACGTTGGTGCCATGGATGGCATATTCGCCGCCGGCGAGAGTCATCGCCGCGACGCCCATCGGGTTGCGCGGCGAGCCGCCCGGAATCATGTCGGGAATGTTGGGCTTGTCACGCTTGACCTCGGCCGGCGGTGCCCAGGCCGGGTTGCGATACTTCCCGTCGATCTTCGTCGTACCGGCCCACTGCTTGCCGGCCTTGCCAACGCCGACCGGATAACGCACGGCTTGGCCGTTACCGACGATGAGATAGAGCCGTCGCTCGCTGGTTTTGACCACAATGGTGCCGGGCGAATAGTCAGCCAGATGCGTCCCGACCATTTCCGGCCGCGCCTCTGCTGCATTCGACATCAAGACGCCAGCCCCGATGGTGGCGGCCATCGCCACCGCAATCCTCATCGACATCGATCTCCCCCTTGCCCCAAAACGGATCGTCCAGAATGACGCAGAACCCGGCAATCGCCGCCGCGCCAAGTCCTTGTGAGGGACATTCTTAACCGCGCCCGTTAACCGGATGGTTTCCACGCGCGGCCTCCGAAGGCCGGTCAGCAGGGGGAACAAAGGAAATGTTCGAAATAAAGTAAATGACCTGAAAACAACACTCGGCGGGAAAGATGCGGGCGCCGTGCGGCGCGCGCTGACAAGCGCGTGAGGATGTGAACGGCTGTTGTTTTGGGGAGCGCGTTGGAGGGTGATGCACTCTCGTGTCCCGGACGCGCTGCAGCGCCAAGGCGCATGCTGCGCGGAGCCAGGACCCAGCAGGCCGCACGTTCCCTCGTCAGATGGGCCCCGGCTCAGCAGCGCACCGCCAAAGAGGCGCTGCGCTGCGTCCGGGGCACGAGAGCCTGCCTTACGCCGGTCTACGATTCTGTCGGTTCTTGACGAGATCGTCGACCACGGCGGGATCGGCCAGGGTCGAGGTGTCGCCCAGGCTGCCCGGCTCGTCCTCGGCGATCTTGCGCAGGATGCGGCGCATGATCTTGCCGGAGCGGGTCTTGGGCAGGCCCGGCGCGAACTGGATCTGGTCGGGCGAGGCGATCGGGCCGATCTCCTTGCGCACCCAGGTCACGAGCTCCTTGCGCAGATCCTCGGTCGGCTCGATGCCGGCCATCAGGGTGACATAGGCGTAGATGCCCTGGCCCTTGATGTCGTGCGGGAAGCCGACCACCGCGGCCTCCGAGACCTTCTCATGTGCGACCAGTGCGCTCTCGACTTCCGCGGTGCCCATGCGATGGCCGGAGACGTTGATGACGTCATCGACGCGGCCGGTGATCCAGTAATAGCCGTCGGCGTCGCGTCGGCAGCCGTCGCCCGTAAAATACTTGCCCTTGTAGGTCGAGAAATAGGTCTGCTCGAAGCGGGCATGGTCGCCATAGACGGTGCGCATCTGGCCGGGCCAGGAGCGGGTGAGGCAGAGATTGCCCGACGTTTCGCCCTCCAGCACCTTGCCGTCGGCGTCGACAATCTCGGGGACCACGCCGAAGAACGGCTGCGTCGCCGAGCCCGGCTTCAGCTTGGTCGCGCCCGGCAGCGGCGTGATCAGGATGCCGCCGGTCTCGGTCTGCCACCAGGTGTCGACGATCGGGCAGCGGTCGTCGCCGACGACGCGGTGATACCACTCCCAGGCTTCCGGGTTGATCGGCTCGCCGACCGAGCCGAGCAGGCGGAGCGAGGCGCGCGAGGTCTTCTTCACCGGCTCGTCGCCCGACTGCATCAAGGCGCGGATCGCGGTCGGCGCGGTGTAGAAGATGTTGACCTTGTGCTTGTCGATGACGTTCCAGAACCTGGAATTATCAGGGTAATTCGGCACGCCCTCGAACATCAGCGTGGTCGCGCCGTTCGCCAGCGGCCCGTACAGGATGTAGCTGTGACCGGTGACCCAGCCGACATCGGCGGTACACCAGTAGATGTCGCCATCATGATAATCGAAGACGTATTGATGCGTCATCGAGGCGAACACGAGATAGCCGGCGGAGGTGTGCAGCACGCCCTTGGGCTGGCCGGTCGAGCCTGAGGTGTAGAGGATGAACAGCGGGTCCTCGGCGTGCATGTGCTCGACCGGGCATTCCGTCGTCACCATGGCCGCCGCCTCGTGATACCAGAGGTCGCGCGTCGGGTTCATGTCGACCTTGCCGCCGGTGCGCTTGACGACGACGACCCAGTCGACGCCATCGGTCTTGGCCAGCGCCGCGTCGACATTGGCCTTCAGCGGCACTTTCTTGCCGCCGCGCAGGCCTTCGTCCGCGGTGATGATGACCTTGGATTTACAGTCATTGATGCGCTGGGCGAGTGAGTCCGGCGAGAAGCCCGCGAATACCACGGAGTGAACAGCGCCGATGCGTGCACAGGCGAGCATCGCATAGGCCGCTTCCGGAATCATCGGCAGGTAGATGGTGACGCGGTCACCCTTCTTGACGTTACGGGTGCGCAGGATGTTGGCCATCCGGCAGACCTCGTCGTGCAGCTCCTGATAGGTGATGTGCTTGGACTGCGAGGGATCGTCGCCTTCCCAGATGATCGCGGTCTGGTTGCCGCGCTTGGCGAGATGCCGGTCGATGCAATTGTAGGCGACGTTGAGGATGCCGTCCTCGAACCATTTGATCGAGATGTTGCCGGGCGCGAACGAAACGTTCTCGATTTTCGTGGGCGCGTGCATCCAGTCGATGCGCTTGGCCTGCTCCGCCCAGAAACCGTTGGGGTCCGAGATCGAGCGAGCGTACATCTCCTGGTACTTGGCCTGGTCGACCCAGGCGCGCTTCGCCCACTCCGCGGGGACGTCGTAGATCTTCTCGGACATGCTTTCCCTCCACATACGGCAGGCCGAACGCTAGCGACTGGCGAGCCGACTTGATCATTGACTGATTATGCGTCGGGCTAACCGGGCCCGACAAGGAGCACAAGCTGGACCTTCGGCGGGCCGCCGACCATGCGGAGGATCAAGGCCACCTGCTGCGATTGTCGCAGATCTGAAACAGGCCCGTGGGCGGCTTTCACTGAGTTTACTCAGACCATGGAGCAAGCCTGCGCAGAGCCTCCATGCATTCCGGGAGGTATTTAGAAACCGCCTGTCACTGATTCGGGACTCGCAATACGGTTCGGAACACCCTAAATGGCCAACCCGGGTCCGAAGAGACCCCTTGGAACAAAAATCAGAACAGCGGCATTGACCGGTAACAGACAGGGCTAAGGCATAAGACTATGATGGATCAGCAGAATCTCGGGACGATACGGCCCGCTTCGGCCGATCCTGCTGCCATTGCGCTGGCCAAAGCCCTCGGACAGTGGCCGAAACCGACCGGTTTCAGGCGTCCCAGCCCCAAAAAGACCTACGACACCGCGCCCGCGACGGTCGAGGCGCTCGCCAAGGAGCTTGGCCTGCGGCTCGGCGACCAGAATGAGCTGACCATCCGCCGCATCAAGCGCGGCAAGGGCTATTCCTTCGTCCGTCCCAACGGCGCGCACATCCGCGACGCCCGCACCATCCGCCGGCTGCATTCCATGGCGGTGCCGCCGGCCTATCGCGAGGTGCGCTACTCGGCCGATCCGAGCTCGCATCTTCAGGCCGTGGGCCGGGATGCGGCGGGCCGGCTGCAATATCGCTATCACGCCGATTGGGAGAAGGTCCGCGAGCATCGCAAGGCGCATCGCCTGGAGAAGCTCGTCGGCGCGCTGCCAAAGATCCGGCGCAAGGTTTCGGCGTTCCTGTCGGGCGACGAGCCGACGCGTGAATTCGCGCTCTCGGCCGTGATCGAGCTGATCGCGCGCACCGCGATCCGCCCCGGCAACGAATCCTACGCCCGCCTCAACGGCACGCGCGGCGCGACCACGCTCTTGAAGTCCAACGTCACGCTGGAAGACGATTGCTTCGTGCTGACCTTCAAGGCCAAGGGCGGCAAGGCGGTACGCAAGGAGTGCGACGCGGCCAAGCTCGTGCGCGCCATCGGTATTCTGCAGGGCGTCCCCGGCAAGCGCATGTTCCAGTATCGCGATGCCTACGGCATCGTGCGCGCTGTCAGCACCACGCAGGTGAATGCGTTCCTGCGCGAGATCGCCGGCATCAAGATCTCGCTGAAGGATTTTCGTACGCTGATGGCCTCGGCCGTCGTCGTGGAATCGCTGTCGCGGATCACGCCGGCGACCAGCCAGCGCGGCCGCAAGAAGCAGGTGCTCGACGCGATCCGCGCCGCCGCCGACAAGCTCTCGAACACGCCGGCGATCTGCCGCAAGAGCTATGTCCACGACACCATCGTCACCGCCTTCGAGGACGGAATCCTCGAACGTTTTGCGGCGACCATGAAGGGCCAGCGCTCGCAGGCAAGGCGCGAGCAACTGCTGGCGCAGGTCGTCGCGACCGCGGCGGTGTAACGGGCCAAGGCAGCGCCGGAGGATGGGCAAAGGCGCTTAGCGCCGTGCCCACCTCTCCAACCGCAGGATGGTGGGCGCGCGACGCTCTGCCGACCCCACAGAGCTACGGCTTGGTCGAGACGCCGTTATCGGGACCAGCATCGCCGCCCGCGGCTGCGATCGTCAGCCGACCCAGATAATGCCCCCACCCCGTCGCGTGCGCCGCGGCCTGCGCTTCGCTCGGCAGGCCGCTATGGGTCATGCGCAGCAGCGTGCCGCCATCGCGTTCGATCAGGTCGATCTCGATCAGGCTGGAGCCCGGCGGCACTTCCTGGCCGCCCTCCCAGCCGAACGTGTAGGCCAGACGGTGCACCGGCACGACCTCGCGGAAAGCACCGCGGGCGACGCCGCCGCGCGGGCCGACGCCCCTCAGCAGATAGAGCCCGCCGGGATGCGGCTCCGTGGTCGCGTCGGATCCCATCCAGCTCAAGATCTTTTCGGGGTCGGTCAGGTAAGCGAAAACGGTCGCGCGTGGCGCTGCGATATGGGTCTCGCGTCGCACGATGAACGGTTCAGTCATGGGCCATCATCCCTTCGCTGACATCACGACATGGCGGCGCCCGGGCGGCCCGTCAAGGATTGCCCGTGACAAACCCGGCCCGCCTTCGTCATGATCGGACCATGCAGCTCTCGCCGACGCTCGCCTGGCTTGTCGATGTCGCCTCGGACAGTGCCGGGGCCGACCGCCTGCTCGCGGAACTCGGCGCTCATCTGATGGCCGACGGCGTGCCGCTCGCGGCGGGCGCCCTGACGCTGGAAGTGCCGCATCCGCTGATCGCGAAGCGAACTTGGCTGTGGCGTGCCGACAGCGGCCAGGTGATCGAAGCGCTCGGCTTCGCGCCGGGCGGGCTCGCACCGGATCCGCCGAACGATGCCGGTCGCCGCTGGTTACGCGACATCGCGCGCGGCGAGGTGCACGAAGACGCCGTCGGACGGCCCGACGGCCCGCTGCTCGGCTGGATCGGGCCGCGGCCGTTCACCGCAGATGAAATCGGGCAATTGCGTCAGGCCGCGCGTTTTGCTGCAACGCCCCTCGCCGTGCTCGCCGCGCGCGCCACGTTGCGGGCGACGCTGGATGCCTATCTCGGCAAGCGCAGCGCCGAGCGGGTGCTGGCGGCACCCCTGCGGCGCGATCTCGGCGAGACCATTCAGGCCGCGCTGCTCTATGCGGATTTGCGCAATTTCACGACGTTGTCGGACACCTCACCGCCTGGAGAGGTCATTGCCGCGCTCGACGCCTGGTTCGATCGCATCGCCGGCGCCGTTCACGCTTTCGGCGGCGAGGTGCTGAAATTCATCGGCGACGGCGTGCTGGCGATCTTTCCTGTGGTCGAGGCGTCGCCGCGACGGGCCTGCGAGGCCGCTTTGCGTGCGGCAGGTGCCGCCGAGGCCGGGATGGCCTATCTCAACGCCGAGCGCGGCGCCAAGGGCCTGCCGCCGCTGGCATTCGGTGCCGCGCTGCATCTCGGTGAGATGCTCTGGGGCAATATCGGCGCGGCCAATCGGCTCGATTTCACCGCGATCGGTCCCGCCGTCAATCTTGCCAGCCGCCTCGAGGGATTGTGCAAGGCGTTGGGAAGAACCGTGCTGGTATCGGGCGCGCTCGCCGCCGAGACGGACATGCCGCTGGTCGCGCTCGGATCGCATTCGCTGCGCGGCATCGCCGCGCCGTGCGAGGTGTTCGCTTTGCCGTGAGGTGAGAGACTACATCCCGCCCATCTTGCAGACGAGCTTCCACTCCTCCGCCGTCACCGGCTGCACCGAGAGGCGCGAATACTTCACCAGCGCCATGTCGGCGAGCTTCTTGTCGGCCTTGATCGCGGCCATCGTCACCGGAGTCTTCAAGGGCTTGTCGGCCTTGATGTCGACGCAGACGAATTTTTCGGTCTTGTCGGTCGGATCCGGATAGGCTTCCTTGATGATCTCCGCGATGCCGACGATCTCCTTGCCTTCGTTGGAATGATAGAAGAACGCCTTGTCGCCCTTCTTCATGGCGACGAGGTGCTGGCGCGCGGTGTAGTTGCGCACGCCGGTCCAGGCCTCGCCCTTGGCGCCCTTCGCCACCTGCTGGTCCCAGGACCACACCGACGGTTCGGATTTCACCAGCCAGTACGCCATATCTATTCCTCTGACTTGAAGGGGCGCGTCAGCAGCCCCGAGATCGCGGCGTCGATCGTGCTCCGGCCGCTCAGGATCGACGCGACCGCTTCTGATACCGGCATCTCGATGTTTTGCGAAGCTGCGAGTTCGACCAGCACCGGCGCAGTGAATTCGCCCTCGGCAAGCTTGCCGGCGGGCGGCTGCTCGCCGCGGCCGAGTGCGAGTCCGAGGGCGAAGTTGCGTGATTGCGGGCTCGAGCAGGTCAGAATGAGATCACCGAGGCCGGACAGGCCCGTCAGCGTCTCGCCGCGCGCGCCGAGCGCGCGACCGAGACGCGTCAGCTCGGCAAAGCCACGCGTCGTCAGCGCGGCCTGGGCGGAGGCGCCGAGCTTGCGCCCGACCGCGATCCCGACCGCAATCGCCAGCACGTTCTTGGCAGCGCCGCCGATCTCGACGCCGCGAATGTCGGTGGAGTGGTAAGGACGGAATGTCGGCGAGCCCAACGCTTGCACGAGCGCGCTCGCCAACGTCTCGTCGCCTGCCGCCAACGTCACCGCCGTCGGCAGACCGCGCGCGACGTCGTCGGCAAAGCTCGGGCCCGACAGGATAGCCGGCAGCGCGCTCGGCGCGGCTTCCGCGATCACGTCGGTCATGAATTTGTGGGTGCCGTGCTCGATGCCCTTGGCGCAGGCAATGACCGGTGCCGGTCGTACCAGATGCGACGCCAGCATGTTGACGGCGCCGCGGACATGCTGCGCCGGCGCTGCGATCAGCAGCATGTCCGCGCGCGACGCCTCGGCGAGATCGCTCGTGACAATGATCTCGGGCGGGATTCGGACGCCGGGCAGCCGCGGGTTGTCGCGCGTCGAGGCGATCCGCGCGGCATGTTCGGCATTACGTGCCCACAGCGTCACGGCGCGCCCCGCCCGCGCGGCCACGGTCGCCAGCGCCGTGCCCCAGGCACCCGCGCCGATCACCGCGACGGATTTGAACGCAGACATTTTAATATCCCGCCCGCGTCTTGCCGTAGCCTGCCGGCGCCGTTGCGTTGGCATCGAGCAGCCAGCGCGCCCGCGGTTGTGCATCCATCGTGTCGGTCATGCCGAGCGCGAGGCGCTCGGCGCCAGCCCAGGCGATCATCGCGCCGTTGTCGGTGCAGAGCTCGGGCGGCGGCATGATCAATTGTGTCCCGGCCTGCTTTGCGACGTCGTCGAGGGCGCCGCGGATCGCCTGATTGGCGGCGACGCCGCCGGCGGCGACGAGGGCGCGGGGCGCGCCGAACCGCTCGCGGAAGAGTTTTAGGCCGACACTCAACCGGTCCGCCGTCGATTCGAGCACGGCAGCCTGGAAGCTCGCGCAGAGATCGCTGATGTCCTGCGGTGTGATCTCGGCGAGCCGGCTCGCCTCGGTGCGCACCGCCGTCTTCAATCCCGACAGCGAGAAATTGGCGTCGGGTCTGCCCTGCATCGGACGCGGAAGAGCGAAGCGAGCGGCGTCGCCGCTTGCGGCCGCGCGCTCGACCTGCGGCCCGCCGGGATAAGGCAGGCCCAGCATCTTCGCGACCTTGTCGAAGGCCTCGCCGATCGCGTCGTCGACGGTGGTGCCGAGCCGCACATATTGTCCGACGCCGGTGACCGCGACGATCTGGGTGTGGCCGCCGGAGGCGAGAAACAGGCAATAGGGAAATTCGATTGCATCGGTGAGGCGCGGCGTCAGCGCATGCGCCTCCAGATGGTTCACTGCGACCAGCGGCGTGTCGTGCACCATCGCGATCGCCTTCGCGGTGGTGAGTCCGACGATGACGCCGCCGATCAGGCCCGGCCCCGCGGCGGCCGCGACACCGCCGAGCTGGCTGAAGCCGATTCCGGCCTCGCGCATGGCGCGATCGACGATACCGTCGAGCAGGTCGACATGGGCACGGGCGGCGATCTCCGGCACCACGCCGCCGAAGCGGGCGTGCTCCTCGATCTGCGACCGCACGATATTGGACAGGATCTTGCCGCTGCCGTCGGACGCGCGCTCGATCACGGCCGCGGCGGTCTCGTCGCAGGTGGTTTCGATGCCGAGTACCAGCATTGGCGAATTGTTATCCAATTTGCGCCCTTGCGCTCATCCGTAAAGCAGAGTTCTGGTACGTCCGGTAGCATTCCGGGGCCGGATAGCGCAATCGGTCATGCGTCACCGCCAATTGGTTCGGGAACACCAGCGATGTCCATTCTTGTCACACGGCCGCATCCCGACAATGAAGCGACGGCGGAAAGTCTGCGCGCGCGCGGGCACGAGGTGCTGCTTGCGCCGGCGCTCAAGTTCGAGCCGGTCGCCTTTCACGACGAAGGTGAAGCTCCCTACGGTGCCATCCTCGTCACGTCGGCCAACGCGATCCGTGCCGTCGCGCCACAATTGCGGGACCCTGGTCTCCTGGAGCTGCCGCTGTTCGCGGTCGGCGAACATACGGCCGCTGCGGCGCGCGACGCCGGCTTTGTCCGGGTGATCGTCGCCGGTGGCGATGCCGCCTCCTTGCGCGACAAGGTGATGCAGAGCGCCCGCGACAAGGTGCTGAAGAAAAAGAGCACGCTGCTGTATCTCGCGGGCGCGGATCTGTCGCGCGACCTCGGCGGCGAGCTCGACGCGGAGGGCTTTTCCGTGGTCACGCAGACGACCTATCGGATGATTCCGGTCAAGCATCTGCCCCGCGCGGTCTGCGAGGGCTTTGCCGCTCACGGGGTCGAGGCGGTGCTGCACTACTCCCGGCGCAGCGCCCGGGCGTTCCTGGATGCGGCCAGGGACGAAGGCGTCGAAATCTCGGCGCTCGCCATACCACATTGCTGCTTGTCCGCGACGGTCGCGAGCGTGCTGCGCGACGCTGGCGCGTCACAGGTCCTGGTGGCGGAGACGCCGGATGAAAACGCCCTGTTTGGCACCTTGGAGCGTGCTTTGCGCACCCGTTTGGCGTAAGAGGTCGGGTCCGAATCCGACGCAATCTGATCTACCCAGGTATGGAAGTGTGAGGAACCGTCACGATGGCCGACGACAAGCCTGAAGACGCAGGATTGGCGCCCGACAGCGGTCGTGCCAAGCGCATTCCGCCCACCATTGATCTTGAAGCCACCGAAGTCTCGACCCAGCCACAGGAGACGGCGGTTGAGCCGGAGGCCGCGCCGGCGCCGGAACAGGCTGCGCCCGAGCAGGCAAATTCCGACAAGGTTGACGCAGAGCCGGAGCCCGTCGAAGCGCAGGCTCCCGTGTCGTCGGTTTCGCCCTGGGTCATTGCGCCGCTCTCCGGCGCTGTCGCAGCAACGGTGGTCATCGCGGTCGGCTGGATGCTGGGTTGGCCCGCCGTGCAGGCACCGCCGGCGGCGCCGCAAGTCACCACGGCGACGGTCGATGCGCTGAGCGGCCGTGTTGCGGCGGTCGAAGCCAGGGCCGGCAAGCCTGTCCCCGATCCGGCTATGGCGGCGCGGATCGACGCGCTGGAGAAGTCCGCAAACAGCTTGCGCAGCGACGTCGCCAATCTACGTACGCAGTTCGACAAGACCGCGAACGCGCTGAACGACACGAAGTCGAGCCCCGCCGCGGCCGCGCCCGATCTTGCCGCGCTCAACGAGCGCATCGCGCAGCTCGAGCGCGCCAGCAAGACGGAGCGGGCCGAGCTCGCGCAACAGGGCGAGAAGATCGCCGATGCAAAAGCCAGGGATGACAAGCCGCTGCGCTTCGTGGTGGCCGCGGCGCTGCTCGACGTCGCCGTTCGCCATGGCGATCCCTACCAGTCGCAGCTGTCCGCGGCGCGCACGCTTGCCGCCAAGCCTGACATGCTCAAGCCGCTCGACACGTTTGCATCGTCGGGCATCCCGACGCCGGTCGCGCTGAGCCGCGAGCTGCTCACCATCGTGCCGAAACTGTCGCCGCCGGCGGAAGCCCCGGCCGCGAGTGCCGGCATCGTCGAGCGCCTTCAGGCAGGCGCGTCAAAACTGGTCCGCATCGAACGCACTGACGGCGTGGGCAACGACCGTGGCGCGATCGTGGCACGCGTCACGGCGGCCGCGCTGCGCAATGATTTCGTGGAAGCGCGGCGCGAGCTCAAGGCGCTGCCCGAGGCCGATCGCGCACCGGCACAGGCCTGGCTCGACAAGGCCGATGCCCGCGACGCCGCGCTCGCCGCCTCACGCAAATTCGCCGACGATGCGATGGCGGATCTCGCCAAATCTGCTCAATAAAGGTTCGCGCAACAATCAGCGCGTATAGGGATCGTCATGCTTCGCATCGTCCTCTTCCTCGTCCTGATTGCGCTGGCGGCGGCCGGCGCGGCCTGGGTTGCCGACCAGCCCGGCGAAGTGGTCTTGACCTGGGGCCCCTGGCGCGCCTCGCCGACCATTCCAGCGTTCGTGCTGCTTCTCGGCGTCTTCGCCGTCGCGGTCGTCCTGCTCTGGAGCATCCTGACGACGATTTGGCGTATGCCGGGGCGTCTGCGGCGGCGCCGCCACGACAAGCGCCACGCGAAGGGCCGCCACGCCATCACGCACGGCCTGCTCGCGATCGGCCATGGCGACACCGCGCTGGCCCGCCGTCACGCCGAGGCTGCGCGGCGGCACGCGCCGAACGATCCGCTTGCGCTGCTGCTGCACGCGCAGTCGGCGCAGCTCGAAGGCAATCGCGATGAGGCGCAGCGCGCCTTCCGCGCCATGGCCGAGCGCGAGGACACGCGGCTGCTCGGGCTGCGCGGCCTGTTCATCGAGGCGCAGCGTGCCGACGATGCGGTCGGCGCGGTGATGATCGCGGAGGAAGCGATCAAGCTGTCGCCGTCCTCGACCTGGGCCTCGCATGCGGTGCTCGGCTTCCGCTGCGCGCGCGGCGATTGGAGCGGCGCGCTCGCGATCCTCGATTCGAATTTGTCCGCAGGCCTGATCGACAAGCCGGCCTATCGCCGCCAGCGCGGCGTGCTGCTCACGGCGCGCGCGCTGGAATTGGAAACCATGGACCGCGACGTCGCGCGCGAGAGCGTGATGGAAGCGATCAAGCTCGCGCCGACCCTGGTGCCGGCTGCGGTGCTCGCCGCGAAATTCGAGAGCGAGGCGCATCAGGTGCGCCGCGCTATGAAGCTGGTCGAGGCCGCTTGGCTCGCCAATCCGCACCCCGATCTCGCCGATGCTTACGCCCATGTGAAGCTCGGTGATTCCGCGCGCCAGCGCCTGCAGCGGGTCGAGACGCTCGCGGCCAAGACGCCCGCCGACAAGTCAGGCCATGTCGAGGGCCAGCTCGCGATCGCGCGTGCCGCGATCGACGCCTCCGAATTCGCCCGCGCACGCGAGGTGCTGGCGCCCTACGTCAATGACCCGACCCAGCGCGTTGCGCTGCTGATGGCCGAGATCGAGCGCGCCGAACACGGCGATAGCGGCCGCGCCCGCGCCTGGACCTTGCGCGCGGTGCGCGCCCGTCACGATCCCGCCTGGACTGCGGACGGTTACGTCAGCGACCGCTGGCGCCCGGTCTCCCCGGTCACCGGCCGGCTCGATGCGTTCCAGTGGCAGACGCCGGTCGCCAGCCTGCCCTCGGACAAAGGCACCACGATCGAATCCTCGGCCTTCGAGGAGGCCATGCTGGCGGCCCCGCCGCCGAAGCGCGTGACGGTGGCTCCCAGCGAAAGCCCGGCGGAACCGGCAGCAGTCGAGCCCGAGCCAGCCCCCGTGCCGGCCGCCCAGGACAATTCGCCTCCGAACGCCAAAGAAGAGCCGGCCGCAGTGGCCGCCGCCGAACCGGTCCAGCCGGCTCCCGAGCCCGCCGAATCATCGCCGCCGGCGGCGACACCGGTGTTCCGGACCCGCGCCGATCTCGGCAAACCCGCGCCGGCGCCGATTCCCGCGGTCGTCCCGATCGTCCGGGCTCCCGACGATCCCGGGATCGACGACGAGGGTCCGAGCGATGAATTTACGGAACAAATCGGCACGCCCAAGGCCCAGGCCGGCGGCTGGCGCGGATTCTGGTCCCGCTGGGGCGCGTGAGCCGCATTTCGAAGCCGGCTTGTCCTTGCCAATTCGGGCCATGCCCGATATCAGGAGCGCGCGTATCGGGGCCGGCATCGCCCGGGCCCCGGCAGGGTTCGCCGCAATAGCTCAGTCGGTAGAGCACGTCATTCGTAATGACGGGGTCGGGGGTTCGAATCCCTCTTGCGGCACCAGCGCCTCGGTTCATCCCGGTCCTTCCAACCAGCGCCAGCGCTTTGCTCCTTGAGGCCGGCCCGCGCGTTGCGCTCCGCCCTCGTGTCACTACGATGCGTGGGGACGGAAATGCGCGCAACGGGGCAAGTGGTGGGTACCGAGACGACGGCCAGGACGAATTGGATTGCATGGCTGCGGATCTTCGGCTTCGTCAGTCTCACCGCCGGCATCACCGCCATCGTCGCCGCGAGATCGCTCGATACCTCGCAGCTGCGCGGGCGGTTGTCCGTTCCCCCGCTTTATGACGACGTCTCCTATTTCCTGGATGCCATCAGGTGGATGAATGCGGTCGGTGACCGGAGCATCGCCGCAAGTAGCTGGACTCTGCTTCACGACCACGCGCCGTTTTCGACGATGGTGGCGATCACGGGATTTGCGCTGTTTCCCGGCAGCTTCATCGGGCCTTATCTCGTCCACGCCGTATTGGTCTTTGCATTTCTGCTCGGGATCGTCTGGCTGGCGTGGCGGCGGCCGGTGCTCGAGATCGCGGCGTGCCTGATCGCGGTCGCTTGCGTCCCGGTGCTGTGGCACACGGTGACCGAGGCGCGACCGGATCTGCCGTCGGGTCTTGCCATTGGCCTTGCTGCCGGGGCGATCGTTCACCGCGGCGTGCTCGATCGGAGCGCACGTGCCCTGGCCGGTCTCGGCATTGCCTGCGCACTGGCCGTCAGCATCAAGCCGACCGCGTTCTTTGCCACGCTCGCTCTGCTCGGCAGTTCATTTGCGATCCGGCTGTTCGTCGATTGCCTGGAGGCGGGCGGATTGCGCATCTCGATCCGCAAGGCGCTCGCTGCGCTGCTGTGGTTCGTGCTGCCGCTGCTTGCGACAACGGCCCTCTTGATCGGGCCTGCACTGGTCGAGACCGTCACCTACATCCTTCACGTTTTCGTCGGTCAGCGCGACCTCTGGACGACAGGCGAAAGTTTCTCGGCCGGTTTGCTGCGCTTCTCGATCGGCGGAGAAGGTCAGTTCGGCCTGCATTACTGGTTCGCCATCGGGACGGGCCTGATGCTGCTGCGTCTGGTGCTGGCGGTCATCTGCGGAAGCGCCGCGCTGCGCGACGCCGTCGTTCTGCTCGCGGCTGTGCTGATCGCCTATGCCATTCCCTCCGTCGCGGCGATCAAGACCTATTATTTCGGCGCGATGTTCTATGGCGTGTTCATCGTCGCGATGGTGCTCAACGGCTGCGCCAGCATGGCGCTCATTGAAGAGCTGCTCATCCGTTTCGGCCTCCGCAACGACATCCGCCGCTACCTTCTCACCGCCTGTCGGGTGCTGGCGCTCGCCTTTGTTCTTCAGCTCTTTCTCAGGCACGTCGTCATCGGTCAGATCAGCACGGCGACACCGCTCAGCGCGCAGCAGCAGGAGAGCATCCGCCGCGCGACCGGACGGCTCTGGTCGCTGCTGCGCGAGATCAAGCCGCAAGCGCCCGGCCCGCTCTATGTCGGCTTCTCCAGCCCTTATCCGGTGACGTCGGCGGCCATCCAGCTCTACGCGGCGCAGGCGAAGATGAATCTCGTCGTACGCGACGAGCTGTATTTCCGGAGCGCGCAGGAAACGGGCGATGCATTGTTGAAGTCGGAGATTCTCGTGCTCTCGAGCTCGATCCAGCACACGCTGGTCGGGCCGCGCGTCGGCGATGAGCTCATCGCCCGCATGGACGCGGAGAAGGGCGTTTGCCTGCTCGACAGCAAGAGCTTTCCGGACGTGACTCTGCGGGTGTATCGGCGCGGGTGTTGAGCGCAGCCGGCCGGTTCGAAATTGTACCGCGATTGTGTGAGGCCAATCACTTAACCCCACGCGCATCCCCCGTAATGTCCCGGTCACGCCAACACGGGGAGACTTTCACATGCGCAAGATCATTCTGGTTGCCGCCATGGTCCTGACCGCCGCATCCGCCCAGGCGGACGGCTCCCGCAGCCTGTCGCTGTCAGCGTCAGGCGCTCAGGCACCGGCTCCGCTGACCACGCCGACGTCGGCGACTACGGCACAAGTGAGCGAGCCAGCGCCGGCCACCGAGGCGCCGAAATATTCCGACCGTCCGCCGGCCGTGTCGCTCTCCGCGCCACCGGCCACCACGGCCGCACCTGCGGCGGCCGCGCCTGCCACCGCCGCGGCGCCCGCCGCGACGGCCAAGCCCGCCACCAGGAAGACCGCAAGGGCGGACAAGCCGAAGCCCAAGCGCAGCTGGACCGAGCGCCGCATCATCAGCGAGCTGCACCGCCACGGCATCTATTGGTAAGCTGCCTGCCCAAAGCAAATGGCCGGGCAAAAGCCCGGCCATGCGCATTCCCGCCTTGGTGGTCGCGTTTACTGCGAGACCGTCTGCACCACGCTCGAGATCGGACGCGTATTCGTGCTCGCGGTCGGCACCTTCATGTCCTTCATGATCGCTTCGTCATATTCCGGCAGCGTCTGCAGCGGCGCCTTGGCCTTCATCTGCACGACCTTGTAGCCGCCGGCCTTCAGCCGCGCGAGCAGCGTCGGCAGGGCGATGCCGGTGTTCTTCTGGAAATCGTGCATCAGAACGATGCCCTTGCCGAGCTTGTCCAGCCGCGTCATCACCGTCTCGACGATCTTCTCCGGCGTGGCGCCCTTGCGGAAGTCGAAGGAGTCCACGTCGGTCGAGAACATCGCGACGTTGCGGGTGCCGAAATAGCTCACGATCGCCGGATTATGCTGAAGCTGCGGGAAGCGGAAGAACGGCGCAGGGTTGGCACCGAGCGCGAATTTCACCGCGCTGATGCCCTTCTCGACCTCGTCCTTGGCCATCTGCTCGGTCATCTTCTTGCCGTTCAGATTGACGTGCGACCAGGTGTGCGTGCCGACCGTATGGCCCTGGGCCAGCACCTGGCGCAGGATTTCCGGATGATAGGTCGCGTGCTTGCCGACCGAGAAGAACAGGCCCTTGGTGCATTCATCCGCGAGCGCCTTCAGCACATTCGGCGTGTTCACGGGCCAGGGACCGTCGTCGAAGGTCAGCACGACCTCCTTCTCGGTGAGGAAGTCGAACTGCTTGAAATGATCGAAGCCGAAGCCGGGGCCGCCGGTGGTGTCGATCTCGACAACGCGGGAGACGCCCAGCGCATTCGGATTGGCGCAGGCCTGCTTCGGCTGCACCGGCATGACGGGAGCGGGCGCAGGCGCCTGGGCCATCGCCGCCGGCTTGGCCGCAACCGTCGCGGTGGTCTCGACGTCATCCCTGGCGGCGAGCTTCGCCGGCGCCGGCAACGGATCGGCAGCACGGGCGGCAATTGTCTTGGGAGCGCCCTGATCGGCGCGCGCGGAATAATAAAACCAACCGCCGGCGGCGATCACGACCGCCGCAACTACACTGGCCAGCATCAGGCCCAACGCATTACGCATCGCTACTCTTTCCAATTACGCAACCAAACCTGCGGAATTTCCCGCGCGACGAGCCATTAATGCGAAGTAACAGTTAACGTGACACCAACACGACGGCGGTTGTGGAGGAATTTCAGGGCGGTGCGCCAATGTGACTGAGATCACAATCGAGGCGGGCCGCGTGACTGTCATCACAGTGGAAACTGTTTTGCTGGAGCATCGTAGTTCCCATCAACAACGGGCGCCGTTGCGACGGCGCCAATGGGAGCCTCAAATGACCAAGTCTTCTGACACCAAGTCCTCTGACACCAGGTCCTTTAGCACCACGTCTCTGAACACCAGGTCGTTGACCAGCAGGATCCGCGACACAAGCCTGGCTCTGGGCTTTGCCGCCATCGTCTCTCTGATCTCGACGACCTCGAGCTTCGCCTTCTCGGCCGAGGCGCAGCAGATGTGCACCGGCGATGCCTTCCGCCTGTGCTCGTCGGAAATCCCCAACATCCCGAAGATCACGGCATGCATGATGAAGCATCGCTCGGACCTGAGCGCCGGCTGCCGCGCGGTGATGGACAAGGATCTCGCCAAGGGCGCCTCGCGCAAGGTCGCTGACGCCCAGGACAGTCAGTAACAGCGCACGACCACATCGTCGTGTGATCAGCTCCCTTCGCGATGTGCCCCGGCGTCAAGCCGGGGCCACGCGGCGGCGCGGCTCCTGCTCGCAATAAAGCGTTGCAGGTGTGGGATCATCGCACTAGCTTCCCCGCACGTCCTTCCGGGCAAGAGGCATTACGCGATGACCAGATTTCTTTTCGTTATTTCTCTGCTCCTGTGCGCATCGAGCGCCTCCGCCCAACAGCAGCCCGGCCATGATGCCTGCGCGCGCGATGTCTCGCGCTTCTGCCGTGCCGTGATGAACAATGGCGATGGCGCCGTGCTCGCCTGCCTGAAGCAGAACCGCACGAAGCTGAGCAAAGGCTGCGACAAGGTGCTGACCGAGCACGGGCAGTGATGGTCATTCCGGGCTCGCGCCTGACGGCGCCCCCCGGAATGACGACGTCTACGTGCTGCTTCCCGCTGCGGTCGCGACCACCGGCAGCACCTCGGCGCTGGCGCGGTCCGGCGTGTCTTCCTTCCAGCGCACCGAACCGAACGGGCGCTCCAGCATGCGGCGGATCCGCACCGGCTCGGGGCCGATGTGGAAGGCGATCGCCTCCTGGTGCAGCGCGCGTTCGCTCTGGGTCGAGCGGTTGCGCTGGCGCAGATAGTCGAACCAGGTCGGACAGTGGTAGCGCTCCGTCCACAATTCAGGATCGGCGATGTCGCGGGCGATCGACCAGCCATAGGCGCCGTTGCGCTGGCGGGAGAGCTGCACGTCCTGCATCACGTTGTGGAAGGCGCGCGCGTTGTCCTGCGCGACGCGATATTCGATCTCGACCACCAGCGGGCCGCTGCGCCCGGTCAGGGACAGCTTCACCTCGGGGTCGGCGAGCACGTCGGCATCCTCGTTGCGGGCACCGACGCGCGGCATCGTCAGCCAAAGCCCGAGCAGCGGCGAGATCAGCATCAGGCCAGCCGCGGTCAGCAGCGCGACCTCGACACCGGCATAGTCGGTGAGATGGCCCCAGCCCCAGGCGCCGATGGCGATGCCGCCGGAAATCGAGGCCTGGAACGCCGCGAGCGAGCGGCCGGCGACCCAGCGCGGCGCCGAAAGCTGCACGCCGATATTGAACAGTGCAATCGCAGCCATCCAGACCGCGCCGGCCAGCACCAGCGCCGCCGCCGTCAGCACCGGCTCCGTACTGAGGGCGAGCGCAGCCATCGCGAACGCCATCGAGATGGTGCAGGCGCGGATCGCGGCCTCGCCGCTCATGCGCTTGCGCAATTCGTGGATGTTCAGCGCGCCGATCACGGCGCCCATGCCGAAGGCGCCGAGCATGATGCCGTAGGTCTGCGCGCCGCCATGCAGGAGGTCGCGCGCGACCAGCGGCATCAGCGCCATGATGGCGCCGCCGATCAGGCCCATCACCAGCGTGCGCAACAGCACGATCTTGATCGGCGGCGAATTGGTGATGTAGCGGAAGCCCGACACCATGGCCCGGTTGAGCTTTTCGCGCGGCAGCCGGGAGGGCTCGGTGCTGCGCCGCCAGAGCAGTAGCACCACCAGCAGCGGCAGATAAAGGATCGCGTTGCAGGCGAAGGCCGCGACAGCGCCGAGGGCGGCGACGATGACGCCGCCGACCGCGGGACCGAAGCTGCGCGCGATGTTGTAGCTGATGCCGTTCAGCGCGACGGCCGAAGGCAGCGCATCGGGCGGCACCTGCTCGCTGACCGAAGATTGCCATGCCGGGCCGAACAGCGCGTTGCCGCTGCCGACCACGAAGCAGAAGGCCAGAAGCAATTCGGGGCTGATCAGGTTGAGGCCGGCCAGCACGGTGAGCGCGCTTGCGCCGATCAAAGCAATCATCAACGAGACCAGCGTGACGATGCGGCGGTCATACATGTCGGCGATGGCGCCGGCCGGCATCGAGATCAGCATGATCGGCAGCATCAGGGCGGTCTGCACCAGCGCAACCTGGTCGGCCGATGCCGCCATCTGCGTCATCGCCCAGGCCGCGCCCACGCCCTGGATCAGCAGGCCGAGATTGGAGAGCAGGCTGGCGAGCCAGATGCGCCGGAACACGGTGTAGCGCAACGGCGCGGTGATGCCGTCGGCGGCCATTTTCTGACGGTTTGGCTGCTCGGTCATATCCCCTTCCATATGGGCTGGCAGAACGGGTTTCGGGCGATTCCGGCAATTTCTTTGATGCCTGCGAAAGTCCTTCGCTGTCCAGTGGTTAGGCCGCTATAAGCGGTGCAAAGAGGCGGTTTGCCGGGGAGGAACAGATGAAGCTGTCACGACGGACGATCGTGCTGGGGGCTGGCAGCTTGCCCTTCGCAACTGCGAGCTTGCGGACCGGGGCATTCGCCCAGGCCGCGCCGGCTACGCCGGGCAATGAGGTGCCGCCGATCCTGTTCGTGCACGGCAATGGCGACTACGACGCGCTCTGGATGACCACGCTGTGGCGGATGGAATCCAACGGCGTCGCGCGCGATCGCATGATGGCGATCAATTTCACCGATCCCAATGCGCGTACCGACGACAAGGTCGAGCAGGCGAACCGCTCCTCCACCGAGGACCAGCGCCGCGAGCTCACGGCTGCCATCGCCGAGCTGAAGCGCCGGACCGGCGCGGCGCGGGTCGCACTGGTCGGCAGCTCGCGCGGCGGCAATGCGATCCGCAACGTCATCAAGAACGGCGGTGTCGCCGATGTCAGCCACGCCGTTTTGTGCGGCACGCCCAATCACGGCGTGTTCGCAACCGACGATCAGCAGAACAACGAGTTCAACGGCCGCGGCCCATTTCTGCGCGGCCTGAACGAGGGCGAGAGCGAGGTGACGCCGGGCGTCGCCTTCCTGACGCTGCGCAGCGACGGCATGGACAAATACGCCCAGGCCGATGGCCGTTTCATCGGCAAGCCCGGCACGCCGACCGGCGTCACCAATGAAGGGCCGGAGCTGAAGGGCGCAACCAACCTCGTGCTCGGTGCGCTCGACCATCGCGAGGTGGCGTTCCACCCGAGGGCGTTCCGCGAGATCTACAAGTTCATTGCCGGCCGCGAGCCCGCGCGCATCGCGATCCTGCCGGAAGCCAATGTGAAGTTGGGCGGCTTGGTCACGGGTACGCCCGGCGGCGTGTCGACCAACCGTCCGGTCGCGGGTGCAACCGTCGATGTCTTCCGCGTCGATCCTGATACCGGTGAGCGCAAGGACGGCGCAGTGTACAGCGCGCAGACCGGCGCCGACGGTCGCTGGGGCCCCGCGCCGGTCGATCCCTCCTGGTCGCTCGAAATCGTGCTGACGTCGCCTGGCGCGCCGATCACGCACATCTATCGCTCGCCGTTCCCGCGCTCGTCCGACGTCGTCCATTTGCGCGCCGCACGGCCGCTCGGGCCGGCCGACAAGGACGCCGGCGCGGTCGTCATCATGTCGCGGCCGCGCGGCTATTTCGGCCTGCCGCGGGACGTGGTTCTATTCGACGGAAAGCAGCCGGCCGACGTCAAGCCGGGCGTGCCGACGGATTCGGCGGCAACATTGCGGCTTGCGGCCGGCGAGGTTGGACGTAACATCGTGGCTCAATTCGGCGAAGAGCGGATTGTGGCGCGGGCCTGGCCCGCTTCCGAGAACAGGATTGCGATTGCCGAGCTGACTTATTAGCTGTTGCCTGCGTCACATCAGCGGGAGAGAGCCATGAATATCGCCAGCGTGCGTCGGCCCATCATCCCTCCGGCTCCCCCGCGTGCGCCCGACGACATGTCGTTCTTCGGCCGGCTTGCCGTGATCCGGCAGAACATGATCGCGACCTGGGGACAGCGCGCCTATGAGGAAGACGTCATCAAGGGCCGCTTCTTCCTCCGCAACAGCTTCATCCTGAACCAGCCGGACGCGATCCGGCATGTCCTGCTGACCAACTACGAGAACTATACGCGCACGCCGGCGGGCATTCGCATGCTGCGTCCCGTGCTGGGTGACGGCCTTCTGATCGCGGAAGGCCATTCCTGGACGTTCCAGCGCCGCACCCTCGCGCCGGCCTTCACGCCGCGCGCCACTGCCAATCTCGTTCCGCACATGACGGCGGTGCTCGACGAGACCATCGCCAAGCTGGATGCGCGCACGGGCGAAGACCTCGACCTGCGCGAGATCATGCAGCGCATGACGCTGGAGATCGCCGGGCGCACGATGTTCTCGTTCGGCACGGACCGGCATGGCGCGACCTTGCGCAATTTCATCATGGAATATGCCGCGCGGTTGGGGCGCCCATATCTTCTCGACATGGTGCTGCCGGTGTCGTGGCCGAGCCCGATGGATTTTGCCCGCGCCCGTTTCCGCCAGCGCTGGACCGAGTTCGTCGCCATGCTGATCGCCGAGCGGCGCGGGGCCGGCAAGAAGGACGGCGCGCCGCCGCGGGACCTGTTCGATCTCATGGACGCGGCGCGCGATCCTGAAACCGGCAAGGGCTTTTCCGACGAGCAGCTCGTCGACGAGGTCGCGACCATGATCCTTGCGGGTCACGAGACCACGGCGACGGCGCTGTTCTGGGCGCTCTATCTGCTCGCGCTCGATCCGGACACGCAGGAGGAGATTGCCTCCGAAGCGCGCGGCGAGCATCTCGACAGCATCGCCGACATTGACCGGCAGAAATTCACCCGCGCGGTGATCGATGAGACCATGCGGCTCTATCCGCCGGCGTTCCTGGTCGCGCGTGCCGCGCGCGAGAAGGACAATGCGGCCGGAATCGAGATCGGCAAGGGCGACATCATCATGATCGCGCCCTGGCTGCTGCACCGGCACGAGAAGCTGTGGGATCAGCCGAACGCGTTCATTCCAAAGCGCTTCATGTCGGCGGAGGCGCCCGACCGCTTCGCTTATCTGCCGTTCGGCGCGGGTCCGCGCGTCTGCATCGGCGCACCGTTCGCGCAAGCCGAATCCGTGCTGGCGCTGGCCCGGCTGATCGGTGCGTTCCGTGTCGAACTCGCCGATCAGGCCGATCCCGTGATCCCGCTCGGCGTGGTCACGACCCAGCCGGACCATTCGCCCATGTTCCGCATCACGCGTCGGTGACGGGTCTCTCGTCTGGCCGATGGCGTGGTCCACCCTAGATAGAGTCTCGCCATGAGCGACATCCAGGCCCAGTTCTCCGTTCTGAAGCAGACCGCCGACGCGAAGGTGGTCGATGCGATCGTGCACCTCATCGAGGATGGCGAGGATCACGAGCTCAACCGCGTCAATGTCCTCGATTTCTCGACGGCGCACGGCCTCGACGAAGAGCACGCGATCTCCGCCTTCCTGCATTCGGCGCGGCTCGGGCTGTTCGATCTCGGTTGGAACGTGCTGTGCCCGGGGTGCGGCGGCGTGCTCGGCGCGCACTCGACGCTCAAGGCGCTCAAGCCCGACGACTATCATTGCGCCCTCTGCGCCTGCGGTTACAAGGCCTCCGTCGACGACCAAGTCGAGGTCTCCTTCACGGTGAACCCGCGTGTCCGCCGAATCGCGGCCCATGACCCCGATACGCTTCCGGTCTGGGACTATTTCAAGCAGGTGTTCTGGAGCTCCGGCGTCGACTTCAACAAGGAATCCTTCGCGGCGCTGGCCAACGAAGTGACGCTCGATACGATGGAGCTGCCGGCGGGCGAGAAGGCGACCATGTCGCTGCAGCTGCCCAATGACTTCGTCATCATCTTCGAGCCGGTGACGCACGCCGCTCATTTCATCGACGTGCAGGGCGAGCCGACCAGGGACCGTCAGCAGCTCGCCATCATGTACAACAAGGTGCAGGCCCCGACCGGGACCACGACCATGCGGCCCGGTCCGCTGCGGCTGTCGCTGGAGAACCAGGCCGGCGTGCGCGTGCTGCCGTCGGTGTTCATCGCGGCCGAGGCGCTTCACCACCTCATCGGCAAGCGCAAGCCGTTCCTCACCGCCAAGCGGATGCTGTCGAACCAGACCTTCCGCGATGTGTTCAAGGCGGACAATCTCAGTCTCGATCAGCGGCTCCAGATCACCTCGCTCACCTTCCTGTTCACAGATCTGAAGGGCTCGACCGCGCTCTATGAGCGGGTCGGCGATCTCGCCGCCTTCGACCTCGTGCGCGCGCATTTTCATGCGCTGCTCGAGATCATCTCCTCCGAGAAGGGCGCGGTTGTGAAGACCATCGGCGATGCCGTGATGGCGACCTTCGTCAGACCCGAGCACGCCATCGTCGCAGGCTTGCGGATGCGCGCGGCCATGGATGAGCTCAACAAGCAGCGCGGCACCGACGATCTCATCGTCAAGATCGGCATCCATGAAGGCCCGTGCCTCGCGGTGATGCTCAACGAGCGGCAGGATTATTTCGGCCAGACCGTCAATATCGCCGCCCGCGTGCAGAGCCTGTCGACCGCGCAGGAGATCCACATCACCGGCCCGGTGCTGGACGCGCCCGCGGTTGCCGAGGTGCTGAAGCAGCGCGAAATCACGCCGATCCAGAAACAGGCGGCGCTGCGCGGCATCGCGGACAAGATGGTGGTGTACGAGATTCCTTGAGCTTTGGATCGTCATTCCGGATTCGCGCTTTACGCGCCCCGGAATGCCAGCGCCCATATTGCCGAAACGTAATCCGGCGCGCGGAACTGACGCACGTTGCGCCGGTTGAGTTTCCTGCTCATATAATGCTGTTAACAGCCGCGCTCCCCGCGGCGGCATCGATTTCGGTAGGACCTTATGCTCGACGGCCTGCGCCAATTCATCGCCGACATTGTCGCTCCCCACGACCAGAGCCGCAGCTTCGGCGACAGCGATTATCGGCTGGCGGCCACGGCGCTGCTGGTCCATGTGGTCTCGCTGGACGGCCAGCCGACGGCCGCCGAGCGGCGCAAGCTGCACAGCCTGATCGAAAGCCATTTTGGGCTCGATCACGGCACGGCGGATCGCCTGATCGCGGACGCCACCGAGGTCGAGGGCGAGGCGGTGGACCTCTATCACTTCACCAGTGTGATCATGCGCTCGCTCGACGAAGAGGGTCGCAAGCGCATCGTCCGGATGATGTGGGAGCTGGTCTATGCCGACGGCCAGGTCAGCGAGTTCGAGGACAACGTCGTCTGGCGCGCCTCCGATCTGCTCGGGATTTCCCAGCGCGAGCGGATCGAATTGAAGCATTTCGTTGCGGAGCGCGTCGGCGGTCAGGTGAAGAATGGCGCCGTCGGCGGCTGACCCGTCCCGCCCGGCGGATGGCGTGGCCTGCGAGCCACATGACGAAACTTTAATGTAATCGCCGGCCGTCCCCGTTCTGGCGGATTCGCCAGCAAATCCCTGTCCTTCCTGCCCCCCTGTCGCCCGCTCAAGCCGCCATTCCGCCAACGCCGCTTGCCTGTCGCGCACGGCTTATGCTCTCGTTCAGCCATTGCGGGGCCAAAGACTTCAATTCAAGAGACTTCGATCGTGATTGAGCGGGTAACGTTGATCACCGGTGCCTCGGCGGGCATAGGCACGGAGCTGGCGCGCGTATTTGCCGCCAACGGACATCGCCTGGCATTGACGGCGCGGCGCGCGGATCGATTGGAGGCGCTCGCGAGCGAACTCGTTGCCAAGGGCGGCAAGAAGCCGATCGTGATCGCCTGCGATCTCGAGGTCCCGGATGCCGGAGAGAAGATCGCTGCAAGGCTCGCCGCCGAAGGCGTCGAGCTCGATCACCTCGTCAACAATGCCGGCTTCGGCGTGTTCGGCGATGCCATCGAGCGCGATCGCGATACGCAGATCGGGATCGTCGATGTCAACGTGCGGGCCCTGACGGATTTGTCGCTGCGCTTTGCCGATCAGCTCATCAGGAACAAGGGTGGTCTGCTCAATGTCGGGTCGGTCGCGGGCTTTTTGCCCGGCCCCGGCATGGCCGTCTATTATGCCTCCAAGGCCTACGTAATATCCTTCACCGAAGCGCTGCGCGCGGAGCTCGCGCCGCGCGGCGTTCGCGTCACCGTGCTTTGCCCGGGCCCCGTGCCCACCGAATTCCAGGCGCGCGCCGGTGTCGGGTCGCAGCACGATACGGCCCTGCTCAATGTGTCTGCAGCCGATGTCGCGCAGGAGGCCTATCGTGGCCTGATGGCCAATAAACGGGCAGTGCTGCCCGGTCTGGGCATCAAGATCGTGCCGTTTGCGCTGCGCTTCTTCCCGCGGGGCTTCATCCTGGCCGCCACCAGTCGGTTCCAGAGGCAGAGGCGCTGAGAGCCCCCAGTGTCCGTATTGGCCCGGAGCTTGCTTCCTCTTGGGTGTGTGCGCGAACTCACACGAAATTAACGATCGCTTAGTTATGCTGGCGGTCTGAACCAATAGCTTTCGCAAGGGCAATGTCGTTCCGGACGGACAGGTTTGGTGGCGCAGAGGTGGTGCCCTTCCCGCGAAGGGCGCCTGGCGCGGCTGCCTCTGATTCGGCGAGCGGCCTGCCGGTTCTCATTATCCTGCATCAGGAATCCTCGACCCCGGGCCGCGTCGGCAATGCGTTCCGCGCGCTGGGCCATCGCCTCGACATCCGCCGTCCCCGCTTCGGCGATCCCCTGCCCGAGACGCTCGATCAGCACGCCGGCGCCGTGGTTTTCGGCGGTCCGATGAGCGCCAATGATTCCGACGATTACATTCGCCGCGAGATCGACTGGATCGAAATTCCGCTGCGCGAGCAGCGGCCGTTCCTCGGCATCTGCCTTGGAGCCCAGATGCTCGCGATGCAGCTCGGGGCGCGCGTCGCGCCGCATGCCGATGGGCTGACCCAGATCGGCTATTACCCGATCCGCCCCACAGCCGCGGGTCACGCGCTCTGCCCGGCCTGGCCGGCGCAGGTCTATCACTGGCATCGCGAGGGATTCGAGCTGCCTGTCGGCGCCGAGCTGCTGGCGGAAGGCGATGATTTTCCGGTGCAGGCGTTCCGCGCCGGCAATGCCTTCGGCGTGCAGTTTCATCCCGATGTGACCTACGCAATGATGCATCGCTGGACCACGCGGGGCTATGACGGCTTCAGCGCGCCCGGTGCGCGGCAGCGACATCATCATTTCGCGGATCGTGCCGTGTACGATGCCGCAGAGCGCGCCTGGCTCGACCATTTCATCGACGGCTGGCTGGCGCGCCGGCCCGTGCTGGCGCAAGCCGCCGAGTAACCCGCGCCTTGCCGCGAGTTCTTGGCGCGAGTTCTTGGCGCAAGTCCTTGGCGCAGGTCCTTGGCGCAAGTCGCTGCCTCCATCCTTGATATGCTAGGCTCTCCGCCAACGCGCGCGCACCAATGCGTGCCGGCGAACAAGGGAGAGCGCCATGGCCTACGAGCACATTCTCTACGACGTCAGCGACAAGATCGCGACCATCACGCTCAACCGCCCTGATCGCATGAATGCGTGGACGCCCACCATGGAGCGCGACGTGCGTCACGCGATGGAAGCGTCAAGCGCCGACGACAATGTTCGCGTCATCATCCTCACCGGCGCGGGCCGCGCGTTTTGCGCTGGCGCCGATATGGATGCTTTGAAGGGACTCGACCCCGATGATATCAGGCGGGCGTCGAACCTGCCGCCCTTCGACATGAACCGCCGGCCGGACTGGCAGACGCGCTATGGCTTCTATCCGTCGATCAAGAAGCCGGTCATTGCCATGCTCAATGGCGCCACCGCCGGCATCGGCCTCGTCCACGCGCTGTATTGCGACCTGCGCTTTGCCGCCGACAACACGGTGTTCACCACGGCCTTCGCGCGGCGCGGATTGATTGCCGAGCACGGTATCAGCTGGATGCTGCCGCGCATCGTTGGTCATGCCAACGCGATGGATCTGTTGCTATCGGCGCGGCGCGTCTCGAGCGAGGAAGCCTTTCGGATCGGGCTGGTCAATCGGCTCTGCGCGCCCGACAAGCTGCGCGAGGAGACCTACGCCTATGCCCGCGATCTCGCTGATTTCGTCTCGCCGAGTGCGATGGCCGTGATCAAGCGCCAGCTCTACGAGGTGCCGTTCCAGTCCCTGGCCGAGGCAACGATCGAAGCCAACCGTGAGATGATGGTGGCGCTGGCCGGCAGCGATTTCCGGGAGGGGGTGGCGAGCTTCATGGAGAAGCGGCCGCCGCGGTTTACGGGGAGGTAAGGGGAGATCGGAGAGAGCCCGGCTTCGACCTGCGGGCTACGCCGCGGCAGCCTTCGCTACGAAAGGGCTTGCCGAGCCGAAGCAGGCGCAGCCTACGAAGGCTGGTGGAGCCAGGCGGGATCGAACCGCCGACCTCGTCATTGCGAACGACGCGCTCTCCCAGCTGAGCTATGGCCCCTTTGCTGGCCGCTCTGGTAAACGCGGCCGACAACCGGGCGCCATTTAAGTCCCCGCCAAGGTCAAGTCAAGGACGGGTGTCGCCCGGTTTTAGCCATTCGGGGTGCCGACTTCCCTTGTTTGGGCGGGGGGGAACCGATATCTAGCAAAAGGCGTCACTTCCGCCCGCAGCCAGTCTTCAAAAGCCGCAGTCTTCAAAAGCCAGAGCCCTGAAAAATCATGCGTGCCGTTCTCGACATCGTCATCATCGTGCTCGACCTCTACGTCTGGCTGCTGATCGCGTCTGCGATCCTGTCCTGGCTGATCGCTTTCAACGTCGTGAACACCCGCAACCAGTTCGTGTCGGCTGTGGCGGAGTTCCTGTACCGAATCACCGAGCCGGTGCTGGCGCCGATCCGCAATTTCCTGCCCAGCCTCGGCGGCCTCGACATCTCGCCGATCATCCTGATCCTGCTCATCATGTTCATCGAGCGGGTGATCCTGTACTACATCTACCCCAACGTGATCTGAGCGGGCTGGAGCGCCTTGGTCGCGAACGAAGCTCGCAAGCAAGCTCACAAGGAACCTTGGCGCTACGGGGCCTCCGGTATCAGCATCGCGCTGCGGGTGACGCCGCGCGGCGGTCGCGACGACATCGACGGGATCGAGCAGCTGGCCGACGGCCGCAGCGTGCTCAAGGTGCGGGTGCGCGCCATCGCCGATGGCGGCGAGGCCAACAAGGCCGTTCTGGTCCTGCTGGCGAAATCGCTTGGCGTGCCCAAGGCCAGCGTGAGGCTCCTGTCGGGAGCCACCTCGCGGCTGAAGCAGATCGCGGTCGACGGCGATCCGGTGCGGCTCGGCGAAGCCCTGCGCCAGCTCGTCCAGGCCAAATCGGCTGACGCCAAATCGACAGACTGAGGAACTGACATGACCGCCAAAATCATCGATGGGAAAGTCATCGCCGCGGAGCTTCGGGCGCGCGTCACTGAGGAGGTCGCCCGGGTCAAGCGCGAGCACAATCTGGTGCCGGGTCTCGCCGTGGTCCTGGTCGGCAGCGACCCCGCCAGCGAGGTCTATGTCCGTTCCAAGCACACCCAGACCCAGGCCGCCGGCATGGCCTCGTTCGAGCACAAGCTGCCGGCCGACGTTTCGCAGGCAGATCTGCTGGCGCTGGTCGCAAAGCTCAATAACGACCCGGCCGTGCATGGCATCCTAGTGCAGCTGCCGCTGCCGAAGGGGCTGAACACCGAAGCCGTCATCAACGCCATCGATCCCGCCAAGGATGTCGACGGTCTGCATCCGAACAATGCCGGCCGGCTCGCCGGAGGCTTCCAGGCGCTGTCGCCCTGCACGCCGCTCGGCTGCATCATCCTGACCAAGAGCGTGCACGCCTCGCTGGAAGGCATGAACGCCATCGTCATCGGCCGCTCCAATCTGGTCGGTCGCCCGCTGGTGCAATTGCTGCTGAACGAGAACGCCACGGTGACGATCGCGCATTCGCGCTCGCGCGACCTGCCCGGCCTCGTGAAGCAGGCCGATCTCGTCTATGCCGCGGTCGGCAAGGCGGAGATGGTGCGCGGCGACTGGCTGAAGCCGGGTGCGACCGTGATCGATGTCGGCATCAATCGCATCCCCAAGGAAGACGGCAAGACGCGCCTCGTCGGCGACGTCGCCTATCAGGAAGCGCTCGGGGTTGCCGGCGCCATCACGCCGGTGCCGGGCGGCGTCGGTCAGATGACGGTGGCCTGCCTGCTGGTGAACACGCTGCGCGCGGCCTGCGCGATCGCCGGGCTGCGGAAGCCGGCGGTGTAGGCGAACTCTCGTGTCCCGGACGCGGCGCGTCCAGGAAAAAGAACTCAGCCCTTCTTCTTCTTCTCGCGATCCATGCCTTCGAGGATCAGCTTGTGCGCTTCTTCGGGGCCGCCCCAGCGCAGGATCTTCACCCATTTGCCCTTCTCGAGATCCTTGTAGTGCTCGAAGAAGTGCTGGATCTGCTGCAGCGTGATGTCGGGCAGGTCGGAGTACGACTTCACCTTGTCGTAGCGCTGCGTGAGCTTCGACGACGGCACCGCCAGAATCTTCTCGTCGCCGCCGGCTTCATCCTCCATGAACAGCACGCCGACCGGGCGCACGCTCATGACGGCGCCGGGAATGATGGCGCGGGTGTTGACGATCAGGACGTCGCAGGGGTCGCCATCATCCGACAGGGTGTGCGGAATGAAGCCGTAGTTACCGGGGTAACGCATCGGCGTGTAGAGGAAGCGGTCGACCACCAGCGTGCCGGCCTCCTTGTCCATCTCGTATTTGATCGGTTCGCCGCCCACGGGGACTTCGATGAGGACGTTGACTTCGTGCGGTACGTTCTTCCCGATCGAGATCGCATCGATACGCATTCAAGGCTCCGTTGTTGCCGAGGTAAAATCGCGCCCGGCAGCCGATTTTGGCGCTGTCATACGCGGGCTTGGCCCGCTGATCCATCGCGTTTTTGTGAAATAATGAATCCGGAAATCACCGGCGCGAAGGCGAACGGTATCGACGGAAGGAGGACGGCTGCCGCTTAGGCTTTCAGCAGCTCAATTGGTCCAAATTTGGTTGGTCCAGATCTTAATTGGTCCAGGCGAAGGCGACCTTGTCGAGCGCCTTCGGCCCGAACCGCTCCGACGAGCGCGCCACCATACGGCCGCCCAGCGCCCGGTAGAACTCGGTCGCCGGGTCGTTGTCCGAGAGCGCCCACACCACCATGCTCTTCAGTCCGCTCTGCATCAGGTCGCGGCGGGCGGAGGCGAACAGGCGGCGGCCGAAGCCGAGACCCTGGAATTCCGGACGCAAATAAAGCTCGTAGATCTCGCCGTCGAAATGCAGGCTGCGGGCGCGGTTGCGACCGTAATTGGCATAGCCCGCGATCTTGTCGCCGAACACGAGCACGCTGACGCGGCTGCCCTTGCGGATCGCGCTGTCCCACCATTGCGGGCCGCGGCGGTTGATGAGCTTTTCCAGCTCAGCGCCGGGAATGATGCCCTGATAGGCGGAACGCCAGGCTTCGTCATGAGTGGACGCCACCGCAGTTGCATCTGCAGCTTTGGCCGGCCGGACCTCGATCAGGGTTGTGCTCATGGACGCAATCAAACCAAGTCGCCGCGTCGGCGGCAAGACCTATCGTTAATTATCGGTTAACGTGTGGACTTTGTGCATCAGTATCTAAGCCGTGTTGTACCGAAAAAAGACAAGACGCCAACTGAAATGGCGCCGGCACGCCGTGCGTCGGTGCAAAACTCCAGCTGCGGCAACGGATGAACGGCAATGGCGACGCAGAAAGTCCGCCCATCCTGATTCGTTCCTACTAGTGTGACTGTTGCAATTCGCGTTCGCCCTCGGCCATTCATGCGGCTCCTCAACACCATCGCGCTCCTGCCTCTGCTGGCCACGCTGACTGCGTCGCCTCTGTGCGCCCAGGTCACGTTCGGCCCATCGGGCGAGGAGGGCGAACCGCTGCGCCGCCAAGAGTGGCTGGTGCCGTCGCCGGATACCGACATTGCCGCGCATGCCCTGCTGTTTCGCCCCACCGGCGCGGGTCCGTTCCGGCTTGCGGTGATCGCGCACGCCTCGACGCAGAACGTCTTGCGTCGTGCGCAGATGCCGCAGCCGGAATACCGCGCGCTCGCAGCCTTCCTGGTCGCGCGCGGCTTTGCCGTGCTGGTGCCGGAGCGGCTCGGCCACGGCGCGACCGGCGGCCGCTATGTCGAGGACCAGGGCGGATGTGACGAAGCCGATTATGCGCGTTCGGGCCGTGCAACGGCCGAGCAAATCCGGCTCGCGCTGGAGCATTTACGAAAGCAGGATTTCATTCGCAAGGAAGCCGCCATCGTGATCGGCCATTCCGCCGGCGGCTGGGGCGCGCTGGCGCTCGCCAATGCCGATCCGAAGACGATTTCCGCGATCGCCGTATTCGCGCCGGGGCGCGGCGGCCATGCCAATGACGAGCCGAACCGGATCTGCGCGCCGCACACGCTGCTTGCCGCCGCCGCGGAGTTCGGCAGGGGCGCGCGCGTCCCCGTCACATGGCTCGTTGCGGCCAATGACAGCTACTTCTCGCCGGCATTTTCGAAGGCGCTTGCCGATACGTTTCGCGGCAGCGGTGGCAAGGCCGATTTTCGCACCTTGCCCGCGGTCGGCGGCGAGGGGCATTGGCTGATCGAGAGCCAGGCCGGTGTCAAAGCCGCAGGCGACGCGCTCGCGCGCGTGCTGAACCCGTCGAAGCCCGTGGCGACCAAGAAGCCATGACGCTGTACTTCCTGGTAAAATATCTGCACGTGCTCGGCGCCATCGTCATCCTCGGCACCGGAAGCGGCATCGCCTTCTTCATGCTGATGGCGCATCGCACGAACGACGTGGCGTTCATTGCGCGCACGGCCTCGGTGGTGGTGGTCGCGGATGCGATCTTCACGCTGTCGGCAGTGATCCTGCAGCCGCTGACGGGCGGGCTGCTGATGATGCTCTCGGCGACGCCGATCACCGAGCAATGGCTGCTCGCCTCGCTCGCGCTCTACGTCGTCGCAGGCCTGTTCTGGATCCCCGTCGTGTTCATGCAGATCGAGATGCGCGATCTCGCGCGCCAGGCTGCCGATCAGCGCGCCGCCTTGCCGGAGCGCTACTTCATCCTGTTCCGCCGCTGGTTCGCATTCGGCTTCCCCGGCTTCGGCGCGACGATGCTGATCCTGTGGCTGATGATCGCGAAACCGTTTTGAGAGGCGCAATGAGTGAGCGAACCATTCTGGTGCTCGGTGCTTCCGGCCTGATCGGTCGCTTCGTCACCGATGATCTGCGCGCGCGGGGATTTCGTGTCGTAGGCCTTGCACGCAGCCTGTTGCCGGCGCAAAGGATGAGCCCGCTGGACATCGAGCTGCCGATCCTCTCGCTGGATGCCGCAGCTCTGGCGCGGCTCCTGCGCGAGCGTGAAGCCGACGTCGTCGTGAATTGCCTCGGCGTGCTCCAGGACGGGCCTGGCAGCGATACGGGCGCCGTGCATCGCGATTTCGTCACGCGGCTGCTCGCGGCGATCGGCGAGAGCGGTCGCGCAATCAGGCTGGTGCACATCTCGATTCCGGGAACGGCGGAGGCCGACCGCACCGCCTTCGCGACGACCAAGCGCGAGGCCGAGCGCTTGATCGCCGCCTCCGGCATTTCACATGCCGTCCTGCGGCCCGGCTTTGTCGTGGTACCGTCAGCCTATGGCGGCAGCGCCATGCTCCGCGCGCTCGCCGCCTTTCCGCTCGATCTGCCGGCCAAGGAGATGGCAACGCCGTTCCAGCCTGTCGCGGTGGAGGATATTTCGGCCACCATCGCCTGGCTCGCCACGCGCGACATTGGCGATGCCGCCGTGACCGCGATGAGCTGGGATCTCATGCAGGCTGAGCCTGTCACGATGGCCGCCGTCATCGGGCAATTCCGCCGCGCGTTCGGCACATCCGGCTGGCTCCGCATCGCGGTGCCGGCTTTCATGCTCGATCTCGGGGCCAAAATCGGCGATCTCGCCAACGCTCTCGGCTGGATGCCGCCGATGCGCTCCACGGCCATCGCCGAGCTGCGCCGCGGCGTGACGGGCAATCCCGCCGCCTGGATCGCCGCGACCGGCATCACGCCAAAGACGCTGGTTGAGACGATCGGCCGCCATCCTGCCACCGTCCAGGACAAATGGTTCGCGCGCCTGTTCCTGATCAAGGCGTTGATCTTCGCGAGCCTGGTCGCGTTCTGGCTCGTCTCCGGCTGCATCGCGCTGTTCGTGTCC